>CP134604.1:1638888-1966666 GCA_021555105.2 Thalassospiraceae bacterium LMO-JJ14
ACGGCGGCGTCCCGCATTCTCGACAATTTTATACCGACCTATGAAAGCACCGTCAGCGGTAAACTGCGCGATGCCGGCGCGGTGATGCTGGGCAAGACCAACCTGGACGAATTTGCCATGGGCTCGGCCAATATCACGTCGTATTTCGGGTCGGTGAAAAATCCTTGGACACCCGAGGGCGCCAACGCGAATCTGGTGCCGGGCGGCTCGTCGGGTGGTTCCGTCGCGGCTGTATCCGGCGGTCTGGCGATTGCCGCGACCGGGACCGATACCGGCGGCTCGATCCGCCAACCGGCCTCGTTCACGGGTCTAGTCGGCATGAAGCCGACATACGGCCGTTGCTCTCGCTGGGGGACGGTGGCGTTTGCATCCAGCCTCGATCAGGCGGGGCCGTTGACCCGTACCGTCGAGGACGCGGCGATCATGCTGCAGGTGATGAGCGGGCACGATCCGAAGGATTCGACCTCGCTGCCGATGGACCTGCCTGATTTTCGCGCCGCCTGCACGAAGAACGCCAAGGGATTGCGCGTCGGCATTCCCAGGGAATACACGCTGGACGGCATGCCGGCTGATATTCAGAAACTCTGGGAACAGGGCGCGCAGTGGTTCAGGGACATGGGGGCGGAAATCGTCGAGGTCTCGTTGCCGCACACCAAATATGCGCTGCCGACGTATTACATCGTCGCACCGGCGGAAGCGTCGTCGAACCTGGCGCGTTATGACGGTGTGCGCTACGGCCACCGTGTGCCGGGTGACAGCCTTGACGAAATGTACGAGCTGACGCGGGGCGAGGGGTTCGGCGCTGAAGTGCAGCGCCGGGTGCTGATCGGCACCTATGTGCTGTCGGCCGGTTACTATGACGCTTATTACGTCAAGGCGCAGCAGGTCCGCACCCTGATCGCCGAGGATTTCAAAAACGTCTTCGCCGATGTCGATGTGTTGCTGACCCCGACGGCGCCGAGCGCCGCCTTTGCCGAGGGCGAAAAGATGGACGATCCCATCGCCATGTATCTGAACGATGTTTTCACGGTGCCGGCGTCTCTGGCCGGACTGCCGGCGATTTCCGTGCCGGGCGGGTTGGATGCCAACGGCTTGCCGCTCGGGCTTCAACTGATCAGCGGTGTCTGTCAGGAAGAAACCCTGTTCCGTGCCGCAAGTGCGCTGGAACAGGCGGCGAACTTTACGTCGCGCCCGGAGGTGACGTTATGAGCTATCTCATTCAGGGTGAAACGGGCGATTGGGAAGTCGTTGTCGGGCTGGAAGTTCATGCCCAGGCGATCACCAAATCCAAACTGTTTTCAGGCGCACCGGCAACCTTCGGCGCCAAGCCGAACGAGAACGTCTCGCTTGTCGACGCGGCGATGCCGGGGATGCTGCCGGTCATCAATGAAATGGCCATTGAGCAGGCGGTGCGCACAGGTCTTGGCCTGCGCGCACAGATCAACAAATATTCGGTGTTCGAGCGGAAGAACTATTTCTATGCCGATCTGCCGCAGGGCTATCAGATCAGCCAGTTCCAGCACCCGATTGTCGGCGAAGGCATAGTGACGCTGGATATGCCCGACGGCTCCACGCATGAGGTCGGGATCGAACGGTTGCATCTGGAGCAGGACGCCGGCAAGTCAATGCATGATCAGGACCCGAAGCGCTCGATGATCGATCTCAACCGCGCCGGTGTGGTGCTGATGGAAATCGTCTCCAAGCCCGATATCCGATCACCGGAGCAGGCTGGCGCATACGTCAGGAAACTGCGCGCCATTCTGCGCTATCTCGGCACCTGCGACGGCAACATGGAAGAAGGTTCCATGCGCGCCGACGTCAACGTCTCGGTGCGGCCCAAGGGGTCGGACGAACTGCGCACCCGCGCCGAGATCAAGAACGTGAACTCGGTCCGTTTCGTCATGCAGGCCGTCGAGGCCGAGGCCGAACGTCAGGTCGGTGTTTGGGAGGACGGCGGCGAGGTTGTTCAGGAAACCCGTCTGTTCGATGCCAGCCGGGGCGAAACGCGCTCTATGCGCTCCAAGGAATTCGCGCACGATTACCGTTATTTCCCGGACCCGGATTTGCTGCCGGTGCGCTTTGACGATGATTTCATCGCCCGCATCAAATCAACGTTGCCGGAACTGCCGGATGAGAAAAAAGACCGCCTTATCAAGGATATGGGACTTTCGGCCTATGATGCGGGCGTGCTTGTCGCCGATCAGGAAACCGCCGCTTATTTCGAGGAAGCCGCCGCCGGCCATGAAGCCAAGCAGGTCGCCAACTGGCTGACCACGAACCTGTTCGGTGCGCTGAACAAGATGGGGCTGGGCATCGGCCAAAGCCCCGTTTCGGCGAAGCACCTGGGCGAACTTGTCGGCCTGATGGAAGACGGGACGATTTCATCCAAGATCGCCAAGGACGTGTTCGAGATCATGCTCGAAACCTCAAAAGCGCCCGGCGATATCGTCGAGGAAAAAGGTCTGAAGCAGATCACCGACACTGGCGCCATCGAGGCCATCGTCGATCAGGTCATCGCCGATAATCCCGATCAGGTCGCCGAAGTGCGTGGCGGCAACGAAAAGGCCATCGGCTGGTTCGTCGGGCAGGTCATGAAGGCATCGCAGGGTAAGGCCAACCCGGGACAGGTCAACGGGTTGTTGCGCCAGAAGTTGTTGGGCTGATTATCGACTCGTCGTCCTGAACCAAGTTCAGGGTGACGATGGGCGTGATGTGATACCTTCAGCCGAGGGTTTCGTTGTACCACGCATACGTCTTCGCCAAACCCTCATTTAGTCCGACCGTCGGTTCCCAGCCCAGATTCAGTAAATGCGATGAATCCAGCATGCGCTTCGGCATGCCGTCCGGGCGCTCGGCATCCCAAACCAAAGATCCTTCGTAGCCGACGGCGTCTTTGATCATGTCGGCGAGATCGCGGATCATCGTGCCCTCGCCGGTACCGACGTTGATCGGCACGGGGTCTGCGTAATGGTTTAGTAGAAACACCAACGCGTCCGCCAGATCGTCGATATACATGAACTCGCGGACCGGCGTGCCGGTCCCCCAAAGCTCAACCGTCGGCGCGCCGGTTTCCTTTGCCGCATGAAACTTGCTCATCATCGAGGCGACGACGTGGCCTTCTTCCGGGTCAAAGTTGTCGCCGGGGCCGTAAACGCTGGAGGGTTGTGCCGATATGAAATTGCAGCCGTGTTCGGCACGGTAAGCCTGGCAGAGTTTCATGCCCGCGATCTTGGCCAGCGCATACCATTCGTTGGTCGGTTCCAGCGGTCCGGTCATCAGGGCTTCTTCGGCAATCGGTTGATCGGCGAGCTTGGGATAGGTGCAGGCCGCACTCAGGTATAAAAGCTTTTCGACACCGGATTTGCGCGCCGCCTCGATCACGTTCAGGGCAATCGCGGCATTGTCGTACAGGAATTTTGCCGGGTATGTGCTGTTGGCGCGGATACCGCCGACATGGGCGGCTGCGACAATCACCGCATCGGGACGGTTATCGGCGAACCAGGCCTCGACATCGCTTTGCCGGGTCAGGTCGAGATCGGCATGCGCGGCACTCAGTACCTGGCAGTCTTCGCCGGCGAGCCGGCGGGCGAGGGCGCCGCCGACAAGGCCCGTGTGCCCGGCGATATAGATGCGTTTCCCTGCGAGTTCGAAATCCATGTGCTAAATGAACCGATTGCGACGGCGGATGCAAGAGGGGGCGATTGGCAGACGTGAGAGCTGCGGGTAGGCTCCGGCCATGACCAATCCGTATTTGCCTGACCCGATGATCGAGATCGGTCCCGACGGCACGCCTCGCTCAGGTGTGTCCGGGGATGTGTACTTCTCGAAACACGGCGGCATCGCGGAAAGCCGGTACGTGTTTCTGGGCGGTATCGGTGCGCCTGAGGTCTGGAACGCGCGCAGCCATTACCGCATCGGTGAACTTGGATTCGGCACAGGCCTGAATTTTCTCGTCACCTGGCATGAGTGGAAAAAATCGGCGCCTGCCGACGCGCAGCTCGATTATATGGCGGTCGAGGGCTATCCAATTCCCATCGCCACGTTAAGCACTATTCTGAGACGTGTGCCTGAACTGGCGCACGAAGCCGATGCCCTGCTTGGCCAGTGGCCGCCCCGGGTCGGTGGTGTGCACCGCCTGCATTTAGAGGGTGGACGGGTGCGCCTGACCCTGCTGTTCGGGGAAGCGCAGGTAATGCTGACTGACCATGATGGGCAGGTCGACGCCTGGTACCTGGACGGTTTCGCACCCTCACGAAATCCGGATATGTGGACGCCGGGAGTCCTGGCAGAAGTGGCACGCTTGAGCGGTCCCGGCGCGCGGTTGGCAACTTTCAGTGCCGCCGGGGCGGTGCGGCGGGGATTGGCTGATCTTGGTTTCAATGTACACAAACGCGACGGCTTCGCGCACAAACGCGATTGTGTTACGGCGTCCCTGGACGGTGATTTGCCGGCATTGGTTCTGCCAAATGTTGCCGTCATCGGCGCCGGGATCGCCGGCGGGGCCATCGCACGTGCGCTTGGCCAACGCGGCATGAAGATAACGTTGATCGACAAGGCCGATGCGCCCGGTAGCGCGGCATCCGGAAATCCGGCAGCATTGCTGGCACCGCGCCTGCCGCGCGAGCGGACGCCTCTCGGCCGTATCATGGCACAGAGCTATCTGTATGCCGTTCGCTACTATGACCGGCTTGCGGCGGAAGGCGCGGAAGTCTGGCTGGGTGCGCGCGGCGGGCTAGCGCTGGCCCGCAACGCTTCCGAGGCTGAACGGCAGTCCCGCGCCGTGGCCGCTTTCGGCTGGCCGGACGACATCATGCGGCTTGTCGATGCTGACGAATCCACGGCGCTTGCGGGCATCGAGGTTGCCAGCGGCGGGCTTTGGTTCAGCCGCGCAGGCACGTTAAATCCCTCAGCGATCACCGCCCATCTGGCCGCCGGGGCGGCGTATCTTCAAGCCGATGTCGGCGACATGATCAGAGAAACGGGCCAATGGCTGCTTAAAACACCGGATGGCAACGAGATTGGCATGTTCGATATCGTCGTGCTGGCTGCCGGGGTGGGGGTTCTGCGCTTGATGGGGGCGCAGCCATGGCCGCTTCGTGCCAACCGGGGCCAGTTGGCTTATTTGCCGGCACTCAATCCCGGTCCGAAGGTGCCGGTGACCTATGGCGGTTATCTGTCGCCGGTCGTTGATTTGCCGGAGATTGGCAAGGGACATGTGCTGGGAGCGACCTATGCCCGGCGTGACGAGGTCCCCGATCGGGACTGGGAAGCGCTGCGCCCCGAGGACGAGGCACATATGCGTTCGGTCCTCGAAGAACATTTGCCGTCCGTGCAGGCGGAGACGGCGATCGGCGGGCGGACAGCGCTGCGTGCGACAATTCGCGATTACATCCCGCTTGCCGGGGCGGCGGGCGATGATTTTTATGTGCTGGGCGGCTTGGGCTCGCGTGGCTTTCTGACGGCGCCGTTACTGGCCGAACTTATTGCCGATCGGCTAACGGGGGCGCCGCTGCCGTTAGAGGCAAGTCTTGTCCGGGCGCTCGATCCGTCGCGGTTCAGCGTCAGCTAGCCTGTGCCTTGGCATGCCCGAACATGGTCTGCACCATCGAATGCAGGCCGTTGGACCGGCTCGGGCTCAGATGTTCATTCAGGCCGATGCCTTCAATAAAGGTGGGTGGGGTGGCGAGAATTTCTTCCGGCGTGCGGTCGGAATAAATACGCAGCAGGATCGCAATCAGGCCGGACACGATGGCCGCGTCCGATGCGGCATGAAACACGAGCCGGCCATCGACGGTTTCCGGTTTCAGCCAGACCTGTGACTGACAGCCCCGGACTTTATAGACATCGTTCATCCATTGCTCGGGGAATGGCGGCAATTGCTTGCCGAGATCGATGATATGCTTGTAGCGGTCCATCCAGTCGTCCAGGAATTGAAATTCCTCAACCAGTTCTTCCTGGACCTCAGCAATGCTGGGTTTTCCGTTTTTCTGGCCGTCCGCCATATTCTGATCCCATCAATGGTGTTAAATGCGCCTGTCTAAGCTGTTGTCCCTGCTAGATAACCTGTTCATCCCCGAGTTTCCAGCCCGATCAGGGTTGCAAGTGCATGCGTCTGCGCTATTTTAGGCAAAGAAGGCCCCGGATCGGGGCAGTGAACACTGGCAACAGAGATAGTCTCGTGAAACGCCTTAAAAATACCGCGAAGTACACGATCGGCGAACAGGTCCGCCACCGCATTTACGGATTTCGCGGTGTCGTGTTCGATGTCGATCCGGAATTCGCAAATACAGACGAGTGGTATCAGTCGATCCCGGCGGAATCCCGCCCCCGGAAGGATCAGCCGTTCTATCACCTGTTTGCGGAATCGACCGAGCAGTCGCCGTATGTCGCTTATGTATCGGAACAGAATCTGGTCCGTGACGAGGACGACGATCCGATCAGCCACCCGGAAATGGTGGATTATTTCGACACCCTCGAAGACGGCCGCTATGTGCCCCGGATGCTGCTGAACTGATTGCTCAATCGGGCAGCCGGAAGCTTACGAATATTTTTCCAGATAATCGCGGACTTCGAAGACGAGGTCCGGCTGCGGCTTGGTGAATTGTACGGCCAGCTGGTCATCCCATTGGCGGACGACCTTGGCATGGCCGCGAAGTTCGAAATCATCGCCGTTGGGTTTCAGGATCACGTGAAATTCGAAATACTGGTTGGCCTGCAGCATGTCGTCATAGCCGGTGACCCGCATGCCGCCTTCCGATAGATCGCCAAGGTCATAGGTCTCGCCATAGATGCGCACCTGCTCCCCATTCGTGGCGATGCGATCATGCTCACGCTTGTTGCTATCGCCGTCCTTCTTTTTCCCAAATCCGAACATGGCAATATAATCTCACGAGTTGCAGACTCTGTCCATGAGGCGTTCGAGAAACGCTTCGCCTTTGTCAATCTGTTCTAACGATATGAATTCATTGGGTTTATGGGCCTGATCGATGCTGCCGGGACCGCAAACCACACATGGGATTCCGCCTCTGTTCTGGAAAAGCCCGGCTTCGGTGCCGAACGCAACCTTGGCGTGATCATTGCGTCCGGCGAGCTGTTTGACGAAGGTTACCACTTCGTCATCGACATTCATATCAAGTGCGGGCATGTCGTTGTAACAGGTAATGTCGATGCCGGTGGACGGGTCGATGGCCTGCATTTCCGGCTCAAGAACCTCTTTCGCTTCACGCATGATCTCGGCTTCGATAACATCCGGGTCGTCTTCGCCGATATAACGGAATTCGAACTGGATATGGCAGTCCTTCGGCACGATGTTGAGCGCCGTGCCCCCCTGAATGACCCCGGTGTGCACCGTGGTGTGGGCGACGTCGTAAAGCTCGTCGAAGGGGCCGCCATTTTGCAGATCGCGCGCCATCGACTGCAGGTGAGTGATCAGCCGCGATGCGTACTCGATGGCGTTGACGCCCTGTGGCGCCAGGCTTGAATGCGCTTCGAGACCGCGAACGTGAGCCGAATAGCTGCGCTTGCCCTTGTGTCCGGTAATGACCTGCAGACTCGTCGGCTCGCCGATAATCGCCATGCGGGGCTTTATCGGCAGGCCGTTGATCATGTCGATCATCGGCCGCACGCCCACGCAGCCGACTTCCTCGTCATAGGAAAATGCAAGATGCAGCGGCGTATCCAGTCCGCGCTCCATGGCTTTCGGCAGTGCCACCAGCACCAGCGCGATGAAGCTCTTCATGTCCGATGTGCCGCGCCCGAACAGTTTGCCGTCTTTTTCGATAACGTTGAACGGGTCTGAGTCCCAGTTCTGACCGTCGACAGGCACGACATCCGTATGCCCGGACAGCATGATCCCCGCCTTGTCGGCGGGGCCGACGGTCGCATAAAGATTTGCCTTGCTGCGATCCTCGTTCGGAACCAGTGTGCTTTCGATGCCGAGACCGGAGAGGTAGTCCTGAATATACGTGATCAGGCCCATATTCGAATCCCGGCTGGTCGTATCAAACGAGATCAGCTTCGAGATCATTTCCAGGCTTTCCGACGACGGCATGTGCAAAACCTCCCAATTCCAGTATGCGCGTGGATGCTTCCAAATTGACGTTTTGCGCCGGGTTTGCAAGGGTTTCATCGAAAGAAGGCAGATTGATGAACGCAACACTTAACGAAACCATCGCCGAGCTTATGATCAAGCAGCGCGCCCAGCAGTTCACGCTGCTGAAAAAACTCGTGCAGACAGCGACGGAAACCCGCGGTGCCGGCTTGATGAAGGCGGCGGACAAGGTTGCCGGCCTTCTGGAAAGCATGGACTTCGAAGTTGAGCACCTTGTCCCCGAAGCGGAGCGGCTGGAAGCCAGGAGCCGTTTGCCGCTGCAGAATCTTGTCGCCAGAAAACGTTTCGGCGACGGCCCTGTCCTGGCACTCGTCAGTCATATCGACACCGCCGAGGCGCACCCGGGCTGGACTTTTAACCCGTTGGGCGGTGACATCGTCGACGGTCGTCTGTATGGACTGGGCGCTGTATCAGGCAAAGGGGATCTGACGGCACAGATTTATGCCATTCAGGCGCTTTTGCAGACCGGTGCCGGGATTAAAGGCACGATTGAACTCCATATCAGCTTTGATGGAGAAAGCGGCGGGGCATTCGGCGCCAAGTGGATGCTGGCCGAGCAACGGGTGGCACCGGACATGGTGATCGCCGGCGGTCCGGCGCGTGCGGTCGCGACGCATTCCACAGGCACGATGATCATGGACGTCGAAGTGCACGGCAAAACCGCACCTTCACATGCGCCGGAGAAGGGAACGGACGCCCTGGAAGCCGCGACGCACGCGCTTTCACGCCTGTATCAGTTCCGGGGTGGGTTAAAGGGGCACACCTCAAGTATGCCCGGTCTCGGCGCGCCTTCATTGGTGATTGAAAAAATTTCGGGTGGCGGCGATACCGGGGGCGTGCCGGACTTTGTTACTTTCAGATTGGACCGGCGCATCCTGCCCGAAGAGGACCCGGTACAGGTAGAAAAGCAATTGACGAATCTGATCGGCAGCACCATCGCCAAGATGCCGGGAGCGCGTTGCCGTATTCGGCGATCGGTGCTTATCCCGGCGATGGGCAATGACGATGCCGCTGCGCCGCTGGTCGCCGCACTTTCAAACCGGTTGCAAGCCAGGATCGGTGAGGAAGCAGCCGCACACGGCATCGCCTACGATCATGAAGGCCGCCACTATGCCGCAGCCGGTATTCCGACGGTGATGTACGGGGCAGGGCCGCTCGATCCCGTTGCAGCCGGGCTGCATAGTGCCGATGAACACTTGTTGCTCGACGATCTGCGTCTTGCCACCGAAGTGCTGGCGCTGACGGCCATGGATCTGTTGTCCGGCGCTTAACCCCACAAGGCTTGAATGGGTGAAATACCGGCCAAGACCTGCACTTTCCAAATACAGTTCTCAGGGTATGTTTAAATCGGGATATGTGTTTTTGAGATACAGATAAATATTCTCGGCGATGGCTTCGTTGCCCTGCACGTTGACGTGACTATCAAATCTGGCCCGTTTGTGGGGGACAGGACTTGGAATTAGATCCGCATCGATTGCCGCTGCTGTACTTTCCAGGAAGGCGTTGAGTTCAAAATACTGTTCTCTTGCTTTTTGACCGTCGGCGACACGAAGCCATGCGCGGTCCCACTGATACCTGCCCTCTTCATGATCGGAGAGCACGGCAAAATCACCACCGAAACTTTTGCTTAGTTTAGAGATCGCCATTATCAAATGGCGCGTCAGTGTCCAATGATATTTGCTGAAATCCTCTCTTTCCCAATCGCCGTCTATCAGTTCCGCTTTATTGCCCTCGGTCTGCGTAAGGATGACCGACAGTTTTTCTTTCTGCTCAGGGGTTAGATTTGATTTTGCAGCGGCCAGTTCAAAATCACTTTCCATGAATTTCTCAGGCAAGGACTGCAGGTTTTTAAAAAGCGGGTGATCCTGTGCGATTTCGAGAAAATACCTGATGCGGCCATCAACGAGGCTGTCATAGAAATAAGGTTCTTTCCGCTTGTGCTTCATGCTTCGAGTAACAATCCAAAGCCGCTTTAGAATTTCAGATTTCGAGATGATCTTTTTTCGTGTCCACGAAGAAAACTCGTCTTCAAAACGTTTGTTCACTTTTCGAGAAACGCTATTGCCTTCAACGTCATAATAGAACGGCTTGCGGGCGCCGGATTTTCCGGTGTCCAGATGCCAGGTGTTGTCTTGCATGTCATTACTGACGAAATGGTAGATAACCAGGTCCGGCTTGTAGTGCTGGCCTTCCAATCTCAGTGCTTCATAGGCCTGATCCGTACCCCAACCTGAATAGGATATATTTATGACCTCGGCATTTACGCCGGCACTTTTCAGCTTGTTTTCCAGAATGTTTGTGAACGTTTTTTCCTTGGGCACCAGATAGCCGAAGGTCATCGAATCGCCAAGAACCAGGACACGGAACGCATCGTTCTTGTTTTCGATCTGCCGGTCGCGATCGCGCCAGCCGGCATTGTTCACATGGTCGTAATACACGATGGACGTATCTGGATCTTCGACCCGGACAAGTTCATTAGGATAGAAACCCCATCCGTATTTGAGGCCGTTCGGCCGGTCGGCATAACCGACATTTGTGACGGATATGGGGTAGAAATAGTACAAGGCGTATTCAGCAGCGATAACGGTCAGGAAAAGTGAAACTGAAAACAATATAAGATTTTTAAAAATATTCTTCATATCTTCACTTCGCTTATTCAGTCCAGATCGAAGGCATTCTTGTAATCAAGCTTGAGTGCCGGGTCCTGATCTTCCTTCTTGAGGAAGCAGTCACCACAAACAAGAACTTCGATGTCCGAGCCCATGAAACAGCGGAAAGCATCTTCGGGCGTGCAGACAATCGGTTCGCCACGCACGTTGAAACTGGTGTTAACCACCACCGGGCAGCCGGTCTTTTCCTTGAAACGTTTGATGAGTGCGTGATAACGCGGGTTGGTTTCGGCATGTACAGTCTGAATACGCGCCGAATAATCGACATGCGTGACGGCCGGGATGTCCGAGCGCGGCACATTCAGCTTTTCGATGCCGAACAGCGCATTTTCTTTATCCGTCATTTCGCGGCGATGTGATTCAGCGACAGGGGCGACCATCAGCATGTAAGGGCTGTCGGCATCGATATCGAACCAGTCCGCGACATCCTCGCGCAAAATTGAAGGTGCAAACGGGCGAAAGCTTTCGCGGTATTTTACCCGAAGGTTGAGGGTCTTTTGCATTTCCGGAGAGCGTGGATCGGCAATGATCGAGCGTCCGCCGAGCGCGCGCGGGCCGAATTCCATCCGTCCCTGATACCAGCCGACGGCCTTGCCGTCTGCCAATGCCTGCGCGGTGCTGTCTATGGTCTTGTCGCCGTCCAGAACGCTGAACTTTGCGCCTGCGGCCTCGAGCCTGCTTTCAATTACCGCCTGCGGCAATTCAGGGCCGAGGTACGATCCCTTCATTCCGTCCATGGCACCGTTCAGCGTACGCGGTTTTTGCTGATAAAGATGATAGGCATTGAGTGCCGCACCCAGCGCACCACCGGCATCGCCTGCCGCAGGCTGCACCCAGACATTCTTGAACGCGCCGTCGCGCAGTATCTTGCCGTTGGCAACGCAGTTCAGCGCCACGCCGCCGGCCAGGCAAAGGTTATCGATCGAATATTCACGGGCCAGAGAGCGCGTCAGGCGCAGGACCACTTCTTCGGTCACGGCCTGAACGGATGCCGCCAGATCCATGTGCTTCTGGGTCAGAAGCTCCCCTTCCTTGCGAGGCAGACCATCGAAGAGCGCGTCGAACTTCCGGTTCGTCATGGTCAGACCGGTACAGTAATTGAAATACGACTGATCGAGCCGGAACGAACCGTCTTCTTTGACATCCATGATCTTTTCAAGGATCAGGTCCTTGAAGACAGGTTCGCCATACGGAGCGAGCCCCATGACTTTGTATTCGCCGGAGTTAACCTTGAAGCCGGTGTAGTAGGTGAAGGCGGAATACAATAGACCGAGCGAATGCGGAAAGTGAATCTCCCGGATCATCTTGAGGTCGCTGCCGTGCCCGATGGCGACGGACGTTGTCGCCCATTCACCGACACCGTCCATGGTGAGAACAACGGCCTCTTCGAAAGGAGAGGGAAAGAATGCCGATGCCGCATGACTCTGGTGGTGTTCCGAGAACAGGAGCTTGTTCTGCCAGTCGAAACCTTCATCAAACGCCTTGAATTTCTTTCTGAGCAGATCTTTCTGGAACAGTTTTTCCTTGAGCCATACCGGGATTGCCATTTTGAACGAACGAAACCCGAAGGGGGCAAACGCCAGGTAGGTCTCAAGCAGCCGTTCGAA
The DNA here is from genome assembly GCA_021555105.2 of Thalassospiraceae bacterium LMO-JJ14. Taxonomy (NCBI): domain Bacteria; kingdom Pseudomonadati; phylum Pseudomonadota; class Alphaproteobacteria; order Rhodospirillales; family Thalassospiraceae; species Thalassospiraceae bacterium LMO-JJ14. Next base: position 1,651,275 of record CP134604.1, read on the forward strand.
TTTTAAAAACGGTTTATCATAGAAAGCGACGAAATCGATCTCACCGAGTTCGATGCCGGCTTCTTCCAGACAGTACGAAATGGCACTTTCCGGAAACCGGTCATCGTGTTTCTTGCGCGTGAAGCGTTCTTCCTGCGCGGCGGCAATAACCTTGCCGTCTTCGATAAGCGCTGCTGCGCTATCGTGGTAAAATGCGGAAACACCCAGGATACGCAACGATTTCGATCCTCAGAAAATCGTATAGATAAAAGGCGCGACGGCAGACCCTTGGGAAAGCACGACGAGACCGCCAAAAACAGCCATCATGATCAGGATCGGCAACAGCCAGAATTTCTTCCGGGCTCTCAGAAATCGCCAAAGTTCTTCAATAAAAGCCATCGTATATTCCTAGAATTGGTTCTTCATGGATTCAGGTTCAGGGCCCGGTGGATCGCGTTCGATCCAATAGGATTTTGCTTGTACATCGAATTTCCGGTTGAGCGGGTCTTTACCGCATGCACGCATAACAAGACCCGTCGGAACCACGGTCAGGTAATACAACAAACCCATCACGACCGGATTGACGACTTTATACAGAAGCAGGCCGAACTTGAACCACAGCAGGTTTAAGGGTTTCAGCAACGGTTGGGCTATAAAAGCAGCAATCAGGAATAAAGCCGCAACGGCAAGCGCCCACCAGCGCGGGGGCAGGCTATGAGCAAGCGGCAAGAGTGCAACGATCGCAAACACGGCGGCGAAAACAATGCCGAAGCTCTTTTCCGAGCCGACCTGTATCTCGTCCTTATGTTCGAGGCTCTCGTGCATCATATGTTCCTGAATGAATGTGAGTTAGAGGGGTAATAGAAAGATCGACAATTGGCCAGAATTTTCAATCCTTGAAGCCGGGTACAGGGAAGCGCCCTTGTAAGACGCTGCCGAGCCAACGGACCGTGTCTGGCGGGCTTTCGGCTTCTGCCATGACGGCCAAGGCCAATGGTTTCAGGGATCCTGTCCGGCTGAAGGTTAAGCTGGGGGCAGGCTGTCGAACTCCATATGACGGGGAGTATTCCGTTATCCCTGTTGCCGCGGTCCATGTGTCCGGTGCGGAGATCGCAAGCAGGAAACACTGGCCCTGGCGCTCAATACGCCAAGTGCCTTCGCTGATTTGTTCAATCCGGGTCTCCGGCGCGAAGGTATAAGGAATTGTCACCGTGTGTTCGCCAGAACCTTCGAACCCGTCTGCAACGAACAGTCTGCGTGTGCTGCGCTCAAGCATGAAGCCGCGAACGGGTGTCACAGGGCTTGCCAATCGTTGATACCCTGAATGTCCGGCGACGAGAATATCCATCTCGGCTGAGGTGCTCCAGTGGCGAATATCGGGTGCTGCATCGTCACTGAGCCGCCAAAGCTGTTTGGGGCTGAAGCGATTGATCTCCGTGTTGTCGATGCAGGGCGTGTTGTGCGCCAATGTCGAACGGAAATGATTCCGGGCTTTCCAGTCCTGGGTATAGGCATAGCAGCCGGGGTCGACGATCAGGGACACGCCGTTCAGGCTGGCGGTAAATGACAGGCAGTCGTTATGCCCGTGTCCGCCACGCCCGGCCATGCCGACCGGTCCGGCATCGACGAAGACGAATGCATCATTGCCGCGCATGATATAGGCGCCTGCATCGCTGAAGGCGCTGCTCTGCGGCGGTGAAACAGTGACGGCTTCGGCACTCCCCTGGCCATGCCACCAGATCGTCTCGTCATGTGCCGGGCTTGCCGGTGTCCGGGAAAGAGCGCGCATCATTTCACCGAGATAACGATGATCGTTCATTGCCTGCGTGCCGAGCGGCAATGCCCGGCCATCGTCTGCATCGCCCCAGAGAGGAACTTCGCCGTCCGGCTGAGTCGCGGTGTCGCTGAACGTCCCCATGCTCATCAGACGCTTTATATAATCGTTATCGACAGGCAGTCCGACATTTTGCCGGGCCAGGGCGGGGAGCAGGAAAAGCTCTGCGACCAGGCGGTGATAGGGGAGGGAGCCTTCCCGGCAGACACCGTCATCCGGGACTTGCCGGGGAAATTCGGCTGACAACAGTTTCCACGATTTCTCGACCCATTTACGGGCAATGCCGCGGCCACCCAGCGCAATGCCGATCACTGCCCATCCCGCCAGATCGGCGATCAGATGGTTGCCGTTTACATCCGCGTACTCAAGATTACCTTCTATGAATTTCCCATGAAGTATCAGTGACTTGATCAGTCGTTCCTGAAAGTCTGCCTGCCGCCATGCCGTGCTGTTCTTGCAAGCCTGCGCAAGCCAGACCATTGAAATTGCCCGCAGCGCGACGTCCATGGCGCAGATCCAGTTGGGGCCTGCGCAAACCGGGTTCGATGCGACCCATTCCTCGATGATTACCCGGGCAAAGTCAGCAAACTTCTCGTCGTCGCTCAAAATATAGGCCTGTCCGACGGGCAGTAACCATTGCAGGCGGGAAAGTTCCCAAACGACCTTGATATCGGAAGGCTTGTCGAGATCATTGACGGGTAGGCGATGCGACGCCCGCATGGCCCAGCGCGTATTGGATTTGAAGTCGCACGTCCAGTCGATGGGGGTCGTGAGCGTGTGTGGCCCTGAGCCCAGGAAGTCGACCGTACGCGACAGGGCCGCGTCGGCCCGTGCCATGATACGCTTTTTGCTTTCCTCGCTGAGCTTTGATTTTATCGCTGCCGGTTCCGACAAGCCCGGAAACGGGTTCGCCGTTCTGAGGGTGGCGATGACATCGTCGAAGCTGCTGTGATCCAGCGCGGCGGCCATTGAAGATGTGCCGAGCCAGCGCTGCCAGCCGGGCATGACTTTGGCGGAGCGGCGCGCTTTCAGCCGGCGGACCAGCCAGCGATAAACGGCAAGCGGCGGTGGCAATGCTCTTGATAGATTCATTGCCGGAATATCCTCAGGCCACCCGGCCGTCGCCGATCCAGTGATCGTGCCAGGCCGTCAGGTTCAAAAGCACCCAAAGATGCAGGGCATTGTTCTGCCGCCCTTCGCGGTGATCTTCGAAGGCGCGGCGAATGGCGTTCGCATTGAGCGGGCCATTGTTTTGTGCAAGCGGCGAGCCCATGACCATGCTTTCGGCTTCGGTGCCGAAATCCTCACGGAGCCATTCAGCGGCCGGCGCGGCAAACCCCATTTTTTTGCGGTCGATAATTTCATCGGGAATGACACCGCGAAGCGCCTGTTTCAGCAGATGTTTGGTCTTGTAGCCATCGACCTTGAGTTCACGCGGTATATCCATCGTCAGGTCGACGAGTTCGTGATCCAGGAACGGGACCCGCGCCTCGATCGACGTCGACATGGTTATCTTGTCGACGCGCATCAGCAAAAGTTCCGGAAGCCGCAAACGAAACTCGGCATGGATCATTTTCGTGAGCGTGTCTGCGTTCGCATTTTCATTTGTAACCGCACGGGCAACGGTATCGATGATATTGCCGCTGTCGGCGGACCCGGCGCCGTCCAGCTCAAGCCCCTCGACACCGGTATCGATGTCGCGGGGATCGGGGGATATGCCTGATGCATTCAGATATTTCTCAACATGCACGGCCCAAAAGGCATTCGATCCACCATAGAACAGCTCGTGCCCGAGATTGATTCTGCGGCTGATCTCATATGCCTGCTCGAAAACCGAGCGGCGCCCGGGCATGGCGCGAGCCAGTGCGCCCAGCAGCGGGGAGGCGGCCCCGACCAGCCCCCTGAGCGCCCCCGTTCCCATGCGGTCGTGCAGTTTCAGATATTTCATGTAGCTGTCATAGCCGGCGAACTGTTCGTCCGAGCCTTCGCCGACCTGAACCACGGTGACACCGCTGTCCTTGGCCAGCTTGGACACGAAATAAAGGGGCACGCATACCCAATCGGAGATCGGCTCGTCCTGGCTGATGATCAGATCGTTCAGATAACCGCGCATGTCCGCGCCGTTGACGCGGATTTCATGGTGATCGGTTTGAAATTCCTTTGCCACCTTGTCCGCATATTCAAGCTCGTTCAGGTGGGTGTGATCGGAAAAGCCGATGGTGAAGGTTTTGACCGGCTGGTTTGAAATGCGGCTCATCAAGGCAACGTTGGCAGATGAGTCGATGCCGCCGGAGAGAAATACACCGAACGGCACATCCGACATCATGCGGCGGTCGATAGCGACTTCGAGACGGCGGAGAATCTCCTTCGAATAAAAATCGGCGGCGGCTTTTCCTGAAAGCCCGCGGACTTCGTCGCCGACGCCGGACTTGCCGGGAAGCGCATCCCAATAGCGCCGCGCCCGGGCCGTGCCGTCAGCTTCGACTTCCATGATGTGGCCGGCAGGAATTTTGAAGATGCCGCGAAACATGGTCAGGGGGGCGGGTGAAACCATGAAGCTCAGATAATGGGCGATTGCCGTGCCGTTGACTTCACGCGGCACGGCGCTGTCGGTCAGGATCGCCTTGATCTCGGATCCGAAAATGAAGCGCCCGCCGGCACGGGTGAAGTAGGTCGGCTTGATGCCGACCCGGTCGCGGACGATGGTCAGGCGCTTCTTGCGTTCATCCCAGATCGCGAACGCGAACATACCGATAAGGCGCTTTACCAGCCCGTCGATGCCCCATTCCTTGTAGCCGTGCACGAGAACTTCCGTGTCCGAGTGATCGGTGCGGAACTTGTACCCGGCGGCCTCCAACTCACGGCGAAGCTCGAGATGATTGTAAATTTCGCCGTTATAGGTGAGCTGGACCGTCCCTTCGGCATCGCTCATCGGTTGGCGCGCATCGTCGCTGAGGTCGACAATGGCCAGTCTTAAGTGGGAAAGTCCGACTTTTCGGTCGTCGGAAAGCCATGTCCCGGACCCGTCCGGGCCGCGATGCGGCATCGCCTGGTTGAGGCGAACGAGTTCCGCTTCATTAATTGATGCGGAGTTACCAAATGCGAGGATTCCAGCGATACCGCACACAGATGCATATTTCCTTAGTATGGTTGCAGGATTATGGCTCGTCAGAGGTGTACTTTATCAAACCGCTTGAGGAAAGAATGAACCTTGTACGCCTTCTGCGGGTCTTGTTATGCAGAAGAGGTTATTCGCCGGTTGCCGGCCTTGCTTCCGCACCGCTTCAAACGATGGGTAGAGAGACCGGGGACGAATTCGTGGCTTTCCTGTCACGTTGCACAATGATCGATGCCGCTGTTCGATATGTGCGCAAGGTGCGCGTTTCGCGTGGGTTTTCTCGAAAGAAGAAGCAAAAACAGATCGTTAACGTGCAGCTTCTTTGAGGACCCGGGCTGTTTTTTCGGCCGTTTGGGTCCAGGAGTATCGAGAGGCGCGGCTGATCGATTTGTTGCTCAACGTTTCGCGCAATGCAGCATCATCGACAACGCGCCCGATCACAGCGGTCATATCCGGGACCGAAAATGGATCGAAGTATTCCGGCGCATCGCCCGCGACTTCAGGCATCGCGGCAGTGCAGGAGCAAACGACCGGTGCCCCGCAGGCCATCGCCTCAAGCAAGGGGTTGCCGAACGTCTCGACGGTGGATGGAAAAACGAAGGCAAGACACGTCCGATAGAGTACGAGAAGATTTTCAGGTTTCTGGTAGCCCAGAAACTCAACGTTTGCCTCCAGACCGTGATCGGCCACGACCTTTTTCACGGCCGCGGAATATTCAGCATCAATTTCACGGCCGGCGACTTTCAGAATGAGCGACGGGCGGGTCTTTTGGACCTCGGCGAAGGCGAGGACCAAGTTCAGCAGGTTCTTTTGGACATAGATGTCGGAAACCGCGAGCAGGAACTCTTCACGCCGGGGGGGCGGCTTGCCTGGTGTGAACATGTCATCCACCCCATGGGGGATAACGGTCATTCGGTGGCGAATGAAATTGCCGACCAGCGGCCCGGCGGCGGCCCGGCTTGCAAACTCCGATACCGATATCGCCCGCTTGCAGCGCAATAGGGACAAAGAGGTGGCGATCGTGACCAGTAGCCAATAGAGAAGTTTGGCTGGGCGGCGCTCGACGGTAGAGACGGAGAGAGCGTTGCGCAGAAGGAGGACACTGTTTCTGGCCAGGAGGGGGCCGTAGTTGGCGGGCGAAAATACGACGTCGGGATCGATTTGCCTTGATAGTGATGAGAACTTCGTCTGCTCCCAGACATGAACACGCCAAAAACTGAGTTTGAAATCGACGATATGGACGCTCACCCCGCTGAGTATCTCACGGCTAAACGTGTCGCGCTGGCTCTGGTGCAGGCAAAGGTACACCTCCAGTCCCGGATCTCGGGCGAGGATCGGCAGGATGTTGCGCAGGTAAGTGACCCCGCCGCCACTCTTGGCATGCAGGCCATTGACCAGAACTCTGACCTTATCTGCTGATGTCATGAATCACCTGCACGTCGCCTACGACAAGGCGGCCAACTGGGGTCGCATTTTCCCCTGCCGACCCGGCGTGGGGGTCGCCGGCGCACTATCGGCTTGATGAACCGGGCAGGGCGTATTTTCACCTGGGATTACTATCACGCAGCTATTGCCACACTTTGCCAATCCAACGAAGCTTCGTCTTGGCCGTTTATCGCAAAACGACCATGGAACCCAGCAGTCGTATGTTGGATGTGCTGAGGCGGATTGCGCCGGTGCTCTGAAGATATTTCAGCCATAATGTGAGGCTACTTGAGAGAGATAAGGCCGTCCAGCGGGTTGAAGTGACAATACCAATCGGTTTCGGATTACCCAATGCACGTATAGCGTGCTAACAAGGATGATTATGAGCACTACGCGACCTGTCAGACATCAACGGCTTGGGGCATATTGAGACATTTTCAAAAGGCAGGCTTTCGAAAACGACGGCTAGCACATCAGCGGCAAGCCACTTAACATCATCAACAGAAGTGCAAGAACGCCCTGCAGCGTAACGCTTATCCGGCCCTGCGACTTTGACGACGGACATTTTATGACAGAAGACCCGAAACGAAATTCAGATGAAAACAAGGATGCTTTTGTGGAAACCAAGAGTCCAGGTTTCCCATGGCAAGAGCTTCTCGGTCTTTTCGTCCTGTTCTTGTTTCCGCTAATTTCTGTCCTGAACTTTAAGGCGCAGGTCGTTGTCATTCTGGCGCCGATAACTTTCTGGCTTCTGTTTTCTTCGGGAAAGCGGACATCTTGGCATGCCGACGGTAAGGCTGTCGTCGTCACACTGTGGGTGCTGATCATTTGGGCCGGGGTGACGCTTGGGTGGTCCCCGTCCGTTAGCGAGGGGACAGAACGCCTGTTCAAGTTGCTTGTCATTTGCGTGTTGGTGACGCTGCTGTGGCAACGTGAATGGGGACGGGATCTAATAAGTCTGATAGCCGGCAAGAAAGCCCTCCTTGCCCTTTGCCTTGGCGTTGTGTGCGGCGGCATTATATTTTTCTATAATCTCCAGCAAGCAGGCTGGAAGACCATCAGCGGCCAAGGGCCGTTCGTCGCTACGCTTGCGCTGTTGGTCGCCCCCAGCCTTTATCTCGCTGTGAATGCCGGCTTCCGGTGGTGGAAAATTGTCATCATCGTTTCGTTTTTTGCGGTTCCGGTGCTGGTATCCTCAAATCTCGCGGCTCAAATCGCATTTGTAACAGCAATTTTCGTGTTCACGCTGGCTTTGTCGGCGCCGCGCGCCGTCTATGTGGCTGTGGCCGTCGTTGGCGTCGCCATCTTAAGCGCCCCTGCGACTATGTGTATATTTGGCATATCTCCGCTCGATATCGATGCAGGGGGCTTCACAAGTCTATTTGGCGATCTCTCGGTCTCGGCATCGCACAGATTGGCAATATATGATTTTTCAATAAAAGCAGTTTGCGAAAAGCCACTGCTTGGTTGGGGACTAGAGGCTTCTGCGCATATCCCGGGAGGGCAAGAATATGTCCCCGGACTCGGTAAACGTAAATTCATTCCGTCCCATCCGCATAGTCTGCCGCTCCACATCGCCGTTGAAGTCGGAATCATCGGTTTAGCGATCGTCATCGCACTTTTCGGGAGCATTCTCGGAACCGTCAGCCGCCATTTTGGAAACCATCGGCGGGTGGCAGCCCTGTTGGCTGTTATAAGCGCGTTTCTGATCATAAGCGACCTGTCCTACAGTGCATGGGCGTCGTGGTTGCTTTGCACGGTAATATTCTGCGCTCTGATTACAGGGATCGGAGAAGGGGAAGCAGATCAGGCCGGTGAAAAAAAAAGGCTTCTCATTCTAGCCGCTGAAGACTGGTATTTCATTTCGCATCGTCTCCCTATGGCAAGGGGCGCGCAGAATATGGGGTTCGAGGTCACCGTTGCGTGCCGCTCTGTAGACCAGGGGAAGAACATCCTGCGAGAAGGCTTTGCGTTGCAGCCACTAAGGTATTTCAGGAGAGGCTCAACAAACTTAGCCATTGAAATTGTCTGCTTTCTGGAACTGCTTGTCGTGTATTTTAGGGTCAAACCCAATGTCGTGCTCCATGTCGGTATGAAAGCGGCCCTGGTGGGTTCCTGCGTTGCGTTCTTTTTTCCAGGCTTACGGATCATCAATTTGTTTCCCGGACTGGGCGCCGTATTTACGCGCAACCGGAAACGCTACTTCTTATTGAGACTATTGATCATCAACATATTACGAATTGTACACCGGCTAAAGAAGAGCAGCGTCATCGTTCAAAACATGGATAACCAGCGGTATATTTTGGAGCATGGCGTTACGGATGCTGAATCCGTTTATCTGCTTCGTGGCTCGGGTGTTGATACGGATCTGTTTAAGCCAAGAGAACACACGGCGGAAAAAAGACGGCCGACTGTAACGCTGGCTGGCCGCATGCTGTGGAGCAAGGGGGTCGGAAACTTTGTCGAGGCTGCAAGAATTTTGCGCAATCGCAAGGTGGATGTCCGCATGGCCTTGGTCGGCATTCCTGATTACGCGAATAATGAATATGTTCCAAGCGAACAGCTGATGCAGTGGAACGAGATGGGCATTGTCGATTGGCAAGGGTATCGCGATGACATGCACAATGTGTGGCAGGAAAGCGATATCGCCGCCTTTCCAACCTATTATGGAGAGGGCATTCCGCTGGCCCTCATTGAAGCCGGCGCTTGTGGTCTGCCTGTCGTCGCTACCGATACGGTTGGGTGCAGGGATATCATCGAGGATGGCGTCAACGGTATTTTGATTCCGAGAAACGATCCCGTTCGCCTGGCCGATGCCATCCAAACGTTGATTAACGATCCGAAGCTGGCGCAACAGTTCGGCAAGCGCATTCGCGCTGAAATAGTCAAAGATTATGCTGCTGGCAATATTTCCAAGGAGACCCAGAACATCTTGGAACGTTTGTATCTTGGCCACGGGTTATCCGGGTAATGCCAAACGGCATGGTTGGTGACAGCGGAAACGTTTATCCGTGTGAGGAATTATTTCCGCCCGCACGCAGCCATTGCTGGAATATCAGGACAGGCCATAGAGAATACTGCCAATTTTGATCGCCGGCGAGATGTTGCTCCCAACGTTTGCGGATCGGCGCCGGGTTCAAGAAACCGTCTTCTTTCATGCGCCGGGGGTCCAGAAGGTCCTCAGCCCAATCGCGCAAGGGACCGCGAAGCCAAGTATGCATTGGCACGCCAAATCCCATCTTAGGGCGATCCGTCAGTTGTTGCGGCACGTGGCGGTGAAGCACTTGCTGCAAAATCCATTTGAGGTTTCCCTTGCGAAAACAAAGCTCCGGTGACAATTGCCACGCGAACTTGATGACGTCCGGGTCCAGGAAGGGAATTCGCGCTTCCAGTCCCGCCGCCATACTTGCCCGGTCGACCTTTACCAGAATATCGTCGGGAAGATAGGTGGCCGAATCGATCGACCGCATATCGGCTAAAGGTTGACCAAGCCGTCGACCGGACCAGTCCCTGTGCAGGGGGCCGAGCGGCTCTCGGCCACCCGGTACCACGGCTTCGACCGGGTCCCAATGAACGAGAGTGCGGCGATAGGCTTCAATAAAGCGGTCTTCCTTCAACAAAGCTGCGGCCTTCAGCAGTCGTTCAGGTGTCAATTTTTGCCCGGCAATCGGCGGGCAGAATCTGGTTAAAGAACGCAGCGAGCTATGCGCGCCTTTCTGCACCATCCAGGCAATGGCGTTTCGCATGAACGTCGGCAGCTGCGATATGGTGCGCTGGTGTTCCAGGGTAATTCGATAGCGGGGGTATCCGCCGAACAACTCGTCCCCTCCGTCCCCTGTCAGGACCACCTTGGCATGCTGTGCTACCAGCGTGCTGATGATGGTGGTGGGGATTTGCGACAGATCGGCAAAGGGTTCGTCATATATTTCCGGAAGTCGGTCGATGACTTGTAATGCGTCATCAGCGCCCACGGTGAGTTCCGTGTGCCGTGTGCCGATATGCGAGGCGATGGCCCGGGCATGATCGGCTTCGTTGAATTCCGGATCGAGGAAGCGAACAGCGAAAGACTGAACGGGTGTGCCCGAAATTCGCTGCATCAATGCCGTGATCAATGATGAATCAATGCCGCCTGAAAGCAGGCTTGCCACGGGAACGTCGGACACCATATGGCGGGCGACAGCCTCCTGGAGAACATTGTCCAGTTCGTCCATTGACGATACGGCATCCATTTTTGGGTGCCGTTGCCCTTCGGTTACAATTTCCTCCTGGCGCCAAAAAGCTTCTTCATGCACGTTCCCGTGGCACGAAATTTCCACAATGTGCCCCTGTCTCATCTTATGAACGTTGCTATAGATGGAATGGGTCCCCGGCACATAATTGTAAGCGATCAGGCCCGCCAGGGCGTCTCGGTCGATCTCTGCCGTAAAGGCCGGATGGCGGTGGAGAGCCTTAAGTTCGGATGCGAAAATCAGCCAGTCGCCGAAGCGCCCCCAATACAGGGGCTTCATGCCTGCATGATCGCGTGCCAGGCTCAAGATGCGGGTTCGGCGGTCCCAGAACGCAAACGCGAACATGCCGGACGCTTTCTCTAGTGCCTTCTTGACCCCCCAACGAGCACACGCTTGAAGTAGAACTTCCGTGTCAGAGTGCCCCCTGAACGTGGCCCCCTGGTTCTCCAGATCCCGACGTAAATCACGGTAGTTGTAAATTTCTGCATTGCAAACAAGGGCATGGCCGCCTTCGGGCGATACCATTGGCTGATGCCCGGCTGACGATAAATCGATAATGGATAAGCGGCGATGTCCGAGGGCCAGTCCGGCTGCGGCGTCGATCCAAATGCCTGTATCGTCCGGGCCGCGGTGTGCAAGTGTCTCTGTCATCGATGCGACAATCCGCCGTAGATCTTCGGCGGAAGTGCTCTGCGACAGATCGATACAACCCGCAATGCCACACATAATCAGCCCAAGCCGTTATTGAGAATACTGTTAAAGAGGCGGACATAGGACTCAACCACCTGTTTTGGCTGATACCTCTCGATAATGGACAAACGGGCCTCCTCTCCCATTCGATTCGACATGTTTTGCGGCATCGTCAATATTTCTTCCAATGCAGCGGAGAGCATCTCGGGCTTTCCCGGCGGCACGACCCTCCCTGTCTCGCCAATTATCCGCGCCGCATCGCCCACGTCGGTTGCAACACAAGGGAGCCCGCAGGCCATGGCTTCGGCGACCACATTGGGGAACCCTTCCCCATAGATGGAAGACAGGCAGAACAGATCGGCGCTGGAATAGACATCGGCCATGTCATTTCTTGATCCAAGAAAGTGAACCCGGCGAGCGACTTCGGGTGGGCACTTAGTAAGATGCTCTGTCGCGGCCGCCTCTACGCCCGCTCCGGCCAACATAACATGAACCGAGTCGTTTTTCGTAAGTACTGGCAGTGCGGCCTTCAAAAAGCCCTGATGGTCCTTCATCGGATGCGCCCGGGCAGCATGGCAGATGACCTTGTCGTCATTTTTGATGCCGAGTTCGGATCGAATGGCATCGCGGGCAGAGGATTTGGGGCTGAAATAATCGGTGTCGATGGAGTTCGGGATGTGTTCCCAGTGTTTGGCGCGATAGCCTGCTTTGCGATGGAAATCTTCACCCGCCCTGGAATTAGAAATGATGGCTGCAGGATAACGCGACAAAAAGCTGTGCGCTTTATTCAAAGGCCACGATGACCAGCGGTGATCATTTGCAAACATGTCTGAGCATCTCAGATTCCAGATTACCCGCCGATAGCCCGCCAGGCGCGAAGACACGGTTCCCAAAAGGTCCGCATGGTGAAGCCAGGTCAGAACGATACCTGGCTGCTTGGTTGCTATAAGCCGGGCCAGACGCGGGATGGCAAAAAGAGATATGGGACCGGGTGACAAATCAAGACATGTCACCTCTATTCCTGCGCGTTTGAATTCTTCATCAAGGTCCCCTCCATTGGTTAAGGAAATAACCGATGAGGTCACGCCTTCTTCTGCTAAACGCGGGATAAGCCTGAGCAAAAAACGTTCAGCCCCCCCACCTTGAAGGCCGGTGATGATGTGCAGCAAGTGAATTTCGCGTCGTTGATTATTCATAGCCCTTCCAGAGTATCAACGGCGAAGCAAAATAAGTACAGGAATAGACGACGAAACCGACGGACCGCGAAAGGTCGGGGCGAGAGCGGCGTGTAGATAAGAAATTCAGCTTGGCGGAAAGGGCATCCTGTGCGGTTTAACCGGCCGCACCAGTACGCTGCAGCAACGTCCACTTGCGCCGGGAGTGGGGAGGATACTTGGGGCCGGGATCGGTAACGCCTTCAATCATCACACTCCAGCCTGGATGTGCATCCTGGAAATCCTGGGCGAAATCCCTGGCCCAGCAGAGATCCATGCGGCCATTATAATCGATGTTGACTGGGGTCTCGGAATAATTTTCGTAGAAAAAGGCGTACTTGCGCGCCGCTTTGTTGATCAATTCATAGGCATCGGGAAGATAGAAGGGGTCGAAGTGGATGAGGACACCTGCCGTGAAAGCAAGATCCCATTGCTTTTCGGGAGTGAAATCGAGGATCGATTTTTGGATGATTTCCGCATACTCGAGCTTTGCGGCCTCCTCGGCGGCATAGGGATTGATTTCCACGCCGGTAAGTTCGATCTCGGGTTTCAGTGTGTGAATGGCGCGGAGCTGACCGCCCCGGTTGCATCCCAATTCAAGCGCACTTGAACAATCGGACGCTGCATCCAATACAGGCTTCCAAATGTCGTGGTAGTATCCTTCTTCCGGGGGTTCGCTTCGTTTGGCGTAGGCTACTCCCTGGACGCCGCTCCAGAAAAATTCCTGGGAATTGCTGTGTCGGCGCTTTTCACTCGGCTGAACTGTACTGTCATTCAATACCACATACCGATCTATGAAGTTGATCAGTTCAGAAAGCTCCTGCCTGAGAGCGAACGTTTCACGGCGTAGGTCTACAATTTCCGCGCGCGCAATTTCCATATGCCGATTCAATTCGGAAACCGCTATCTTGGCGGCATAGCCGGGCAATCGGTTAATCGGTTTGATAAGTCCGGTCCGATTGAGGACATTGAGAATCGCTCCTTTGATCGTCGAATTACTCAATCCAGTCTCCATAATGTATGCCATCACCGGCGGGAATATCCCGTGTGGTCGGCTTGCCTTCGATCCGTGGCAAATGTTTGGGATGTATGCCCAGGCGCTGCTTACCTGGGCGGAGCGTATCGACGTTCACGCCCTCGCGGAGAAGTTCGCCTTGGGCGATGGGCCCGATCGCCTGTATGCCACGCCGGGCATAAGAAGCCAATTCCGCCTCGTCATTCAGGATCACCTTGTCTGCGGTACCAAGCATTTGTTCCGTCAACCGAATCTGGCGGACGAGTTCGTGCAGTTCAGGCACGGTGATGGCAAAGGCATGATCGGGACCGGGCAGCTTGTTGTTAAGGGTAAAGTGCTTCTCGATCACCCGGGCCCCCAAGGCGACTGCTGCGATCGGCGCTGTCGCCGGTTCGCGGCTATGGTCAGACAAGCCGACAGGAAGGTTAAATCTTTGCTGCAGCCAGGGGATAACGCGCAGGTTCAGGCTCGATGCCGGCGCAGGGTACTTGGATGTGCACTGCAGAAGGATGAGGTCGCTCCCCCCCGCGGCAAGGAACGTGTCGACGGCCCAGGCAATGTCGCGTTCGTTGCTGGCGCCGCAGGATAGGAACAAAGGCTTTTTCGAACGGCCTGCCCGTTCCAGCAGGCGTAAATGGGATAGCTCGAACGAGGCGATTTTATGCGCCTCCACATATGGATCGATGGCATCGAAGTCGGCCACCGAAAACGGCGAACTCATGAACTTGATGCCATGGCGTTTGGCGTGCTCCATCAATTCCGGAATCATCTCGTACGGCATGGCGAGATCGGCAAAGATATCGCGGATGTCGTCGTTGATCCCAGCGGCGCTCAGGTAATCGCTGGTGCCGGCATTGGCGACGTAAACAGTCTCCGGGCGATAGGTCTGGAACTTGACTGCGTCGGCACCAGCCTCCGCCGCAGCTTCGATCAGGGTCCGGGCAGCGGCCATGTCGCGTTTTGCTGTGCCCATGCGCCAATTCGAGCCGGCCTCCGCGATGATGAACACTTTTTGCAGGTTGATGGTACCCATGAACTGTTCTCCAATAACCTTCAAATATCAGAGTCGGCAGGCGGAGCCTCGGCGACCACTTCGTAGCGGAGTATAATGTTGCTGCCATCAATGCGAAAGAACGCTGGATAATGGTCATTATCACAAACGCGGATGTGATCCCAAAGCTCTATCAGCGGGCGTCGCGAGTCGAGTTCACTATCTTCCGGCGTACGCCGGCGCCAGTGTGATGCCTCACCTTCCTGGGGGTACAGGACAAGTGTGTTGTCGCGGCACGCAGCAGCAATTTTTGCCAGCAGGCCCGCTGTAACTTCCGTGTCGCGGGTGTAAAGCGTCTTGATGGTGTCCGTCTGGGAAATGGGAAAGCGTTCCTTGAAACACCAGGGGCCGGAATCACAGCCGGGCTCGGCCTTGAACGCTGTAATGGTAATATGATCGAGTCCTTTGAGGACACTCCACTGCAGAGGCGCCCAGCCACGCCCTTGCGGCAGGTCCGTCGAGTGGGTGACAAAAACGCCGTAACGAGGCCTGTTCAGGAATTCTTCGGGGATAAGACGGGCATAAGCGAGGCAGAAGACAAGATCGTCATCTTCCCTAATCTCGCTGTGGTCAAGGATGACGCGCACCTTGTCGCCGGGGAAATTTCCAATCTGCATGTCCGCGCGCTCACCCAATAAGGCGATGTTCAAGGTCCGAGTCATGCGCTTTCTCCTTGCCCTATGAAGTGATGGACGAAGTCCTGAATTGCTTCGCTGGCGGAAGTGCCGGTGGGAACATGAAAATATAATTGGAAAAGTTCCATGCGGCCTTCGCTGATGCCGGGTGGGGTGAAATCCCTCTGGCAGGCCTTCCTGAGCAATTCATCGAATTCCGTGGCCGAACGTGGAAACACGAAATGGGATTGGCAGCGAGGATCGTTCGGATTGATCTGCATTTCCGCTTCAGGCCGATCAGCATCCCCCCATTGCGGACAGACCAGCAGGGCTGGCGACAACAATGCCTCGATTTGGGCCAGCGAGTTGAAACCGGCCACCAGACGCGAACGGGACAGCAGTTCAGGCAAGGGTATGTCGGACTGAAACGTGACATTGGCCGAGATTTTACGCTCGACCATCGCCCGAATTGTATCGCGGTCGTCAGGCGACTTGCATTTTACGACGAACCGCAGCCCGGGGTCGGGGCAGGCCGCGGCGGCATCACAAAAGGCATGCAGAGCTTCAATGAAGTTGCCGGGGGCCAGATAGCTGGGGTCCGCATAACTGAGCAAGGTCAAGGTGTCGCATTCGACCGGTGCCGGTTGCTTGGCGTTGAACCAGGCATCGAATCGCGGGGCACCCGTGACGACGATGCGTTCGTCCGCGCAGACCCCCGCCTTGGCGATGTAATCCTTGGTGGACTGACCGAACACGGCAATGGCGGTATCGGGCACGCTAAAGCCCAGGGACCGGATTTCTTCAATGTTGATGGGGCCATAATAGGGAATGGTTAGGTGCTCCTGGCACACCACCAGGAAAGGGATGCCAAGACGCCGGCAGGCGAGGCGCAGACCTTCCTCTTGCCAGTAGTCAAAGTTCGAACCGATTACAGCGGAAAGTCTGTGGCGGGTCTGGACACGCTCCAGGAAGACTTCGACGAATTCAGCGCTCTTATCCCACGCCGCCAGATGCCGGGGTTGGCGATGCGCAACATAGGAACGCTGGATGCATAGTTCTGGTGGCAGCCACTGCTCCTGTGGCAGTGACAGATAGCCTGAATCGACAACCAGCCAATTGAACTGTGTCGCCAGACGGCGTAGTTGCACGATATCCTTGTCGAACAATAACCGACTGCTGCAGAGAACGTTTGGAACGCCTTGTCTCGTCCCGGTCGCATCCACGGCCAGTGCCGCAATGCGCCCGAGAAAGCGATGCCCGAACAGTGCGTAGGTCAGGCGGGCCAGGGGTTTGAGCAAAATGAGCTGTAGGGCCAGAAGCCGTAACGCAAGCCCAGGTTCCCTGGCGGCTTTCAAGACGTAATAGGGGAGACGTTTAAATTGCATTGATCACTGGCGGTCTTGCCGCTCGGCATCGGCCTGTTCGATGAAATGAGCAGCGAAGCGTTCGATTTCAGCACTGGCACCGCCCTCCGGTAAATGGAAATAACGCGACAGGAACGCCACCCGTTCCTCGGTATTATCCGCTGGCTGCCAATCCGTGGCCGCTAAATCAATCAGCGCCTCCAACTCCTGCGTCGATTTTGGAAAGTCATAAATCTTTCTGCTGACCGGGTCTTGCGCTTTCACCTGCTGATATTCGGCGTCTCCGGCGGTGTCCCCCCAATCTGGAACGACCAGTTGCGCCGGTGAGAGCAACGCTTCAAGCATGGCCAGCGAGTTGAAATTGATGATCAGGCGCGAACGTGCCATCAGATGAAATAATGGGACTTCGTGGTCGAACACACATCCTTCGACGTCGCCAGCCATTGCCTCTACCTGTTGCCGGTCACCGAGGGTTTTGCATTTCACCACGAAGCGCACATTCGCACCACGATGCTTGGCGGCGGCAGCGCAGAAGCAGCGCAGGGTCTCTTCGAAGTTCTTCGGACCGAAATATTCGGGCTCGGTGTACGTGACCAGGGTGATGGTGTCCTGCTCCTCCTGCTTGGCCTCGGGGCGCTGCCAGGCATCCAGGCGGGGAGCGCCGGTTACCCAGACCTGATCGCTTCGACAGGCACCGCTTTCAACCATCATGTCACGCATGAGCGGGCCAAACACCGCGACACCTGCGCCGTCGAAGACAAATCGTGCTGCTTGCAGCTCGTGGATGTTGAACGAATAGTAATAGGGGATCGTCACGTGTTCCTGGGAAAGAGTCAGAAAAGGGACGCCGGATCTTCTGCTATAGCGGCGGTAGAGTTCCTCTTCCCAGTAATCGATGTTGGCTGCGGCAATGGCGGCCAAACCCCAGCGTTTCTCGAACTGTGCCATCAATTCATTGGCCAGCGCGTCGCCTTTTTCCAGTGCTTCGGCGTGCTCGGGGCCGATACGGCTGAGATAGTTGCGTTGTTCGCACAACTCCTTGGGCAGCCACAGCAATTGGCAGCGGGCAATATAGTCGGAATGAAGAATGACCCAGTTGAAACGGCTCGTTAAGCGGCGCAGCTCTACAAGGTCCTTTTCAAAAAGGACACGGCTGGAGCAAAAGATGGTCGGCCGGTCGGACTGCCAGCCGTCGTCGTCTACAAGGCGCATCAGAATGGCGGCAAGAAATTCGGCGCCACCGGAGGAAAGGGCTTTCCGGCATACTTTCGGATCATTGATCACCGCTTCCGGGCGGAATCGCCAGGTCAGTCGCACCGGCAACAGCTGAAACAATGATCGTATGATGCTGCGTGGCACGTATCCGAGGAGGGTCGGGATAAGCCGGTGCGGTCGGGTAACGAGGCGATAGAGAATCCAACCTAAAGTCAGCGAGTGTTCTCGCTGAGCAGCATGGCGGCGGTTGGAGGCATGCATACGCAATTCCCGATAAAAGGATATGGGATTACGGAAATGTTCTATTTTTTGCCTTTGTTTGCAAGCATGTTGACCCAGCAGCACCTGTATTGATACCTTGAAAAAGCACAATTGGAGTCTGATCCCCGACAATGACCGATAGACTTCGCGTCGTTTGTTTAATTCCCGCCATGCGGGCAGGCGGTGCAGAAAGGGTGATGGCCGGATTGTGCAATGCCCTTGCGTCCGCAGGCGACGAAGTAACCTTGATAACCCTTGCGCCAGAAGCGGAAATGCCTTTTTTTCCGCTCGCCCCTGAAGTCCGTCTTATGCCGCTTGACCGGCTGAACAAGGACACGGGTTTGTCACGCCTGTGTTCTTTGGCAGGCCGTCTGTTCGACCTGCGCAAAGCTGTTCGCACCGCTGAGCCTGATGTGGTGTTGTCGTTCCTTGACACCATGAACATAACGGCCGTTCTGGTTACGCGCTTTCTTGGCGTTCCTGTTGTTGTGTCCGAACGCATCGATCCAGGCGCTTACCTTCACCGCATCGGCAGGTTTAAATCCGCCTTGCGCCGGTTAACCTATCCATGGGCCGACAGGCTTGTCGTACAGACGGCGAGGGCCGGGAATTTTTTCACCTGGATGGCGCCATCCAGATTGACGGTTCTGCCAAACCCGGTGCCGCAGCCCGAGTTGACAGCGGCCCCGGATCGTCCCGATACCAACGGCCATTTTCGTATCGTCGCCGTCGGCAGGCTGGACGATCAAAAGGGCTTCGATCTGTTGATTGAGGCTTTTGCCCTAATCGCCGGCGACTATCCGGACTGGGATCTCCGCATTATCGGCGAAGGCGATGAGCGCGCCGCTCTACAGCAACGCATCGGCAGCGCCGGCCTGTCTGATCGGGTGGGACTGCCCGGAGTCACGAAGGACATCGGGGCTGAATATGGCGGGGCCAACCTGATGGTCCTGTCCTCTCGCTACGAGGGGTTTCCCAATGTACTTGCCGAAGCCATGGCTGCCGGCCTGCCGGCGGTTGCCTTCCGGGGCGTCAGCGGGGTCGACGAGTTGATCGTGCACGGCGAATGCGGCTGGCTGGCGGACGAAATGAATGCGCCTGGTCTGGCTGCCGCCATGGCGCGGCTGACGGACTCCCCCGACCTGCGCCGCCGCCTGGGGGCTGCGGCCATGCAGCGTGTGGCAACGCTGTCCCCGGAAGAAATCTTCGGACGCTGGCGCATGCTGCTGTTGCAGGTGGCTTCGCAAGGCCGAAACAATTGATCGCTTGTAGTCCGAAATAAAGTGGGCATGACCACTTTGGCGGAAGCACAGGGAACGGCCGCGCAAACACGCCAATCCCGAGTCCCCTCATTTTTAGTGGACATTGACTTCTGAGCAGGGCTTTTCATACTCGGACAGCCTTTCCAAGGGGAGGGTAAGTCCGGAAATCCAGATGACCAATAGCCTGAGGGATGGCTTAAATCCAGGGATTTTGCTGCCAGCCTGGCATTATATCGACTGGGGATCAGAGGAACGCTTTTTTGGAAAATGATAGTCCGATGAAGACCGATGAGCCCAAGTCATTGGCGGCGAGGCTTCTGGGGATCGTCCGATCTGTCCGGGTGTTTTTGAAACCGAGGACACGTGTACGGGACGCCTTCAAATTCATCCGTCGCTGGATAATTCGTTACGGGGACCCTCTCTTCGTATTGGTCTACGATAAGAAGGCCCGTCGTTTCGAGCCGTATCCATTGCTGTGCGCAATAAATCGAACGGTGTTGATGGCAAAGGCCAGGGTGCTGCTGCGGCTTTTCCCACAGCCCCGTCAGCCGAAGGGCCTTGCGGTATTCTCGTTCTGGGCAAGCCCGTTCGCCTTCGCGCAGATTCTGCCGACACTCCTGATCCTCCGAAGAAACGGCTGGGCAACGGTCTTGCTTGATGAAATGGGGCTTCCGTTGGAGCCGTCAGGGATTGCGGAATTCGATTCCCTGCACGGTTGTTTTGTTCATGGTCGGACGCCAGCGACCGAACGTCTTGAACACGAATGGATTGTCGATTGGGACGCACGGTCGATCCGTGTAGATGGGCTGGAGGTTTATACGCAGATCTGGGAGAGGTTATCCAAACAGTTTATGCGCCATACCTTCCCAGAGAACATCCGCGAAACCGGTGAATTCAGGAATTCATTGCAGGGGAACATTGCTGAAGCCGACGCCGCACTGACGGTCGCGGAAAAACTACTGGATATAAAACATCGTACAGGATTGCCTGTGCGGATTCTCGGAATAGGATTTAATTTCAATACAACCGGGATCATTTTTCAGTTCGTTCTGCAGAAATGTGCCGGAGAAGATTTACATTTTGCCGGATTCAGCGACGCCCAACAAAACTACTTCGATCGTGGACGGGCACGTGAAGTAACGGCGTTCGCACTGGAGAACATGTCTCTCCATCGTAACCTCCGCATGCCTTTTCTGCCGGTCCCGGAAAAATTCGAAGCCTGGCTTGGCCGTCAGGCCGACGGCGCGGGAATCCCCGAGAAAGTGCGGCGCTGGGTCGAGGCCGACCGGACCAGTATCGTCGGCCCATCGAAATCGGAAATCGATACGCGCCCGGCCGGCGCACGCGAGGCAATCGAACGCATCAAGGCCCACAGGGCCGGCGGCGGCAGGGTTTATTGCCTCATCGGCAAGATCGTCTACGACATCGCAATGCCCAGGGATACCGGGCCTGCGCATGCCGACATGGTCGACTGGCTGAACCATACGATCGAAACGGTCGCGGGTACGGATATCCTGCTGTTGATCAAGCCTCATCCCAGCGAGGCGCGCGTCGATTTTGCCGGCGTACCTAACGAATTTTTTCTGGATCTCGTCCGTTCGCCGCTGCCACCCAATGTTCAGACCCTTGGCCATCATTGGCTCAATAATTTCGAGCTGGCCGGGTTGATCGATTTGGGCCTCGTGTGGGCCGGCACCTCGATCCTCGAGTTCGGAGTCCTCGGCGTTCCTGTGATCGCCGGCAGCGATTGGGCGCGCCGGGACTTTCCGGTCGACACTGAAATACCGAGCGACCGGGCAGACTATGAAACCCGATTGCTCGATGTTGGCCCCCGTACGGTTTCGCCTGGCCATCGCCTGCGGTGTGCAAGGGTGTTGGAATACAATGCATCGCCAGAAATCTCGCTGCCGATGAAGCATGCCTGGTACTTGTTCTCGAACGCGCGCAGTACCGGCCCCCGTCTTCGGTTGTTGAGAAGTTTGCTGGCCGTCCTTCGCCGTGACAGCGGTCCCTGGCAGGGGGCAAGAAAAGCTGTTGCGCCGCATCGCCTCGGTTGATGACCGGCCTGTCCAGGCAATCGATATGTTGATCGGGGTTTTCGCCTAGATGCGGAGAGCGAAAGTATCTCGGGCTACGCGCAAAGGTTATCTATATCACCGGAATATCCGAACGCCTGCATGAAACCCTCGAGGCATTCCGTGACCTGAGCGCATTCCTCGGCGCTCAGAAGGATGCGGTTGGGATCCAGCGGGCTGCGGTCGACACCGTGCATGATATTGAAGCCGCTGTCCCCTTTCCACGGCCGGCCGAAGAAGGTCGGTTCGCTCAGGCAATCGTGCCAGTCGATGCCCAGATCGCTTGTGGCCGGTTTCAACGTCTTCGTGGAATCATGCAGCAGATCTTCGAAGCGGATGACGGCAACCTTCACGTCCTTTTCGGTGCGAAGCTGTTTCAGGCATTCATACATGCGATTGATCTGGGCGGTTTCCTCAAGGATCCGCATCGGTGAAAACTGGAATCGGTGGGGTTGCTTGCGGCGCAGGTTGACCAGAGAGCTGATGGAATAGAAAGGATGGCGAACGATGAACAGGATGCGTAAGTCATCGAAAATCCGGCTGGCAGCGCGCGCCGTTGTGCCGTAGTCGGTCGTCTTCCAGACAACCGGCCGTGGGCGGTCTTCTTCTTCAAGGGTAAGCCGCATGGCGTCGAACCATGCCAGAAATAGGGCGCGGAGATCGGCCGGCGCTTTGCAGCGCAGATGATCGAAGTGGTTGATGAAGGCCGGTTCGTCCCATGCGACATCGACCGTTTCACGGTTGACCATCGAGTCATTGAACAGATGCTCGTTGCGTAAAACCGGCAGCAACTGGCGTTCGAACATGGCGTCGACCACCGCAGCGGTCGGTGCTTCGGCCAGAAAACGTTCAAAATGCCGGGCCTCCGCTGGGCCAAGGCTCTCAAGGAATTCAAAGAACCAGACCTCAAGGCCAGGATTAAAAAAATCCGGGTGGCGATCGAACAGACGATAAATTAGATGCGTGCCGCTGCGGCGAGCGCCGCTCAGAAATAGAGGGGGGCGCCGTTGTGGATCGGAATCCCATTCCCTCACTGGATGCGTCCCCGGTTGAGTGATGCAAGCTGCACCATGCGTTTGAAGCCGGGACACATATCCTGCAGTTCGATGAAACCGGCGAACCCGATGATCTTGCCGTTCTCCATATAAAGAACCTTGTCGCAATTCTGTATGGTACTCAGCCGGTGGGCGATGATGATAACCGTTTTATCGCCGCTGACCGCCTCGATCATATTGCTTAACCGGTATTCCATTTCGGCGTCCAGTGCCGAGGTGACTTCGTCGAGTATCAGGACGTCCGGGTCACGATATAAAGCACGCGCCACGGCGACCCGCTGCGCCTGGCCGCCCGAAATATTCTCGCCGCCGTCGCTCAAAACGGTTTGTTCTTTTTCCGGCAGCGAATTGACGAAATCCTCGGCCTGGGCCAGGTGAAGGGCACGTTTGGCGGCTGCGAGGTCAATGCTTTCGCGGGGCAGTCCGAGGGCGATATTGGCTGCAATCGTATCGCGCATCAGAAACGGTCCCTGTGGCACGAACCCTACCTTTGCATGCCATGAAGGCATGATGTCTTCGAGCGGGTGCCCGTTGATCAGTATTTGCCCCTGTTGCGGTTTGAGGAAGCCGAGAATGATGTCGGCCAGGGTGCTTTTCCCCGCGCCCGAGGCACCGACGATCCCGATGGATTCGCCGGCATGTATGTCCAGGGATATGTGATCGAGGATCGTCTGGTTGGTTCGCGGATAGGTGTAGGAGACATCTTCGAGCCGGACCAGGGGCATGTCGGGCGTGGCCGGCTTCGGCAATGGCGGCGGCGGAACGTCTTTACCCTCCGAAGGTTTGAATATGTTGCCCAGCGAATGGGCTGCATCGTCTTCTAGGTATTCCGCCTTGCCGGTGATGTCGCGGTAAACAATCTCAGCTGCCGGGCCGTTCATCCGCAGCGTTTGTAATGAGGTAAGAATGCGCCCCAGGGATGGCAAAAGGCGAATCAGGACCAGCGCCATCAATCCGAAAAACGCCAAGGCCTGGGACGAGGGAACGGACAAGACGACCGTTGTCGCGATCGCCATCGCGGCCAGTGAAAAAATGATTTCCAAATAGGTGCGCGGCAGCTGGTCGAAAAAAGTCCGGCGAACATTAAGCTTGCCGAGCTCACGATTGAAATGTGTGAAGCGATCGGTCAATCCACTCGCACGACCAAGCACACGTACTTCCTTCAGGGCGCCGAAAATTTGATAAATGCTGGCGTTCGTTTCCCTGGAGAGTTCGATGTAACGGCTTCCTAATTTTGTGACCCGGTCGCGCGCCCAATAATAGAAGGCCGCGCTGACACCGGTGAACGAAATCAATCCGATCAGCAGGATGATCGGATTGATCGCCGCGAGGCCGAACAAAATAGCCGATACGGTGAATACTTCCGAGGCGATGGTCATTGACGGGGTGATAAAGCCCCGGAATGCGGCTGAGCTGGTTCCTATTACATTGGTGACGAGTTCGGAGACGGTTCGGATCAAAAAGAACTCGTAAGGTGCATGGATGTATTTTCTCAGCAGCTTTTCACTGACCAGAAGTTCAGCCGTAACGATGAATCGCGTCTGCCACCGGACGATAAGAACCATCGCAACATTGCGTAGGATAATCAGGCCGAAGACCAGGAATATAAGCACAAGGATGAATTGTTCGACCGAACTGACGTTGAGCAGGTTGTACAGAAAAAGAAGATACGGCGTTTCCCGAAAGGATTCCTGCTCCACCATGACGTGAACAAGCGGGAACGCCATGGCCATGCCGGCAATTTCAATCAGGTTGGAAATGATCATCAGAACGAACGCTACGGGGATGCGGCGCCGGGTTTTGGTGTCGAGAATTTCGTATAAATTCCGCAACCTTTTGATAATCATGATGCCTGGCCTGTCGTTCTGTTCTCGGATTTGGCCATGTTTGCCAGCCCTGTTTTGTCAATCAACCATTCCATTTGATTGCGGTAGGATGAGACAATTTCCGGCGTGACGGTTCTTAGTCCGCCGAAGAAATGATGTGGCAAAACATCAAACGAAGATTCCAGAAGATTCCTTAAGTAAGCCAAAACAGCTTCATCGCTCGGACCCGGTTCGCTGGCCGCCTTGGTGATCATGGCGGCGATCTCGCCTATATCGTGGCAATGATGGCATCCGGGAACAACGGTGCCAAGCGGGGTGGGCCCTAGGAACAGGGCCTTGCGGCCCGCCAGGACCGCCTCCATTCCCGCCGTCCCGGTTACGACCACCGTTAACTGCGCGCCGTCGATGAGGGTGTGCAGTGGGACATCCGGCGCCACCAGGCGGACCCCCGGGCAGGCGCGCAATTTTCGGTAAAAGCCGCGGGGGCGCCGGCCCAGCATCGGTATATGCTCTTTAACGACGATCTCCCATCCGGTGGGAACTGCTTTCGCAAGCGTTCGGATAAGGGCTATCTGATCGGTGTAGTTGGGGGCTGCGACGATCGACCCGGCTTCAGGGTCGACTTGAAGCGGAAAAAACACATAAGGCTGCGACGGGGACGGCAGCGCGTCGCACCAGAGCTGGCGCAAGCGGTAAAGTATGTGGGCGAAGGACCACCGCCGCAGTTCCCATGTCAGACGGGCGCCAGGGTAGGGGTAGGAAGGAACATCGGGCGGGCGGCGGATGAGGGTCCACCAGGCCAGGGCTGCGAGGTCGATCAGCGGCGGCAGCGAGAAGGTCACGCGGGTATTGAATGCGGAATAGCCGGGCGGTTGCGGTTTTGCCCTATAGCTTTCAAGTACGCGGTGGGCTTCGTCGTCATTATCGCTTGCGCCGAATAATGGGCAGGCCCCGGCCGCATCGGAAAAGAACATGAAACGGTGGCCAAAACGGGCCGAGGCGAACGTCAGGAAAGGAACGGACATTTCCTCTGCCAACAACGCCGCGGCCAGGCTCGCCGCATCTTCGGGTAAGTACGTGAGCACCAGATCGGGCTTCTCACGCTCGAAAATATCACGAAGCCATTGCAACTGCTTTTGGGCAAAACCCTTTGCTGCGTCTTCCGTGCCGCAGGCCCGGCTGATAGGCGTTTCGGGAATGACACCGCCGGTCGCGTGCCGGCTTCCCACATGGCGGTCGCCGCGTATGACACGTTCGACCATCGCTTCGGAAGGCCATTCTGCTGGGCCTGTCGATTGTGACCCGAGCCAGGCTTGTTCCTGATCCGGCAGGTATTCGATCGCCGAGTAGTGCAGTTCGTTATCGGAGCGGAGCCGGCCCATCACGGTTTGGTCGCGAACGACGATGACGCAGACCTCCAGGTGTTCCGTCCGTTCTCCGAGCGCGGACAGAATCATGCGCGGCCATTCGCAAAACTCTACATAGAAGAGCGCCAGAACCTTCATGCTTTGCCAACCTCATTCCACCGCGAGCGGAGGAAATTCAGGTTATCGAAAACCTTGTGAAAGGCATCCGCCACGTCGCTCAGGTCTTGCTCGGTCATGCCAGGGCGCATCCATTCATGAATGATCATACTGTTGTCCTGGATGTCCTCGGTTATCGGGCAGGTGCCGGGCGCATAGCTCGGGCGTTCCGCCTCGGGGATCGTCGTGAATGGAAATCCCGCGCCGCCGATGGCGATCTGTCGTTGGAACAAAGGCATGTAATACAGGGGCTTTATGTAACCTGCACGGATCAATGGGCCTTCGCCTTCACGCAATTCAGTCACCGGCAATTCCGCGCGCAGGGCCGCAACCACCGCTTCGCGTGGGACGCCCGCCAGCGCTGCGTCGAACAGCAGGGCATGAAGGTAATAGGAATGCTCGGTTTCCGCTGGGCACGGCGCCGGTTTCAGGCCCGGCAGGCCTGTCAGCATGGATTCCAGCCTGGTTACGTTGTCGCGGCGTTCCGAAACCAGCCGTTCTGCCTTCGCCAGTTGCACCCGCCCCAGGGCGGCTTCAATTTCACCAAGGCGGAAATTGAATCCGACCATGTTGGAAAGGTCGGACACGCCCTTGCCTTCGACCACGGCCTCGGCGTGGTTGCGGATCAACTGCAGACGTTCGGCCAGAACGGGATCGTTGGTTACGACCACGCCGCCTTCACCCGTGTGGACGTGTTTGTGGTAATTGAGGCTGAAAACCCCGAGATGCCCCAGCGTACCGACCGGTTTGCCGTTCAGTCGTGCGAAAGGGGCCTGGGCGCAATCTTCGATGACCATCAGATTATGGCGATCGGCGATGTCCATCAGCGCATCCATGTCGGCTGGACACCCGAACAAGTGGACGACGAGGATGGCCTTGGTGCGCGAGGTGATTGCGGCTTCGACGCTGGCAGGACAGAGCGTGAATCGTTCGCGTTCGATGTCGGCGAAACGCGGTACGGCGCCATAGATCAGCGGTGCGGTGGCTGAAGCGCACATCGAATAGGGCGATACGATGATTTCGTCGCCGGGTTCGAGCCCACACGCCCCAACCGCCGCCTGTAGACCCGATGTGGCCGAATTGACAGAAACGGCGAAGCGCGCTTCGTAAGCCGTGGCCCATTCTTCTTCGAACGCCTGGACTTCAGGTCCGCCATAGAAGTCCGGGTGCCAGCTTCCAAGGAAGCGGGAAAGTATACCGCTTGTCAGCACCCGCTCGGCGGCAAGCCGTTCTTCCTCGCCATAGGTTGCATGGCGAGGGAACGGCTGAGAACGCGTTGGTGAGCCGCCGAATAGGGCCAAGGTCATTTCTCAAACATCCACCAGGTCATGTTGCCGATTCCTGTTGCCGGCTTCCAGAAGAAGCCATAGTCGACAAGCCGTAAAGAGGGAAATTGCTCCATCCAACAGCGGCCGTAATCATTGCGAAACAACAGGCCTTCCTCGCCCTGGTAGGGAAGTTCCTCCGCTTCGGGGGCAAAATATTCACAGCAAAGAATGAAGCGTTTGGCCACGCGATGTATTTCCACCATGGCATCGTCCAGATCGGACGGTGGAACGTGAATGAGTACCCCGCAAGTGAACGCCAGATCGACGGCTTCGTCGGCGAGCGGGAGGGTTGTCGCCGAGCCGTCATGGATTTGCCCTGCCGGCAGTACGCCATCCGCGACGAGAATTTTTCTTGCCTCGGCACTGGGCTCAACCGCCGTCAGTGTCGCGGTTGTTAGCGACTTGAGAGCGCGTAAGTTCAGACCGATATTGGAACCGACTTCCAAGATCGAGTTCAGCTCGGGCACGCAAGATAGAATCCTTTGCCACATATGTTGACGGTCCTGGATTTTTTGCGGTGTTGCCGAGTTACGTGCGATGTAATTGTTGCCAAAATTGCCACGCCAAACGTTGAGCAGATCTTGCTGCTTCTCCGCTTGGCCTTGCCGTTGGCTGAAGTAAAATTTCATCAGCTCCATGTCTTCCGGCTCGTCAAGATCGACGGCGCGTTCGGCCGGCATGTAATGACCTTTCAAGGTCGGGCCGTAGAGTGTCTGGTGAATGCGAAAGGACGGCACCCAAAGGGCGTAGCTGGTTCCGTTGCTGAACCAGAGCGGACCGATTTCCTGCGACTGGCGGCTAACTATATCCGGAAACATCGGTTCAAGGCGGCCATCCGGTGTCACTTGTAGCGCTTGATGCGCCTGACGGTCGGCCTGGGAAACGCCCATCGAGAACTCGCAGACGCCGGGCTCGATGAGTCCGACTGTTTCCTTGATATCATCGGCCGTGCGCAGTGCGGCTGTGGCATAGAGGCAGCAGAGGACTTCCCAGTCGTCTCTCCCGGCGGCCTTTTCCTGATCGAGGAAATCCAACAACATCGGCGCCGTCGCCACTTCGTCGGTGGCCATTTCAGGGCGCCGTTGCACCGGCACGGCGCCATATGCGGCGGCAATTTCCAGAATAGCCGGATCATCGGATGAAACGGCCACCCGTTCGAAGAGCCCCGAATCAAGAGCGGCCTGAATGGTGTAGGAGATAATCGGGTGACCGAAAAACTCTATCCGGTTCTTGCCTGGAAACCGCTTGGACCCTCCTCTGGCGGGAATGACCGCGACGCTTTTGAAACGTGACATCTGAGTGACCCTGTACCCTTTCGGGAATTATAGATGCACTTTTCTCTTTAGCAGTCGACCGCTCCGTGAGGCGCAGGGCCGAATAAATTGCAATTTTAGAGAGAAAGCGCGTGGGTTAATAGTACTAACAAACGTTGCTGGCTACCGGCAACCTGCAACTCGACGTTTCGGGTTTTATTTGAACCCGGAAAACCGGCGATGGCTGCGGGGAGAGCGGCTGCATTGGTGAGCGGTTTCAGGATTTCAGCGGCCGGATTAAGAATGTAATTGCGCTCAGGCTGCAGCGCCAGGAGCGGAATGCCGGCGGCAGCGGCTTCCAGCAACAGCCCCGAGGACATACCGATCACACCGTCGGCGACAGCGAGCAAGTCGTTGGTATCGGCTTCGCTGAGCTCGACCTCCACCGGTCCATTGGCGGCGTGTTCCTTAATCCAGGCGGCCCAGGTATCGGAAGGCTCAATAGGATGACGCTTTATCACCAGGCGCTGTGGCCGGTTCAGGGAACGCAGACCGGTCAGCACCGATTCGGCCACCGAAAACTGGTCAAAGCCGATAGGGCGATGTGGGTTGATCACTTCCCGAAATGCTTCCGATGCAAACAAAAGCATAGGCGGCGATCCGGCAGTCCTGCCTGCACGGCGGACGTGGAGCGTTTCGGCAACATTCTCCAAATGCGGCTGTCCGACGACTTCCAAGCGGGCGGAGCACCATGATTCCGTCTGGATATCGGCTCGGCTCTGTTCATCTACCAGAGCGAGGATATCGGGTTGCGCATTCAACTCCTGTCCCCGCTCAAATCGCATTTTCAAATTATACGACGCATCCAGAACCGCGACCGAAGGAATGCCCCTTTTTTTCGCGAGATTCCAAAGATCGTGTTCAAAGGTATCAAAGCGGCTGGTGCCGGTGACCAGCAGATCCGGGGCGATCGTGTCGAAAGCGCTTTCGAGGGAAGCGGTGTCCGGCTGTTGTGTCAGGCTGTCCGCGTCGGGCCAGACTTGGGTCCCGTAACCATGTGCCCATCTGGTAACCTGCCAGCCGGCTTCCATCAACGGTGTGACCATTGCCTGCAGAACGAGGACGCCGCCAACATCATTTCCGGCCAAAAGGATTCTGTTGGCTTGGCGATGCGTCATGTCGCTTCTGCGAGAGCGACGATTTCCTGACATAACCGGGTCGCTACCAGCGCCGTCTGGGCGGTACTCGGTAAAGGGGCCCCTTCGTCTAGGGTGCGGAAAAGGCCGTCCACGACCTGAGCCATGAAATGATCATCCTTCTCGGTGTGCCATTCGGCATTGCGAGGCGTGCGTACCAAAGGAAAGCGGGGATCATTTCCCGCCGGGCGCCAGCAGATGCGGGTGCCAAGATCCTGGATTTCCGCAATGCCGCCTTCGAACGCAAGCGACATTTCGATGGTTACATAGTTGCGGCGATCCAGGCTCGATAAAAAGACCATCGCGTCGCCCGCCTTGAGTACGGCATCTGCGCGCGGATCGGCGGGGTCTCCACCGGAATCGCGGATTTTTGCCCAGACCGGTTGGTAGATGCCGGGTGTCAGAAAACCCAGCAGGTCCAATAGATGGCTGCCGTTATTGAACAGGCCGCCGCCATAGCTCAGGTATGCCGATTGAAGCGCCCCTGCCTGTTCAAGACCCTCACGCAGCCGATTGATTTCTCGACCCCACCGGCGGAAATAGTTTACCGCCAGCGGCACCCCGGCGCGCCTGCAGGCGTCCATTGCTGATTGGCCCGCGCTAAAATCTACATCAAGTGGTTTTTCAGCGAAGATCAGTCGCGGTTGCACGCTCAACAAACGCTGTATCAATTCGGCACGACCGGCAGAAGGGGTGCATACGCTGATGACGTCGCAGCTGGGCGAGGTCGCAAGCCAGTCCTCAACCGAAGCGAACGACGATGGAATGGACCAGCGTTCAGCGAACCGCCGGCGCACTTCTGGTTCCGGATCAATGCAGGCACTATTCCGAAAGGCCGGATGGGCATGAAAAGCACCGGCATGGGAAAGCGGGGGCTGGCAGCTCAGATCGCGATCGTCGTCATAGCCGCCGGCGATCTGTCCGCACCCAACGATTACAGTATCGTAGCTCATGCAGGCCGATCCAGCATGGGTCGCGCCGCGGCCAGCATGCTCAGCGAGACAGGCACGATATTCGGTTCGTTTTCCGCGAGAAAGTGCCCCAGTTCCTCTGTTGTCACCATTTGCAAACGATCATATTCATGGTTGTCGCTGGCTTCGAAGGCACGGCGAACTTCCTCGCCGCTGACGTGCGTCCGCAGAAACAGGCCGATGTCGATGGCATGACTGTTGGTATCGTGGATCAGAATGAATGGGAATGGTTCCGTAACGGCGCTAGCTGGAATGCCGAGTTCTTCACTTGCCTCTGCCAACAACTGGTCTTCGTATGCGATGACGCCTTCGCTGCGTTCGGTTTCAGTGTCGATTCCGCCCGAGGGCACCAATTCCCATAACCCCGGATGCTGGGCGGAGGATCGATTCCGCAATCCGAACACCACACCATTATCGGTCAGGACCAGACCGCTGACGGCCAACGGGCGGATGTTCAGCACCGGGAAAAGTTCCGGTTTCTTGAGCTGGGTGTAAAAGAGCCGGTAATCGACGAATGAACCGAAGATCTCGGAATCCGACCAGCCACGCACGGTGAAAATCTTGTTGTCGAAAATGCGGTCACCCCAGCGCGCCCGTTCTTCACGCCAGATGGCATCCACCTGTGCAAGAATCTCCGCGGAAAGATGTGGAAGAGGCCGGTCTTCGACCGTTACCCGCAAAGATGCCGTGACGCTTGTGACTTCAATCATTTGCGATCCTCTTCAAGACGTCGGAAAGGCTTTCCACCGGCTGCGTTCCGGGAAGGCACTCCCCTCCATAGCATGTCAGCATCAAGGTCGGAATTCCGGCCGCGAGCGCGGACGTTGCGCCTTGTGCCGAATCCTCCACTGCCAAGCTGATATCCGGTTGCGTATCGGTCAAGGCCAATGCCGCCAGATAGGGGGCACCGGACGGTTTGCCGGGGCGCCCCGCGGTATCGCCGACAACGGCATCGCACATTGTTTCGAGACAGTGCCGTGCCAGCCAGCGCCGGGCCAAGGTTTCGTCGTTCGATGTCACCACCGCACATCGCCAGGCGGTTTTATGGGCATGCTCGAGAAGGCGGCCTGCATCCGGTGCCGGCTCCACCTCATCATAGGCTTCGATGACGAAGCCTTTGTATTGCCGCTCAAGCTTAGCCGGATCTTCATCCAACCCGTGCGCCGCGTGCAATCGAAGGATGATCTCATTCAGGGGAGGGCCGTTAAGGGAATCAAATTCGTCGGTAGTGCCAATGCACCCATGCGAGGCAAGGAAGCGATCATATACCCCGCGCATCACGCCCAGGCTCGCGGCCAATGTTCCATCCAGATCCAGGAACAAGCCCCGCTGCGTATTCAACGATCCATTCCCTCAATCACGGCTGAAACGGCGAGGCCGGCAAGCGGTGCATAGAGCGGCAGCAATCGGTCCTTTATCACGTCGACCGATGGCGCATCCCGTGGCTCCAGGTCCAGCCATACCCTCGCCAGTTCGGGGCCGCCGTCCAGGTCCCCGGTCATACCATGCGCTGTGATGGCAATGCGTTTTTCCCCCGCCTCAATAGCGCGACGGACGGGCTCGAGCCCTGCGTAATCCGGCAGGGCACCGCGATGCAGGTTGATTCCACCGAAGCAAAACCGGCTGAGACAGGTATCCGGGATCAGGAATTTCCAGGAAAGAACCATCATCAGATCAAGCGCCCCATCGGGCAAAAAATCTTCGGGAGTTCGTGCCTGGGGTAGATCCAGGATATGCAGCGGGATGCCCGCATGCTCACAAAGCTGGCGATAGTAGGGAACTTCCGGTCGCGGGCCACCGCCCTCTGCGCGGGTCAGGTGACCATGAGTGAAAACTGCGATGGGCTCAATCCTCGGGTCCGCAAGCAGAACATTCTCAAGAACGCTGAGCCCCGTATCGCGACCGAGAAACCCGATTGTCCGCAACCTTCGATGACTTGATTTCGTCCCTTCAGGCATAAGGGTAGACTTTAGTTCTGGAAACCTTGTCTTCCGGCCAGTCTTCCCAGCGGATTTTGCCGTAGAGAGTACGGTGCCTTATGTCCTGGCTGATGCTGGGCGCGGTGCCTGCGCAGATGTGGGGCACCATCATCCTCAGGATATCCTCTTCCAAGTCAATGGCTTCTTCGTAGAGTTCCGTGGCCGTTGCGACCGTCGGGTCCAGCCGTCCCTGTAACTGCGCGATCAGGGGACCAGTATCTATGCCGGAATCCAGCCAGAACAGGGAAATTCCGGTAACCGGCCGGTCATGCAGAATGGCATTGGCAATGGGTACGGCGCCGGCGCCTTCGGGTAACAGTGATTCGTGAATGCCAATGACCGGGCAAAGGGACATCAGTTCCTGTCGGTACATCTGTTGCCAGCCCAACGAAAAGATAAAATCCGGGGCCAGGGCGCGCATCTCCTCGACATGATCGTTGATGTTGCCGTTGACTTCATTAACAGGGACTTGCGCGGCAAACGGATACTTGGACGTATCAACCATATCCACACCTTCCCAACCCGGAGAGCGGGGGCCACGGGTGTAGAACATGATGATATCTTGTCCGAGATCGCTGAGAACCTGTGCATTGAGAAAGGTGCTTTCAATGCCGCCGATGATGATGATGCGTGCCATGGTTCAGTCGTAGATTTTACGAACAAGGGAGAACGCTTCAGCATAGGGCCGTCCCACCTCGCTGCCTCGACGTCGGGCCAGAATCTCTATGCCCTCGACCGACCGGGGATGGGGGGAGGGGCGGATTTCCGATGTATAACACCGCATGGCCTGTATCTTGGCGTCAATCGTTTCACTGACTTCCATATAGATCGTGGGCAAGAAAGCCGTTTCCGCCCGCTGCCACGCCCGCTCGGTGCTGGAGTTCGTTTCGAACGCCCAGATCTCATCCGGGTGGTCATCCGGCGGATTGGCCCGTCCTGCCATCATGACCGCATCGTGTACCCGGCCGTGGTCCCAATTGTAGTCGCCGGCATGATGCGTCAGCAGCAGCGTCGGCCGAAACTCTTTAATGACAGTGGTAATTGCATGCGCCAGATCCATGCGCCCGACGGTGTCGAGCCTGTTGTCCGGGAAAGAAAGGGTGCTCACGTGCTGAAAGCCCAGGATCGCAGCGGCCTGGGCCGTTTCCTTGCTGAGTTGGTCTTGTGCTGCGCGCGTTGCGTCGCTCGTGATATCGTCGCCACTACAACGACCGGAGACACCGCCTGTCATCACCAGCAGGGTAGCCGCCCACCCCTGATCGACAAGTCGGCGAACGGTCGCCCCACAGCCCAGGACTTCGTCGTCCGGATGGGCTGCAACGACCAGCAACTGCTTGCGTTTGGGGTGTTCAGCCATTGCTCTTTACACGATTTCGCGCTCAACGGCGAACGCTTCGGCGGCTCCTACGCCTGCGGTGGCACCGCGTAAACGCACCAACGCTGCCAAAGCTTCATGCGAGCGGATATGTGGGAATGCCTGTATTTCCTGTTTATAGGCGGAAAGCGCCCGGGTCTTGAGTTCGAGGGTGCTGGTGATATCGACAAATCGATTGGGCCTGAATGCCGTACCGCTGGCAGGCGACGCCCATTCCGTGCTGGACAGCGTCTCGAAACCGTAAATCGCCCGCACCGGACTCCCGGGAACGGGGCGGCATGACGTAATCACGGCCTGGTGGGCGATGCGGTGGTCTATGTTTAGATCGCCGCCATGGTGCGTATAGATGATCGATGGGACGAAGCGGGAAATGACCTCTTCGACCAGATTAACGACTTTGAGAAGCGGAAGTGAATCCATTGCATTGTCGGGCAGGCGCAGAAATTCGGGAGGACCGGCCCCCAGGATTTCGCTGGCCAGACGGGCGCAGTTTTCACGCTCCGTGCATTCGGCCTCGAAATTGTCGCCCAATCGTGAACTGACGCCGTCGGCAAGGAACAGGACATTAACTTTGTCGCCTTCCATTGCGTGGCGCGCCATTGCTCCGCCGCACCCCAATACTTCGTCATCGGGATGTGCGGCAACAACTAGAACCCTAGCCATGAACAATGCCCCTCAGGTGGAAGAGAGTAAGCCGAGGCTATCGGGGCCCTGCATGAATAGCAAGTCGATAATCGACATGTAAGGCTCGAACCCCGGGTAGATTTGCCCGTATACGGGATGAGTGTAGTCATGAAATTGTACTTTTATACCAGCGGCTTGGAACGCGTTCTGATCCAGGTAATCGCGGCCGAGCGGGCCGGAGAGATAGACCGTCGCTCCAACGGATTGACACAACTCCAGGACGAGTTCGCTCTTGGTTGCGTTCGGCTTCATCTGTGAGCTATAGCGTAGCGGTGTGGTAATGCCCAAGACCTGCATCAGCTTGGTGTTGATCGCGTCCATCATCGGGGCGAGACGCTCCCACGGGTGTTGATAGATGGGCTCAAGCCATGCCGCATGCTGATCGAAGAAAGGAGCCTTGGCGTAGGCTTGGCAGATCCCGGCCCAGTGCTTGCGCCGCCAGTTGTCGTTGGCGATCTCCAGTGAATCGATGGCCAGGGAGCCAAAGCGTCCACCTGTCCGAACAGGCACCGTCAACCATGTGGAACCTTGGGCCGTTCTGATGCGGTTGCGATTGACGAAGCTGTTTTTCTCAAACTGCACATGGTCGAGCACAACGTGCAATTCGGAGAGACGAATGCGATCAAAATAACCGAGCCATGGCAGGTATGCCGGCTGATTAATGGAAACAATCACATGTTAAACCCGGACGTTCGATAGCTCGGCGGAGCTCCGATTGTGCTTCATGACCTGAGCAGAAATCAGCGCTTCGACATCGTCGGTCGGGAATTCGCTGAAATCACGGCGGCGCCATTTGTCGCGAGCCATGTTGACATACGGCTCGATCAGCGCCCAATCCTCGCCCGGGAAGTTTTTGCGCGTGTTGTCGAGACGGAAGTTCAGCCCGGCAATCCAGTAAATCGGAGATAGCATCAGGCGCAGCTTGCCCCAACCCTCCATCGTGGTCGGCGGATTGAATGCCGGAAAACCGTCGATACCGGCAACGGCTTCATCATACATAGGGCTGCCCGGATACGGGGCGAACTGGTAGACCGAGATGCGGGCCGCCGGATCGGTCTGCTTGATCCAATCGATCAGATCATACGTGTCCTGGCGCATTTCATCGGTTTCACGCGGCATGCCGGTGATGAAGCTGTACATCACCGAAATGCCAGACCCCGCCACGTTGCGGGCCGCCTCGCGGATGGTTTTGACGCCATGTCCCTTGCGGATGACCTTGCGCAGGAAGTAGTCATTGCCGGACTCGCAACCTATCTCAAGCGAGAAGCAGTTCGATTCCACCAAGGCATCTACCATTTCCGGGGACAGATACGGGCTGCGGATATTGCCATCCCATTGTACGTTAAGCTCGCGCATAATCCTGCCGATTTGGCGCACCCGTTCAACGCGATCCAGGCGTTGGCTTTTTCCATTTTCGTCTTTCCAGGCCCCAAAGCCGATGTTGGGGTCGGAGAATGAAATTTCATCAAAGCCGACGTCGTTATGGATGATCTTGAGTTCGCGGTCGAGTTCTCCAAGATCCTTGGGGGACCAAGGTGAGCTGAGCGCGCAGAACGTGCAGGGGAACGGGCAGCCACGCGAGGTAAAGTACTGTACATCGCCACGGGCAAACATATGCTTTGTGCGTTCATTGTATGGGAAAAGGTGCTCGCCATAGACCCTGTCAGGGTAGACGCGGTCGACAAAAGGCTCTGCCAGGACCTGGTCCGGCAAGATACGGGCATGGTGCCCACCGACACCGGTGGTGACCGATGGTTTGATCCGTTTGGCCAGTTTCAGGATTTCCGCAGCGCGTCCGACCTGATAGCCGGTAAAGGCGGATACCGCCACTTCTTCGGCATCTGCGATCATTTCCTCGAGCATTTCCGGCGGGTCGAAGCGGTCATCGAAATAACCAACCTGCAGCCCTTGGCTTTCGTACAAAGCACCAGGATAAAGGATCGAAAGCGGTGTTAGCTTCACCGGAGAATCCTGCGTAGGGCGAGGATAAACTAGCAGTTTATCTAATTTTGCCATGTTTAAGTCACTCTCCTCATCATTACGTACCTTTTCATGGACCATGGTTGTGATGTCAAGTGCAAAAACCCATTAAAACAGTATGTTATTATCCAAAAGAACGGTGTTCATGCGCTAAAATCGGCAAGGCCGATCAAGCTGCCGGCGGCAATCGGGCGAGCGGCGACACAATCGAGTACCTGATCCAGCAGGGCTGGCGGAAGCCCGTCGCCGGGACGGCGCAGGCCGGTGTTGCTGGGCGTCAGGCGTTCTCCCTGCGCGATGTCCCGAAGGGCGACGATGCTGCGGCGGCAGATGCTGCGCATGGCAAGTTCCTTTGCCGATGCCCTAACCACCGGGCTGCCCATGATGGTTCTGGCCCGAAGAATTCCATCCACCCAACCTTTCAATTCCTCCGGATTGTCCGAGAACCAGTGGTCCGGTCCAGGCAGGTCGTGGCTGAGGGTGAAGTGCTTCTCGAACACCGAAGCGCCCATGGAACTGGCGATGGACGACGCCAACGGTCCCTGCGTGTGGTCCGAAAAGCCGATGGGCAGCCCTGGAAAGGCGGCCTTCAAGGTCGACAGACGGGAAAGGTTCACTTCCTCCGGAGGTGTCGGGTACTGCGAAGTGCACAGAAGCAACACTGTCGGCGTTCCCTCGAACGTACCAAGGGCCTCAAGCGCATTGTGAACATCCGACAGATCGGCCATGCCACAGGACACGATCATCGGCAATCCAGCAGAGGCGAAGTCACGCAACTGGGGCAGGTTGGTGAAGTCGTCCGATCCGACCTTGATCGCCTGCAGACCCAACGGCAGCAGCATGTCTAGATCAGATCGGTTTTGCGGCGTCGACAGGAACATGATGTCCGTCTTCAGGCAATGTTCGCGCAGGCTTTGCCATTGCTCATACGTAAACTCATGGCGCTTGAACATTTCCAGTTGGGGCTCGGTGATCTCCTTGCCCTGGCTGGTGTATGTGTAGGTGGCTTCGGGGGAACTGACGAATTCCTCCGCCTTGAACGTCTGGAACTTGATGGCACTGACGTCGGCTTTCTTGGCCACTTCGACCATCTCGAACGCCCGGTCCAGGTCTCCGCAATGGTTGATGCCGGCCTCTGAAATGATGAATGGCGGGGAATCTGCCCCGACGCTATAGGGGCCGATGTCGAAGCGAGAGATGATACTCATGGTCAAAGTCTCCTCATTAAACGCGCGTGAGTACGGGAGGAATGATGATATTACCCTGTGCCTTCAGGGTGCCGCTATGAGTTGCACCGGTCTCGACCAGCGCCTTATCGAAGTCGCGGCTGCAGCCTTTGTTCAGGAAACAGGAATTAACGACAATCGCCGCCCACGGGCAGCAATGCGGAATGATCATCTCAGGCATGATCTTGATCTTTCCACTCTGAAGAAAGCATCACGGCAGCGGTACGGCCGGCGCCGGCACCATCGCAGATTTCCGAGGCGTGCCGGGCCATATCGGCCAAAGACGAAGGCGCGCCGCTCAAATGCACAACGGCGTCGGCAATCCGATGGTGGGTATCGGCGTTCAGAGGCGCCTCGATCCATGCCGCGCCGGCTTGGGCCAGGCCGGTTGCGATATCCACCTGATTGTCTGCTGCTACAATAAGTACCGAAGGTAACGCAAGGGTACACCGCTCCCAAGACATCGAGCCTGCAGCGCCAACGGCGAGGTCGGCCCGCACCATCAGTTCTGACATGTCCGGCGGATCGCGATGAATCACGACCGACGGTAGGATCGAAAGCCGCGCAGCAAGCTCAGTCGCTTCCGGCCAATGCGATCCGATGACCACATCAAGGGCCACATTTGGAAGGCGCTCGGCGATCGCACGTGCGGTGCGTTCGGTCATGCCATCAGGGTCGCTGCCGCCGAAACTCACCAGTATCCGCTGCAGTTCATTATGCTTCTTTACCAATGCCCGGGATCGTTTTCTTGCAAAGGCCGGGCGCAGCAGGGCGTAGGCGGTGCCGGCAAGTACCTTGCTGTCCGATGGCACCCATGGCGCATAGTCGGCGGCCTGCCTGTCGCGTGTTTGATCGAGCAGCAGGTCGCAGGCATGGGATCGGCAGGGTACGTCGTCAATGGCCATGATCCGCTTCGTCCAAGGGCGGCAGGCGTTATGGTAATCGGCCCCCAGGCCATAATGATCAACGACCAGCCAATCGATTGTCTCGCCCACGGCCTCGGCCAGGGTGGCGGGATCCTTGCCGTCGGCCAAAGGCAGAATGTCATGTTCCGATGTTGCCAGGGAAGGAACAGCGTCCAGGGCTTCGCGCGTTACCGCAAAAACGCACCGCCCCCCTCGTTCACGCAGTGCCGTTGCCAAGGCAAGGCACCTGATCACGTGCCCGCTCCCGACACCGAATGAAGCGTCAGGGCGAAAGAAGATGGAAGCGCTGGCCACGTTCGGTATACCCCTCAATCTCTGGCTCGTTGTGTTCAAAGGCGTTGCGGACAACACGGTGCGAGTCCTGATGGGTGTTCAGGCCGCTGATATCAGTCGGCTGGCGCACAGCCTGTTCCACTGCGCGCCAGGGAAAGCCCGCGGCGCCCTCGGGAAGGCGGGTGAACAGGGTCTGAAAAAACCGCAGGTCATCTGCTGTATCCAGGGTCCATCTGTGGTCCGTTGCGTCGCCGCCCGGGCCCAGCAGATTGACCCTGGAAACCCCATCGCGGCTGCGAAGATCCAGGGTGACATGCTCACGGGTGTCTGGGTCGTGGGCGGTGCGCCAGGATTCTTCAAGATCGACCATACGCATGGCTTCCACATCCAGTCCGTGCGGCCAGGAGGGAGGCATGTTGTTGGTCGCATAAGCCGCGCCGGTATCCTGCAACAAGCGCAACACCGCGCCGCACACTTCGGGATCGATTGCCGGGCAATCGGCCGTCACCCGAAGTACGATGTCGGCGGCC
Source organism: Thalassospiraceae bacterium LMO-JJ14 (assembly GCA_021555105.2). NCBI lineage: Bacteria > Pseudomonadati > Pseudomonadota > Alphaproteobacteria > Rhodospirillales > Thalassospiraceae > Thalassospiraceae bacterium LMO-JJ14. The sequence goes on from CP134604.1 coordinate 1,690,746, forward strand.
TGGGTACGAGCGGCGCCGACCATCCGGTCAAGCACATCGGCCTCGGAACCGCGGAAGGCGAAGGCGCCGCAATTTTCCGCTTCCGCGGCAACAAGCGCCCCGTTTTCATCATCCGTTGTGGCGCATACTACAGCCGCGATACCGGGTATCGCCAGGCAGCGCTCCAGAACCCGGCCAAGCACGCTGCGCCCGTTCAGGTCCATCAGCACCTTGCCGGGCAGACGGGTCGAGCCCAACCGCGCCTGCACAACCGCGACGGCCCGGCTCATGATTTCAACGCGCCGATCAAGATATCGACGACCCGTTCCACGTCGCTGTCCTCGAGGTCCGAATAAAAAGGCAGACTTAGCACGCGTGCATGATAGGCATCGGCCCCCGGCAACGGGATTTCGCCGTATCGACGACGATAGTAGGGCTGACGATGAACCGGCAGATAATGAACCTGAGTGCCGATGCCCGCCTCGGCCAATTGTCGCATCAAGTCGTCACGCGAAAGGCCCAGCCGGTCGAATTCGATCAACACCGGATAGAGGTGCAGTACGGGACGACAATCTGCAACGCGGGTGACCGGACGCACCATATTGGCGTGCGGGGCAAGCAAACGGTCATACAAATCCATCAAGGCACGGCGCCGCGCGGCGAAACGTGGAAGCTTTGAAAGCTGGCTGGTGCCGAGGGCGCATTGCAGATCGCAGGCCCGATAATTGTAGCCAGGCGCTTGCATCTCGTAATACCAGGGGTGGCGTTTGCCTTCGTCGTCAAAGGCCTCGTCGGTCTGCAACAACTTGTCCGGATCGCGTTCCATGCCATGGTTGCGAAGTAAACGCAGACGTTCGCCCAGCGCCGGATCGCGGGTCGTAATTGCCCCGCCTTCACCCATGGCCACGGTCTTGACCGGATGAAACGAAAAACAAGACATACGTGCATGGTGGCACGCCCCAACCGACATGCCGTCAGCATACTCGGTGCCCAGGGAATGGCAGGCGTCTTCAATGATGTCCAGGCCATGGACTGACGCCACGGAAGATATGTCGACGGGATCGGCGCACTGCCCGTTCAGATGCACCGGCAGGGCCACACGAAGCCGCAAATCCTTGTCGGTACGGGCAATCGCCTGTTCCAACTCTTTGGCCCCCATCAGGCCTGTATTCGGGTCGACATCGGCGAACACGACTTCGGCACCGGTAAAACGAATGACATTCGCAGTGGCGAGGAAGGTCACCGCAGGCACGACAGCCGCATCCCCAGGTCCCAGATCGAGGGCCATCGTGGCCAGGTGCAACGCGGCCGTTCCATTCGCGCAGACTATCGCTTCTGGCGCCTTTACTGCCTGCGCCAGCGCTCGTTCGAACGCCTCCACGGCTGGGCCTGTGGTTAGGAAATCCCCTTCCAGGACCTGGCGAACAGCGGCGATATCGTCCTCGTCGATGCTTTGTCGCCCATAGGGTAGGAACGGACGTTCGCCCACGATAAACTGTTTCCCTTAATCAGGAACCGGAGAGGATATTGCGGATATGATCCTCGTCCAACCATTCAGTGTTGCCGTTGCTGGTATAATTGAATCCCTCCGGTACCGGCTGCGATCCTGGCGGGTCCTGCAAGACGTGGTCCCAGAAAGCGAAAGAGGGTTTGATGATATAGTGACTGCCGCAGTCCAGCACGTTCTTGGAGTCATCGGATGAGATCATGATCTCGTGCAGCTTTTCGCCGGGACGGATACCCACGATCTTGTGCGGCATGTCGGGTGCTACGGCATGGGCCAGGTCGACGATGTTCATGCTTGGAATTTTCGGTACGAACACCTCGCCGCCGGTCATCTGTCCCAGCATGTCGATGACGAAATCAACGCCCTGCTGCAGAGATATCCAGAAGCGAGTCATGCGCGGGTCTGTAATTGGCAGCGCCTCAGCGCCCTCGTCAATTAGCTGTTTGAAGTAGGGAATGATGCTGCCGCGTGAGCCAATAACATTGCCATATCGTACCACGGAAAATCGGGTGCCGCGCCCACCCGCCAAATTGTTCGCCGCAGCAAACAGCTTGTCCGAGGCCAGTTTGGTGGCGCCATACAGGTTGATGGGGTTGCAAGCCTTGTCGGTAGAAAGTGCGATGACTTTTTTGACGTCGGCCGACAGGGCTGCCTGGATAACATTTTGCGCCCCTATGATATTCGTCAGGATGCATTCGCTGGGATTGTATTCCGCCGCGGGCACATGTTTAAGAGCCGCCGCGTGAATGACGTAGTCGACCTCACGCATGGCGAAGTTCAGACGGTTGGCGTCTCGTACGTCGCCAATGAAATAACGCATCTCGGGACGGCCCCTGAATTCGATGCGGTTGGACATTTCGTATTGTTTGAGTTCATCGCGTGAAAAGACGATTAAGCGATTGACCGAATACCGCTCGAGAATCGTTTTAACAAACACTTGGCCAAACGACCCTGTCCCGCCAACAACAAGAACAGAAGAACCGTCAAAATTCACAGGCATGTATTCATTATCCTAAGTCGCATGGCTTGAAATGGCGGTCGCCACCTCTGTGGGTTAAATGGCAATTGCTGCCTCCATGTGTTGCGACAAGATATTTAGCGCAAACAGATGCTACCAGACCTGCTAGTCACCAAGCATATGAAATTCGCAGAGCCTTGAGGCATCATATACCTTGCCGGCAACCACACTACCGCTCTTCCGGTTAAAGCTAAACTCCCAAAACAGTCACTTTTTGGCCCCGTGCTGTTTGGCTGTCAATGATGTAGCCCTGATTTTCTGGAAACGTTTTATCTTGATTCAAATTGCGGCTCTAACTTCACAGAAAGCAGTGTAACGTACGCGGGGGAATGCAATGCCGGGTATTGGGCATCAATATTCTATTCAATCATTCGTTGTCTGTAGGCGTTCATTGCAGCGCTTGCCCCCCCAGATGCATTGTTGGAATGCGTGCCAGTTTTTTTTGATGGAATGTCTCATTTATGTATGCGCGACGTGCAGGCAGGAAAGTGAGATTTAATAAATAGCCCTCGCACGTTAGAAGGAGTTTCGGTTCGGGGTTTGAGTTTTTGTCCCTTTCCGTGTAGCCTTTTGAATGCGAGGGGACAGATCATTCGCAGAGCGATTAATTTTATGGACGTAACAAAAGTCCAAAAATAGTCGCAAAACGGATAACATCACGGCGGGACTTGAAAACATAATCTGCCCGTGATGGACTTGAGACAATTATAATGTCCGCGAAAAAGCGGCACTTCGTTTAACAGGGATGGCGCAGGGTGGTATGACGGAAAACAATGATCCGCTCGTTAGATTCGATTCAGTACAAAAAAGTTATGATGGCGAAACACTCGTCGTAAAAGACCTAAATCTTGATGTGGCCCAAGGTGAGTTCCTCACCATGCTCGGCCCGTCCGGATCTGGGAAGACGACGTGCCTCATGATGCTTGCAGGATTCGAACCGGCGACGCATGGCGAAATATATCTGGATAATTCACCAATCAACAATGTACCGCCGCACAAACGTGGCATTGGAATGGTGTTCCAGAATTATGCACTTTTCCCTCACATGTCGGTGGCTGAAAATCTGGCGTTTCCGCTGGAAGTTCGCAAAGCCCCTAAAAGTGAAATCGAGGAGCGCGTTAAAAAGGCGCTCGATATGGTTCAGCTCGGTGCCTTTGGTAACCGGCGTCCTGCTCAGTTGTCGGGGGGGCAGCAGCAGCGTGTCGCGGTTGCGCGTGCACTGGTGTTCGATCCGGTTCTGGTGCTGATGGATGAGCCGCTGGGCGCGCTCGACAAGCAGCTGCGTGAGCAGATGCAGTACGAGATCAAACATATTCACGAAAACCTTGGCGTGACCGTTGTCTATGTGACGCACGATCAGTCCGAAGCCTTGACGATGTCGAACCGGGTTGCTGTCTTCAATGATGGCGTTATTCAGCAACTGGCGCCGCCGGATGAATTGTATGAACGCCCCGACAACGCCTTCGTCGCGCAGTTCATCGGCGAAAACAATACGCTCGTCGGCGATATCAAGGAATTGAACGGTGATACCGTTACGGTTGATGTCAACGGCTCCATGATCAAGGCGCTGAATGTTAATACCGAAGGTGTGGGGGCCAAGACCACACTGTCGATCAGGCCGGAGCGCGTTATCGTCAATCCGTCCAACGAGGGCGATTACCCGAACGTGTTCAAGGCCAAGGTCGAAGAACTCATTTACCTCGGCGACCATATCCGCACCCGGGCTTCTGTGTGCGGTGATGATGAATTCGTCGTCAAGATCGCTAACGCGTCCGCGCTTTCGGCGATCAAGGAAGGCACCGAGGTAACATTTGGCTGGAAATCTGAGGATTGCCGGGCGCTCGATGCACAATAGAGCTCCGCAAGATGGCACGAACCCAAGGGCGTGCCAGACCCACTTTAGGGGCACTCTGGCCGGCTGATGCTGGTCAGTGACGTTAAAATCGTTCTAAAACAGGGAGTTAATAACTCATGATTACTAAACTCAAAATGACGACTTTCGTGGCCGCGGGCGCACTTGCCTTCGGTGCGATGGCGGCAGCGCCGGCAAGCGCCGAAAGCCTGACCGTCGTTTCTTGGGGTGGTGCTTACACCAAGTCCCAGGTCGAAGCTTATCACAAGCCGTTCACCAAAAAGACCGGCATCGAGATTCTTTCCGAGAACTACTCGGGCGGTCTCGCCGAAATCAAAGCGCAGGTTGAAGCCGGCAGCGTGAAATGGGACGTTGTCGACGTTGAACTGTCGGATGCAGTCCGTGGTTGCGATGAAGGCCTGCTTGAGCAGATCGACCCTTCAATCCTGCCGCCGGCACCGGACGGTACCCCGGCTGCTGATGATTTCATCGATGGTTCGATCTTCGATTGCGCCGTCGGTAGCATCGTCTGGTCGACGATCTATGCGTATGACAAGTCAAAGTTCTCCGGTGCCATGCCGACGACGATGGCTGACTTCTTCGACACCAAGAAATTCCCGGGTAAGCGCGGCATGCGTAAATCGCCGAAGGCCAACCTGGAAATGGCTTTGATTGCCGATGGCGTGCCGAACAGCAAAGTTTATGAATTGCTTGCCACCCCGGCAGGTGTTGACCGCGCCTTCAAGAAACTCGACACGATTAAGGATTCCGTCGTTTGGTGGGAAGCCGGTGCCCAGCCGCCGCAGCTTTTGGCCGATGGTGAAGTCGCGATGACGACGGCATATAACGGCCGTATCTTCAATGCGATTGCGTCAGAGAATAAGCCGTTCGATATCGTCTGGGACGGCCAGGTCTTTGATCTTGATCTGTTCGTTGTCGTCAAAGGTGCGCCGAACAAAAAGGCCGCCATGGACTTCATCGCATTCGCAACCGGCACGCAACCTCTTGCTGATCAGGCTTCCTGGATTTCCTATGGCCCGGTCCGCAAGTCCTCGACGCCGCTGATCGGCAAGCATGCCGAAGCCGGTATCGATATGGTTCCGCACATGCCGACGGCGCCTGCCAACTTCAAAACGGCTATCCAGAACGATTTCGAGTTCTGGGCTGACCGTCAGGACGAGTTGAACAACCGCTTCAACTCCTGGCTGGCGAACTAAGAATAAAAAAATAATGGAACCGGAGGCGGCCTGGCGCCGTTTCCGGAACCGTTATGCTCTTTAAAGAATTTTGCCAAAGCGGTCCGCCGGGTAACCGGGTAAAGAGACCGGGGTACAGGGAAATAAGGGTGGCGAGATGAGCGAACTTCTAACGACCGTCGATGGACGACCGCTTAAGGCAGCATTAGCCAGCGCTGAGCGCACAAAGCGAATTCGGGCCGTTCTTCTGGTCATGCCGCTTTTTATATTTATCTTTTTCTCTTTCCTTTATCCGATTGCTCTTATGCTGTACCGCTCGGTGGAAAACCCGCTGATTGCCCAGCACATGCCGAATACCGTCGCCATTCTTGAAAATTGGGATGGCAAAGAAGTTCCCGGTGAAGAAGCCTTTGCCGCACTTGCCAAAGATTTAGTGACAGCTCGTGAAGCCCGGGAAATCGGCAAGGTCGCGACGCGTCTGAATTTCGAGACGCCGGGGTTGCGGAGTGTCATTACCGGTTCGGCCCGCAGTGCGGGAAAGTGGAAACCGCCTTATAAAGAAAAATTTATCGACCGGCGCAAAGAGTGGGGAGATTTGACGACTTGGGTGACGATAAAGCGCCTGTCGCCGACAATCACCTCTGTGAATTATCTTGCTGCAATAGACCGCCAGTACAATGTGGACGGCGAGATCCAGATGATCGGTTCCGATTATCAGATTTATGTCGATCTGTTCATGCGTACGATGTGGATGAGTATCGTTGTTACCGTTTCGTGTCTGGTCCTCGGGTTCCCCATTGCATACATGCTGGCGAGTTTGCCGCTGAGGCATTCCAACTTATTGATGATTCTGGTTCTGCTGCCGTTCTGGACGTCATTGCTGGTGCGAACCACGTCATGGATTGTTTTGCTGCAGACCCAGGGTGTGTTGAACGACCTCATGGTCTGGACAGGCATCATCAACGACGCACAACGTATTCAGCTGATCTTCAACGCCCAGGGGACGGTCATCGCCATGACGCAGATTTTGCTGCCGTTTATGGTCCTGCCGCTCTATAGCGTGATGAAGACGATCCCGCCGAGTTATTTGCGCGCCGCAGAATCGCTGGGAGCTCACCGGTTTTTGGCGTTTTGGCGTGTTTACGTGCCGAACACGTTGCCGGGTGTCGGGGCGGGCTGCTTGCTGGTCTTCATTCTAGCCATCGGGTACTACATCACGCCGGCACTGGTCGGTGGTCAGGATGGCCAGATGATTTCCAACATGATTGCATTCCATATGCAGAAATCCCTCAACTGGGGACTTGCTGCTGCATTGGGCGGTATTCTGCTGGGGGGCGTTGTCATTCTCTACTGGCTGTATAACAAACTGGTCGGTATCGACCGTCTGAAGTTGGGGTAACAGATCATGAGCCAAATCTCACTTCCCGATCATGCAGGACCGGTAGAAACCATCTGGCACTGGTTGTATATCTTCATTTGCGCTTTCGTATTCTTGTTCCTGATTGCGCCAATTCTGGTCATTGTGCCGCTCAGCTTTAATGCCGAGCCTTATTTTACCTTTACCAAAGAAATGATGTCGCTAAAGCCGGAAGCGTTTTCGATGCGCTGGTACGAAGATTTCATGGCAAAGGAAATATGGCAGCGGTCTATCGGCAACTCATTCTTTATCGCCTTCTGTTCGACGATCCTGGCGACGGTGCTTGGGACGTTGGCAGCGCTTGGACTCTCGCGCTCGGAAATGCCCTATAAAGGCCTGTTCATGGGCTTACTGATCTCGCCGATGATTGTGCCTTTGGTCATCACGGCGGCGGGCATCTTTTTCTTCTACGCGACGGTGAATGACTACATTCCGCTAACGGGTACATACCTCGGCATTATTCTGGCGCATACAGTGCTCGGCACGCCGTTTGTTGTGATTACCGTGACGGCGACGCTCAGTGGTTTCGATCATTCGTTGACCCGTGCCGGTGCCATGCTTGGTGCCGACCCGACGACGGTGTTCTTCAAGATCATAATGCCGCTCATTCTACCGGGTGTGATCTCGGGTGCGCTGTTCGCGTTCGTGACCTCGTTCGATGAAGTGGTTGTCGTCCTGTTCGTCGCTTCTGTGGAACAGCAAACGATCCCCAGGCAGATGTGGGCAGGGATACGTGAATCCATCAGTCCAACAATCCTTGCCGTGGCAACAATTTTGATCTGCATTTCGATTGTGCTGCTGGCGACGGTCGAACTTCTGCGCCGACGTTCGGAACGGCTGCGGGGCATGAGCCCAGGCTGATCGAAAAGGCCGTTTCGCCTTAACCGCCAAGGTCTTCTTGTTTTTGCTGTGTCATGCACTAGTTTCGGTGCATGACACAGTTTGCCTTATCCGACCTTACTGTTTGCGGTGTCGAGGAATTACCCAAACATAGCCGCCGTGCCGTGACGCACGTGTTGTCACTGATTGATCCCGATTGGCCTGAAATAACGGCGTTCGAGAGTTTCGATCCGCATCATCGCGCTGTCTTCAGGTTTCATGACATCATCGATCCGCTGCCGGGGCGAACGCCACCCAGCTCCGAGATCGTAGAATCGGTGCTTGAATTTGGCCGTGACGTCGCGTCGCAGGCGGGGGCAGGCAAGCCAGTCAGATTACTCATTCACTGTCATATGGGCGTCTCGCGATCGTCTGCTGCAATGCTTTCGTTTATGGCGCAGACGCACCGGGACGAGCCGGTAAGTACACTTTATGATCGGTTGAGGTCTATCCGGCCGAAATCGTGGCCCAATTCAGTGATGGTTGGGTATATCGACGATTATTTGGGCTTTGGCGGTGAACTGGTGGAGGGGCTTCGCACCCATTACGGTCTCCGCCTGCAAGCGCACCCGGCCACAGGCGAATGGATGATGGCCAATGGCCGCGCCCGCGAAGTGGAGATGGCATTGCTGCTTGAATAGTGCGCAGCAACTTCGTCTGTCAGTTCTTGATGACGAGCCCTTGCGGGAAGTCGCAGAGTTTTTCGGCGCCGGTTTCGGTGATCAGGACGCCTTCGCTGATTTCAATCCCCCAATTGTCGAGCCAGATGCCGGGCATGACGTGAATGGTCATGCCGGCTTGCAGTTCCGTCGTGTCCCCTGGGCGGATCGAGAGTGTATGTTCGCCCCAGTCCGGCGGGTAGTTGAGGCCGATTGAATAGCCCATGCGGGAATCCTTGACGATGCCGTGACGGCTGACGACCCAGTTCCAGGCGGCGTGAACGTCCTCACAGGTGACGCCGGGGCGCATGCTTTCAACGGCGGTGTTCAGCGCTTCGACAGCGACCTCGGCAATCTCCGCCATCCGCTTGGGCGGTGGGCCTAGGTGTACCGTACGTGACATCGGACAGTGATAACGCATGCGGCAACCGGCAAGTTCCAGGATCGTTGCTTCGCCTTTTTTGAAGGGTTCAGAGTTCCATGTCAGATGCGGTGTCGTGGTGCCGACGCCGGTTGGCAGCATTGGTACGATGGATGTGTACTCACCACCGAAATCATCCGTTCCGCGTACCTGTGCGTTGTAGATTTCAGCAACCGCGTCACATTGCCGGACACCGGGTTCGATTGCGTCGATGCCCGCTTGCATGGCCAGTTCGACCAGCCGGGCGGCATCGCGCATATAGGTAATTTCCTTGTCGCTTTTGACGATCCGTACCCAGTTCACGAGATTTCCGGAATCTGAAATGACCGCATTCGGCATGGCCGCCGTCAGGGATGCATGCGCGCGTGCGGAATAATAATAGGCATCCATATCGATGGCGACGCGGCCTTTGCCCAAGCCACGCTCCACTAAAAGATTGCCGATCCAGTCCATGGGGTGCTTGTCGTCGGCCTGCACATAATGGTCGGGATAACCCAGCATATTTTCTTCACTGAGATGCGTGGTAACGAAGCCGCCCGGACGGTCGATCCCTCGGACTATGCATATGGGTTCGTTTTCATTCAGGCCAACGGCGACCATCTGCGGGGTGTAAAATGACCAGCCGTCATAGCCGGTCAGGTAGTTCATGTTGGCTGGATTGCAGGTGATCAGTACATCGATACCTTGCTCTGCCATGCGCATGCGGACGCGATCGACGCGACCGTCATATTCGGCTTTTTCAAAGCTGTGCATGTACTTGAACACCCCCCTGAAACTCTTGATCAGTAATGCCTAACGCGGTTCTTGCCCGATGTCACGTTAATGTCATTTCTGTATTTTCTCTTTTTCAAACATGCACTAGTGTCAAAAATAATAAACGGGTATTTGCTCGTTAAATAGGGAGTTCTGCCATGTTTGGTGGGCTGAATGAGGGCAAGCCGCACAAGATCGGATTTGTTCTTTTACCTGAGTTTACAATGATTGGTTTCAGTGCCGGTGTAGAACCGTTTCGCATTGCCAATCGTCTCGCGGAAACGAATCTATACGCCTGTGACGTCTATTCAGAGGACGGCGGTCCGGTTGTCGCCAGTAACGGATTGTCCGTGAATGTCGATGGTTCGATCAACGATATTACCGGACTGGAGACGATTTTCGTTTGTGCCGGCCTGAATGTGAAATCGCACACGACAAAGGCATTGGTTCAGAAACTGCGTCGTCTGGCATCGCACGGCACAGGTATCGGTGCCATTTGCACTGGAACAGAAATACTGGCCAAGGCAGGTTTGCTCGATGGCTACAGTTGCACCATCCATTGGGAGAACATGCCGTCCTTTATCGAGGACTATCCAGACCTTGATGTCGTCACGGAACTCTATGAAATTGACCGTAATCGATACACATGCGCCGGGGGTACGGCGGCGCTGGATTTATCGCTCAGCCTGATTGCTGTCCATTACGATCCCGCTACGGCGGCCGCTGTCGCCGACCAGTTGATTCACCACCGGATCCGCGAAGGCGGGGAAGGGCAGCGAATGGAACTGCGTACACGGCTGGGTGTATCGCATCCGAAGCTGTTGTCGGTGATACAGCAGATGGAAGAAAGCATCGAGGAGCCGGTAAACTGTGCGCAGCTTGCGCGTGGTGTCGGCTTGTCGACCCGCCAGTTGGAACGCCTGTTCCGGAAGTATCTCGGTACGGCGCCGACCAAGTATTACCTGTCTCTCAGGCTTGGCCGTGCCCGGTTCCTGTTGCGCCAGACGAGCCTGCCGATCCTTTCGATTGCGCTGGCCTGCGGTTTCGTATCGGCATCTCATTTTTCGAAATGCTACCGCGAGCATTTCAATCGCACGCCCAGCCTTGAGCGCCGTGTTATTTAAATAAACGCCTCAGATTTCCTTTTGCAGTTTCGGCAGCTTCAAGCCCAAGGTAATGGCACGTGCTGCCATCAAAACCATGAATGCGCCCCAAAGGCCATGGTTGCCGAATGCGGAGACCAGCACCAATAGGAAACCGATATACACCAGCAGCGACAATGCCATCGCATTGCGCATTTCGCGCGACCATGTGCAGCCGATAAAAATGCCGTCGAGTTGGAAGCTCCAAACAGATACCAGGGGCAGGAAAATGCTCCAGATCAAATATTCCCGGGCAACTGCGCGGACGTTTTCACTGACCGTAAGAAAGTCGATGACGTTCGGTCCGAAGATGGCGGTCAGCCCGCAGAACGTAACGGCGAACAGAAAGGCCCAGGCAACGGTGGTGCGGATCGCGGCCGTGAATCTGGTTCGCGAGCGCGCCCCTTTGGCTTCGCCGGCCAAGGCTTCGGCAGCCGTGGAAAAACCATCCATGGCATAGGCCGTGAAAACCTGAATGTGCAAAAGGATCGCGTTTGCTGCCAGCACGGCGTCGCCCATGCGCGCGCCGATTGCCGTCAGGATGACGAACACGGCCTGCAGGCACATGGAGCGGATAAAGATATCCCTGTTGACGCCAAGCATTCTTTTCAGCGCCGCCGGTTGCAGGACCGACCTGCGATCGAACCGGCCGCCGAGCCGGTTGAGGTGACGTGCTGCCAGGGCGAGCCCCAGCAGGACGGCCGTGCTTTCGCCGATCACCGTTGCCCAGGCGACGCCGGCAACGCCCCAGCCCAGACCGATAACAAACCAGACATCGAGTATGGCATTGATGCCGTTCATATAGACCTGCGTGATCAATGCCGCGCGGGTGTTCTGGACGCCGAAAAACCAGCCGAGCAGAGCCAGGTTGGCGAGTGCCGCCGGTGCCGACCAGATACGGATGCGGAAATATTCTTCCGTCAGCGGACGGACATTTTCACTGGGCCCGACAATGAATGTGGATATTTCGAATATCGGCCATTGCAATATCACCATGGCTGCGCCGATGAAGGCGGCTAGCAACAATGCGCGCATCATCCAGGTGCGCACTTCCCGGCCATCGCGTGCGCCGAAGGACTGTGCCGTCAGACCTGTGGTGCCCATGCGCAGGAAATTGCAGCCGTGAAAAAGCAGATTGAAAATCAGGGCACCGATGGCGACGGCACCGACGAATTCCGGGCCGGGCAGACGCCCGACCACGGCTGTGTCGACAATCCCCAATAACGGCACGGATACATTGGTGACAATAACCGGAAGTGCGATCCGCCAGGTGCGCCGATGCCAGTATTTTCGATCTTCCTCAACCATGCGGTTTGGTAGGGGGAATTGAGGAAAAAGACAAACCCCTAAAAATGCTTTTCCCTAGCGAGCACGCCGCCGCCGACGTTTGCCGTCATGATTGCTTTCAATGGAACCAGCGAGCATCCGCACGGCCGTTAACTGCGGCACTTCGGCTTCCAGTTGGGGGTAGGCGGCATCGGCATGGGGGAGCGCCATGGCCTTGACGAAATGTTCCTGAAAGCGCGGTTCAACGGCTGTTTCGACCTTGGTGATCGACTTGACGATGCGCTGGATATCGTCCCGGCCTTGCTGGTTCAGAAGGGCGATCCGCGCGCCCGTGCCGGCAGCGTTCCCGGCGGCAAATACGCGATCAAGGCCGCAATCCGGGATCATGCCGATGATCATCGCGTACTTCGGATCGATGTGGGTGCCGAAGGCGCCTGCGAGGACGATACGATCCACGTGATCGATATTCATTTGATCCATCAGCAAGGCGGCCCCGGCATAGAGCGCAGCCTTGGCCAGTTGAATGGCGCGAACATCATTCTGGGTCACGCTGATTTTCATATCGCCGTCATGGATCAGATAGGTAAACGTGCGTCCATCCGATTGGATGCGCGATGTGCGCCCGGCCATGCTCCCGTCAATCGTCCCGTCGGATTTCAGAAGGCCTGTAAGAAGCATCTCGCCGAGGACTTCAATAATGCCCGAGCCGCATATTCCCGTAATGCCGGCTCCCGCGGTTTCGGCTTCGAATCCCGGTTCATCCGACCATAAATCGCTGCCGATAACCTTGAAGCGGGGTTCGAGGGTTTCCGGATCGATGCGAAGTCGTTCGATCGCGCCCGGTGCGGCGCGTTGTCCGCAGGAAATCTGTGCGCCTTCGAACGCCGGGCCGGTCGGCGACGAGGCCGCGAGGAGTTTGTGGCGATTGCCGAGCACGATCTCGGCGTTGGTGCCGACATCGACGACAAGCGTCATCTCGTCCCTGAGATGCGGCTCTTCCGACAGGATCACGCCGGCGGTATCGGACCCCACATGACCGGCGATGCACGGCAGCATGTAGACCCGCGCATCTTCGTTGATGGCATCCAGCCCGACCTCGGTTGCCCACAGGGTCATCCCTGAGCTGGTCGCCAGCGCGAACGGGGCGCCGCCCAACTCGATCGGGTTTATGCCTAAAAACAGATGATGCATGATCGGGTTGCCGACGACGGTGACATTCAGCACGGCATCGGGGGTGACGCCGGCTTCGTCGATAACGGATTTCGCCAGTTCGCTGACGGCGGCACGCACGGAGACCGTCAAATCGACTTCGCCGCCAGGATTCATCATGATGTATGAAACACGGCTCATCAGATCCTCGCCAAAGCGGATCTGCGGGTTCATGACACCGCCCGAGGTCAGGACCTCGCCACTCGACAGATCGCACAGGTGTGCCGCAATGGTCGTTGAGCCGATGTCGAATGCAATGCCATAGGCCTTGTCTTTGAATCCCGGCCATACGGCCGTTATGCGAAGCCCTCTGTGCACGGCGACTGTGACTTTCCAGTCCCCCTGACGGAGTGCGCTCTGCAGATTATGCAGGACGCGAATGTCGATTTCTTCAAGGCCTTGCACGCCCCACTGATCCTCGAGCGCTTTCAGCAAGCGCTCGAAGTCCCCAAGGGGGTTGTGCATGTCCGGTTCCTCAACTTCACAAAAATGCAGCCGGATGGCCGGGTCCATCTGAATGTCGCGGACTTCGGCGCGCTTGCGCACGACCTGTTTGTGCACCTGGCTGTCGGCGGGGACATCGATGACGACGTCGCCCCACAGCAGGGCATGGCAGCTCAGGCGGCGTTCCGGAGCCAGGCCCTTGCGTGAATCGAAAAGGTTCTCCGGTTCGCCGCGCGGCGAAACATTGTCGGCTGTGCTTAGTATGCCGTGCTTGGAAAACTCGCCTTCGGCGACGACGACCTGGCAGCGGCCACATATGCCCCGTCCGCCACAGACACTGTCGATATCGACTCCGAGTTGGCGGGCGCAATCAAGGATCGGCGTGCCGATCGGAAAGCGGCCGCGGCGACCGGACGGCATGAATGCCACGAAAGCGTTGTTTTCCTTTAGTGGCACTGTCGTCCTCTTTCGTGTTCTCTTACCCGCGCCGTCTGCGGCGTCCCTCGCGGTCGCGCCGACCGGCACCTTCTGAACCTTCAGCCGCAGGTTCACGGAATTTCCGTATCCAGCGAGCACAATTGGGATCGTTCCCCATGACGACGTTGGCGCCCATGATACCCTGCATTTCCGGATCGTGAAGCGGGTTTGTAATCGCCGATGTCATGCCGGCACCGATGGCCATGGCGAGAAAACTGGCATTCAGGCCGTGCCGGTTCGGCAGCCCGAATGAAAAATTCGATGCCCCGCAGGTGGTGTTGACCTTGAGCTCTTCACGAAGACGGCGGATCAGGTGCAGGACATTGCGCCCGGCATCGTTCAGCGCACCCACCGGCATGACCAGCGGGTCGACGATGACGTCTTCCTTGGGGATGCCGAAGTCGGCGGCGCGTTCGACGATCTTTTTCGCGACCTCGAACCGCACGTCGGGGTCTTCTGATATGCCGGTTTCATCATTGGAAATAGCGACCACGGCGGCGCCGTATTTCTTGATCAGCGGCAGAACGACTTCAAGACGCTCTTCCTCGCCGGTGACGGAATTGACCAGGGCCTTTCCCTGATAAACGGAAAGCCCGGATTCAAGCGCTGCAACGATGGAACTGTCGATGCTGAGCGGCGCGTCGGTCAGACCCTGAACGAGCTGCACGCATTCGGCGAGAATTCTCGGCTCATCGGCGAGCGGGATACCGGCATTGACGTCGAGCATCTGTGCGCCGGCAGCGATCTGCGCCAGGGCGTCCGCTTCGACACGCGAGTAATCCCCTTCGGCCATTTCAGCGGCGAGCAGCTTCCGGCCCGTCGGATTGATGCGCTCACCGATGATGACGAACGGCTGATCGAAGCCGATCACGACTTCTTTGGAGGCGGAGCTGACGATGGTTCTGGTCAAAGCGATAACTCCCGAAATGGCGACACAGGACAGTCCCTGATTAGCCTGTAAATAGCGATATTGTGGCCTGTAAACTGTTCAAAACGCGACTCATCACGTATCAGCGGCGGCGAGCGCCTCGGCGTGCCGCTCCGCCATTTCAATCGCGGCTGCGTCACCCGGGTTCGGCTCGTGTTTCCATGGGCGGCGGTCCTTCAGGACGCCGGATTCATGTACGATGTCGGCTACGAACTCTTCCTGACGATAAGCCATGACATGAATCCCCGAAACGCCTTCGATCTCTTGAATTTGCTGCATGAGATCGATGCATAGCTTCTTGCCTTCAAGCTTCTGGTTTTCTGCCCCTTCCAGACGCCGGATGATATCGTCGGGGATGTGGACCCCCGGTACATTGCTGCGGATCCAGCGGGCGGTCTTTGCGGAAGCGAGCGGACCGACCCCGATCAGGATGAAGCATTTTTCATCCAGGCCCATGTCGGTGACGCGTTTCATGTATTCCTTCAGCATCGGAATGTCATAGCAGTACTGGCTCTGCACGAACTGCGCGCCCGCCTCGATCTTTTTCCTGAGACGCAACGGCCGGAATTCATAGGGCGGGGCAAACGGATTGATTGCCGCGCCCAGAAACACCTTTGGCGGTTCGGAGATTTTGCGCCCGGACAAAAATCGGCCTTCATCGCGCATGGTGCGGATCGTTTCCAGCAACGACATACAGTCGAAGTCGAACACCGGCTTGGCGCCGGGCTGATCGCCGGCCTGCACACCGTCGCCGGTCAGGCACAGGATATTGTTCACACCCATGGCAGCAGCGCCGAGAACATCGCCCTGAATGGCGATGCGATTCCTGTCGCGGCAACTGATCTGCATGATCGGGGCATAGCCGATACGGGTTAGCAGCGCGCAGATGCCGACACTCGACATGTGGCAATTGGCGCCCGACCCGTCGGTGGCGTTGATGCCATCGACCCAGCCGTCGAAGACGCCACCGCGCTCATAAACCTCGTTCGGGTCGGCACTATCGGGGGGATTCAACTCGGCAGTAATGGCGAACTCACCGCGCCGCAGAATACGCTCCAGCCGGCCCCGGGATGAATGGCCTTCGGGGACAACTGTGTAATCTTCGAACATGTCCGTGCTCATTGCCCTGTCTCCGCTGCGGCACGCCGTTCGGCGGCTTTTTGGGCGGTGACTCTGAGCCAGGCGGAACTGTCCCGAAGGCTCTGGTCCACCGGTTTTTGCACCTTGAAGATATTACTGCTGGCGTGCATCCGCTGACTGCCCTGCCAGGCCTGGACCCAGACGCAGGGCATGTCCGGCTCGACCTCGCAATTGCCATTGGCGCGCACCCCGCCGCACGGCCCGTTGCGAAGTTGTTTTGGGCAATTCATCGGGCAGGACATGCCGGTGTCGGACAACGCGCACTGGCCGCACATGCGGCAGTCGAAGAGAAAACTTTTCACGGCCTTTTCGACGAAGATCACGGGGCGTTCGACGCGGCTGTACCCGATCATATTCCACAGTGGATGCAGCTTCAAAAAGACATCCGCCAGCAGGTTGTAGACGACTTCGAAGGCACGGGCGCGGCGTACCGACCACAAGCGGATCGAATAACGCGCGCGCTGACGGCGAACGGTGCTGGTGCCGCTGGGCTGGTAGGCTGTGGATGGTGCCGGTTGTTTGCTCATGCCTGGTTGCCTTCGCTGTAGCCCTTCGCCTGGACGAGCTGTTTCAGACGTACATCGTCGTATTCGGCTTCGAGCTTTTCCTGCCAGGCGTCGGCTTCCGCTTCGAGATCATCGCCACAATCGACGGGGTCGCTGCGCCGCCAGTCGGCCAGATAATCATCCGTGCCGATGGCCTTGGCGCGCATCGCCGCCATGTCGACCGCTTCCTGAAAGCGTTGGGCAAGTTCACGCCTGGCGGTTTTGCGGCCCTGTTTGACGATGACCTGCGCCGGAATGTCACGCCAGTATACGATGGTCAGCTGCGCCATCGGCGGCTCCTTTCCCAGACTGCTCGACAATGAAATCGCCAAGCCCGCCATAACCGGTGAAATGATAGACGTAGTCCAGTCCGAGCGTGTCTGCGGCTTTCTTTGCCTGTTCCTGCAACGCAGGATCCTCGGTCTGCGCCAGGTATGTCAGGCGCTTGTAGTTGCCGAAATAGGCGTCGCGCAGTTCCGGTTGGCGATCCAGGCCAAGCCCCTTGATGATCAGCCTGTCGAAAAAACGGACCAGATAATCGGTCAGGTAAAAGGTGCCGATCTCGTCTTCATGCATTTTCTCGAATGTCTGCTCGCCAGCATAAAACGCATAACAATGCGCGCCGCCGATCCGCTCCACGCCTTTTTCGGCCAGCAAGTCGTCAAGCAGTCCGCCGGTGCCGCAGTCGGCATAGAGCGCGACGATCCGTTCGTACTTGCCCTGATTGGCGTCGATTTTGCGGCGCATTTCATCAGGGATGCGATCCGGGCGGTTATGCAGTTCCGCAGGCAGGCACGTCAGATCGATGCCCTGCAAAGCGTTGGCATCGACAACCCAGCCGATTTCACGGGCCAGCGCGCCGCAGGCGATGATCAGCAGGGGGCGCATTTGTACACGGCCCGCCCGGCTGTCAGCTCTGCGCGAGTGCCGAGCCCTGACGGCGCGACATCCAGTCCTTGGCGGTCTCGACGGCTACCGCCGCATCGCGGCAATAGGCATCGGCGCCGATGTTGTCGGCAAAGGCTTCGTTCAGGGGGGCGCCGCCGACCAGCACCACATAGTCGTTGCGGATGCCTTTTTCGATCATCGTATCGATGACGACCTTCATGTACGGCATGGTCGTCGTCAGAAGGGCAGACATGCCGAGAATGTCCGGCTGATGCTCTTCGAGGGCCTTGAGATATTTGTCGACATCGACATTGATGCCGAGATCGACAACCTCGAAGCCGGCACCTTCCATCATCATGCCGACGAGGTTCTTGCCGATGTCGTGAATGTCGCCCTTGACGGTGCCGATGACCATTTTGCCCATTTTCGGCGCGCCGGTTTCAACCAGCAAAGGCCGTAGAACGCCCATGCCGGACTTCATGGCGTTGGCGGCCATCAGCACTTCGGGGACGAACAGGATGCCGTCGCGGAAATCGATGCCGACGATACGCATGCCTTCGACGAGCGCCTTGGTCAGCGTGTCATAGGGTGACCAGCCACGTCCCAGCAGGATATTGGTGCCTTCGACGACTTCATCGGCAAGGCCATCGTAAAGATCGTCGTGCATCTGCTGCACGAGTTCTTCGTCATTCAGTTCGGAAAGAACAATGTCATCTTCTTGGTCGGCCACAAGTATTCTCCCAGCCAAACTCAGCCCATCAATTGGGCCGCAATTTCTCTCAATATGACCTTAGCATATCCTGTGGCTGTTCATTTGCAGACAACATTTAGAATTGTTGCGACATGCGGGCGTGCCGGAACGTGTTTCTTGCCTTGATTCAAGAGGGTTAGACCTATTTTCGGCTGACGGGGATGTCGCCGGCAGAAAAAAAGGGAGGGCCCCGATAGAGACCCTCCCTGAGATGACTTGAGGATGGTTTGTTTATCTGTCGGCTTTCCTGAGAGCCATGAACAGGCATACGCACATGCCCAGCAGGATGATCGCGAACGGGAAGCCGGTCGCAATCGCCAACGCCTGCAGAGAGCCGAGGCCGCCTCCCAGCAGGAGCGTAATCGCAACAAGACCTTCGAACGTGCACCAGAAGACACGCTGCGCCACCGGTGCATCGATCTTGCCGCCGGCGGTGATGGTGTCGATCACCAGCGAACCGGAATCCGAAGATGTCACGAAGAACACGATTACCAGCACGATACCGATAAACGATGTGATACCGGAAAGCGGCAGCACTTCGAGCATCTTGAACAGCGACAGTTCCGGCGTCCATGCCTTAACCGTTTCGGCAACGCCCTGATATCCACCGACGTATTGTTCAACGGCGGTGCCGCCGAAGACGGCCATCCATGCGACGCAGGCGAGCGTCGGGATGATCAAAACGCAGGTCACGAACTCACGTACGGTGCGGCCCTTGGAGACACGGGCAATGAACATGCCGACGAACGGCGACCATGCGATCCACCAGGCCCAGTAAAAGGTGGTCCAGCCGTGCATGTAGCCGAGATCCTCGCGGCCGACCCAGTTGCTGAGGGCGGGGACATTGGTGACGTAGTTGAGGAGTCCGCTGAAAAAGCCCTGAACGATGGCGATGGTCGGACCCACGGCAATAACGAAGGCCAAAAGGATCAACGCCAACAGCATGTTGATTTCACTCAGCCGTTTGACCCCGGCATCGAGGCCGGCAAGCACCGACATCAGCGCGACGCCGGTAATGGCGATGATCAGCACGACCTTGGTGGCATCCCCGTTGGGGATGTCAAAAAGATAGTTCAGGCCGGCTGTTGCCTGCTCGGCGCCGAAGCCGAGCGAGGTCGCGAGACCGAACAGTGTCGCGAACACGGCGAGGATGTCGATGATGTGCCCCCACCAGCCCCAGACTTTCTCACCAAGCAGTGGATAGAAAGCCGAGCGGATGGTCAGCGGCAGATGCGCGTTGTAGCAGAAAAATGCCAGCGACAGGCCGACCACGGCGTAAATCGCCCACGGGTGCAGACCCCAATGGAAGATCGTCGCCGACATGCCCATGGCGCGCGCGGCTTCGATATTGCTTGGATCGACCCCAAGAGGCGGGTTAAGCGTGTGATAGACAGGCTCGAGCACGCCGAAGAACATCAGACCGATGCCCATGCCGGCGGCGAACAGCATGGCGAACCAGCCGGTATAGGAATATTCAGGCTTGGCGTCCTTGCCACCGATCCTGACCTTGCCGAGCGGCAGGACGATCAGCAACAAACAGAAGAGCACGAAGATGTTGGCGGCCCCCATGAACAGCCAGTCGAAAGTCTTGGTCAGCCAGGGCCTAAGTTCGTTGAATGCGGCGCCTGCCGATTCCTGAAACATCAAGGTGATCAGGACGAATGCGATAATCAGAAGGCCGGAAATGGCAAAAACAGGATTATGGATATCGAGGCCGAAAATCTCGACGTTATCCTGCCCGATTTCATATTCGGTATCGATTCTGTCTGGACTCATGCGTGGCTCTCCCCGTCTACATGTGTGCGCGCACCACAGGCCTAGCGGCAGGTCGATTAACGAATCTAAACCCGCCGTCAAGCCAGGGAACGCGTGTCATCTCCCCATGACTTTGAAAGCGTAGCCGAGTGAATTTGCGCGCCCTTGCGTAAATCAGCCTGATTCTTTTCTTGGAGCGACGTTATTTTGTCGAATATAGGATATTTATTGCCGCATAGATATCATTCACGCCGGTATTCCGGCGTGGGTGGACAGCGCAGATGATTTTCCGTCTACGATTTCGGCCGTGCATTCTCCGGGTCGTAGAGCGCCTTGTAGCCGACAGCAGCGACCTGCATCGGGAACTTCTGGTTGAAGTACTCGATCTCGAGCGCGCGGCCGACCTCGCAATAATCATGCGGCAGGTATCCGAGCGCGATGTTCTTGCCGATAGAGGGGCCGTAGGCGATGGAGGTCGTGTAGGATCGCCGACCAAGACTGTCGATCAGGACGTCGTTGCTTTTCGGGTCGATGATCGGGCAGTTACCGAGCATGAAGCGCGCCACACCGTCCTTGTCGGTGTTGTCGGTGACGACGAGCGTGCACAGCGTTGCCGGCTGGTGCGGTCGGGCGCGCTGTTCCAGGTTGGCTTGCTTGCCCCGGTAATCGGCGGCTTTGACCTTGGGTCGCGCCAGACCTGCTTCGAGCAGATTGTACTCGGTCAGCAGGTCGGCGTTCTGCAGGCGCAGGCTTTTTTCCAGTCTGCGCGTGTTGGCATAGGTTTCGACGCCAACCGGCAGGATGCCGATTTCCCGGAACATATCCCAAAGCGCGAGGCCATAGCTGAGCGGGAAGTGCAGTTCCCAACCCTGTTCGCCGACGTATGAAATGCGGAACGCCTTGACCGGCACGCCGCGGAGCGTGATGTCGCGTGTGGCGGCAAAGGGGAAATTCTCAAGATCGAGACCGGCCGGATCATCCGCCAGCTTTTTCAGGTTCTCGCGCGCGTTCGGCCCCCACACGCCGATGCAGCCGAACTGGTCGGTACGGTCCTCGATATAGGCCGACCACTCCTTATCACGCGTCATGCGCTTAAGGTACGTCATGTCACGGTGACCGGCGTCGGCACCGTCAATAACGCGGAATCGGTCTTCGGCCAGGCGCAGGATGGTCAGGTCTGCCATAACGCCACCGGTATCGTCGAGAAAGTTGGTGTAGACACCCTTGCCGACAGGCGTATCGCCAGCGACCTTGGATGAGGACACATACTCGACCAGTTGTTCCGCATCTTGGCCGCTGACATCGTAAATCGCGAAGTGCGACAGGTTGATCATGCCGACGTTTTCAGAAAGCTCCAGTTGCTCGGCATTGGAGACCCGCCAGAAATGCCGGTTGTCCCATTCGTTCTCGCGGACCGGCACACGGTCGCCGAATTTCTCGAACAATGGCCCTTCGTTGGAGGCATAACCGTGCGCACGTTCCCAACCGGAGAGCTCCATGAAGTAGCCGCCCAGCTCTTTTTCCCTGAGATAGCAGGGGGCCGCGCGTAAATTCCGGCCCTTGGTGTACGGTTCGCGGTTATGAACAGGTGGATTGTAAATCTTGAACGCCGTCTCGTAGCAGCGGTCGTGGATATAGCTCTCGGACTTCTGGATCGGATAATAGCGAGCGTAATCGATGGAGTGATGATCGAGGTCCGTCCGTCCGTCCGTCATCCAGTCGGCGATGACTTTGCCGGTCCCGGGGCCGTCCTTGACCCACACAGAAACGCCATACCACAGCCCGCGGACATCCGGCGATTCACCGATAGACGGGCCGCCGTCGGCAGTGACCTGCAAAAGACCGTTGAAGGAATGCTTCTCGTTGTAGCCCAGTTCGCCCAGGATCGGCGTCAGCTCCATGGCACGTTCCAGCGGCTCAATGATCTGTTCCATTTCCAGATCGCGCTGCGACGGCGACAGTCTCGCCTGTTCCTTTTCGAGGATATCGCGCGGATGGCACAGGCGCGGTTCTTTTTCCTCGTAATACCCCCATTCGATCTGCCCGCCCTCGGCGGTCTTCGGATCGCCGGTGTCGCGCAGATAAGCGGAGTTGCCCTGGTCGCGCAGCAGCGGATAGCCGATTTCCTTGCCGGTCCCTTCGAATTCGTTATAGGGGCCGAAAAACGTCAGCGGATGGTCGACCGGCATGACCGGCAGGTCTTCCCCCGCCATTTCCGAAATCAGGCGGCCCCAAAGACCGGCGCAAACCACGACGTAGTCGGTCTCGATATAACCACGAGACGTGTGTACGCCTTTGATCCGTCCGTTTTCGATGTCGAGACCTGTGCACGGGGTGTTGGCCATGACTTCCAGCTTCCCGGCAGCTTCGGCTTCCTGGATCATTTCGCCGGCCACAACCTGCGAGCGGGGGATGACCAGACCGGCATCCGGATCCCAAAGTGCCCCCTGGATGACATCTTCCTCGATCAGGGGCATCAGTTCCTTGGCCTTTGCCGCGGTGATCATCTCGACGCGGCTGCCGAACGCACGGCCGGAACTGACGCGGCGTTCAAGCTCGCGCATGCGTTCGTCGTCGTCCTTGCGCGCAACTTCAATGCCGCCGATGCGCGAGTACCGCCCCCGTTTTTCAAAAAAATCGATGCTGTACTTGGTCGTGAAGATCGTCATCTGATCGTGCATCGTGTTGAAGCAGAAATCGGACGCATGACCGGTGGAGCCGATATCCGTCGGAACACCCGACTTGTCGATGCCGATGATATTGTCCCAGCCCCGTTCAATCAGGTGGTGCGCAACCGACGCACCGGTAATTCCACCCAGGCCAATGATGACGACACTCGCCTTTTTATGAAAATCGGACATCAAATACACACTCCATCTTGCGCCGGTCGGGTAGCCGGATACAGGTCTGCACACCCACTCGTTAAGACTTTGCGCGAACTGCCGCTTGGTGTTTCACGACAATCCCTGTCTTGATTTCGCCAACCGCAACGCGCCCGCGGCCCCCGGTGATTTTTTCACCTCATATAATTGCCGATATCGAGCCCACAGGATATAGTCCCGCCCGTGAAATCTGAACAACCCCGATCCGGACTGACCGGCCGGCGGCGTATCGCCGCCTGGATGGCGTTTGTCGCCTTGTCGCTGCAGGCGCTGATGCCGCTGGGCCAAGCTATCCCGTATTCGGGCGCCGGCGGGGCCAACGGCTATCTGATTATATGTACGGCGTTTGGGATCAAACAGATCCCGAATCCCGATGCACCGCCGAAGCCCGATGAGCGCCCGACCTGCCCGGTCTGTATGTCGTTTGCGACCGGTCACAGCATGATGAGCGCGGCGAGCACGGTGATTGTGCCGCCGTCGCTTCCGGTAAGAATTGCCGCCATCCGTTCGGTCGATCAACTGCCGTCCGGGCGCGCCCACCTCGCACCCTCCAGCCGCGATCCGCCTATCGTCTGACACGCTTCTTTCAATCTATGGACCCGCGCGGCAATCCCGCCGTCGTGTCCCTGCGTATGTCATTCAATAGGAGTTGATTATGAATTTTCGTGCTTTCGCCGCAGCCATTGCGCTGGCGGCTACCTTCATCACGTCCCAGTCCGCCCTGGCCGGGGATATCCAGATAACACAACCCTGGGCGCGTGCGTCTGCGGGGATGGCCAAAGCCGGTGCCGCGTTCCTTGCCGTTCAGAATACCGGGGCCACCGACGACCGGCTTGTCGCGGCGCGCGCCGACGTTTCCAAGAAAGTCGAGCTGCATACGCACATTAAGGAAGGCGATCTGATGAAGATGCGTCAGGTCATGGCCATCGATGTGCCGGCCGGCAAGACAGTGGCGCTGCAACCCGGCGGTTTGCATGTGATGTTCATGGGGCTGAAGGCGCCGCTGAAAACCGGTGCGCATTTCCCGCTGACGCTGGTCTTCGAAAAGGCCGGTGAGATCACCGTCGACGTCGAGGTGCAGGGTGTGAGCAGCAAGATGCCGATGCAGCACCAGCATAAGAACATGCAGATGAAGAAAACGCAGTAAGCATTTAAGGCAACTGCATTCGCAAGCGCCTGCCCCGGTGAAGGGGTAGGCGCTTTGCGCCGCATTTGATAGCTGTGATTGTCGTCTCCCATTTGTCGTATTAGGATTCCTTATTCGCGAACAAAAACTTCAGGGGACATCTCAGGTATGTTGAGCGATTGGGAACCGCCGAAATCGTTTTCGGCCTTCGAGCACATCCGGGTCAGACGTATTGCCGGCAGTCTTGGCGCGGAAATTTCAGGCGTCGATATTTCAGCGGATTTGCCGGACGAGGTGATCGCAGATATCACCGGCGCGCTGAACGAGCATCACGTTATATTTTTCAGGGACCAGAACCTTGAGCCGAAACGTCAGGCGGCCTTTGCTTCGCGGTTCGGGCCGTTGATCCCGTACCCCATGGTCAAGGGGCTGGACGGCACGGACGAGGTTGTTCCGGTTGTCAAAAATGCCGACGAACGGGTAAATTTCGGCGGCATCTGGCATGCCGACACGACGTATCTCGAAGAGCCGCCGATGGGCGCGCTGTTGTATGCCGTGGAACTGCCGCCTTATGGCGGCGATACCCTGTTCGCGAACATGCATCTGGCTTTCGAGACACTGTCACCGAGCCTGCAGGCTTATCTTGAAACCCTCACCGTGATCCAGAACTCAGCCAAGGCCGAGGTCACGCGTACCCGCGAAGACCGGGTACAGGAAGAAGCGGGCAAGCGGATGCAACTGTCCGCCGAGCACCCGGCAGTCATCACGCACCCGCGCACCGGGCGCAAGTCGCTGTTCGTGAATTCGGGTCATAGCGAACGCTTCAAGGAACTGACGCAGGAAGAAAGCGAACCGCTGTTGAATTTCCTGTTCGCCCATCTGTCGCGGCCGGAATTCACCTGCCGCTTCGTTTGGACACCCGGCGCGCTGGCGTTCTGGGACAATTATGCGACGCAGCACAATCCGATCAACGATTACCATGGCTTCAAGCGGCTGATGCACCGGGTCACCGTCGGTGGCGGCCGTCCGGCTCAACTACGGGCGGCTGAATAGTGGCGCTGACAGTACCGCCCGACCAGCGCGCGCAGAGCTTTCTCGGCTATCCGGTCGTTACCGATCTGGACAGTCTCGATGCCCACGTTGCCGTGCTCGGCATTCCCTTCGGCAAGCCTTACCGACCGGAAGGCATGGCCAACCCGCAGAGCCTGGGGCCGGCGGCTGTGCGTGCGGCATCCAGGCGTATCCAGATCGCCCCCGATCATTATGATTTCGATCTCGGCGGTCCGGCGCTCGATGGGCGCAACGTGAAAATCGTCGATTGCGGTGATGCGGCGGCCGATATGAACGATCACGACGCGCATTACCGCAACGCCGAAGCGGCGATCCGCAAGATTGTCGCCGCCGGGGCGATGCCGATCACCATCGGCGGCGATCACGGCATCCCGATCCCGGTATTTCGCGGGATTGAAAGCCTGGGGCCTGTTACGCTTGTGCATGTGGATGCGCATCTGGATTGGCGTGACGAGGTCAATGGCGAGCCGGAAGGTTATTCAAGTCCGATCCGCCGCGCCTCCGAAATGGACCACATCGGCGAGATATTTCAGATCGGCATGCGTGCAGTCGGCAGTGCCCGGATCGAGGAAGTCGAGGCTGCAAAGGTTTACGGGGCGCATATCTACACATCCTATGACGTGCACGACAACGGCATTGAAAGCGTGCTGGCCGACATTCCGGACGGGCAGAATTACTACCTGACCATCGATGCCGACGGTGTCGATCCTTCGGTCATGCCGGGAACGCTGGCACTGGCGCCGGGCGGGCTCGACTATCATCAGATGCGCAAGCTTATCCACGGACTGGTCGTCAAGGGCCGGGTCGTCGGCATGGATATCGTCGAAATCGCGCCCGTCAATGACGTCAATCAACTGACCTCGATCGCCGCCGGGCGGATGATCGTCAACCTGATCGGTGCCGCGGCCCGCGCCGGATACTTCGACAAGTGAACCGGTTCAAGTCCTCATGATTTTATGACGGTAAGCCCCGGGTGTTCGAAGGGCAGGGATAATTCACGCATCACGCTTTTGCGATGGTTGCGCGCTTCAACGTCGCGGGCGGACGACAGGACGAAGCTGTCAAAGTCCAATTCAGGCGCGGATCGGACCTGGACATGGGTTTGAATATCGGTCTGGTGCAAAGCTTCCCACTGGCGGTTTTCCGCCGGAATTTCGGCAAGGGGGACGGGGGCGCCGATTGGTGTGAAAGCGCCTGCGTTCGAGCAGTAGAAAAAGACCTTGTTTAATTCCAGGCCGAATTCCGTTTCGATTTTGATCCCGTCCAGTTCGGCATAGACATAGTTCTCGTTGCCAAGCTCGGTCGCGTGCATGCGCTCCATGTGCTCATCGTGAAGCCAGTTGATGAACAGCGTGACCTTTGTCCCGGGCGCCGGATGCAGGCACGACGCGATGGAGCCGTATCCGGTTACATGCGCGGAATAGACGCTGTCAAAATCATGCACATGACAACGCTCACAGGGGATCGGCGGCCAGTCCCTGTCGGAAAACTTGCGGATGACTTGTTCGGGCGACTGATTCGAGCCGACGGCCAGAACCGGCGTCCGGTCTTCGCGGTAACGCGGTGCATCCGTGGCCTTCATCGGTGTGACGGTGCGCCGGTGTACGACGTAAGAGCTATCCGGGAGAGGATAAGGATATCCGAGTGCGAGGTTGAGCGTTTCTTTCGACATGTCTCAGTCTGCGCCCGGAATCCTGTTCATACTATCCGTCGCTTTGCAGACTGCGGCCGATGAAGTGGCCCGTTAAGGCCCCCAAAAGCAGCCAGAAGAGCCCGGCCGTTACCAGCGAGGTGGCGACAAACTGCGCGGCCAGTTCCGCCGGAACGCCGCCCCAGAATTCGTCCGGATGCGGTGCGCCGACAATATCCGGAATTGCCAACATTGCGGCACCGAGGAACCGCAACGGCCAGTTCGACCCGAAGGCAATAAGGGCCAGACCGCCGGCCGATGCAGCAGCGGTCATCACCCACCAAATCTGCCGCCCGGTCAGGTCTGCCGCCGCCATACCCGGCAGTTCAGGCGGTAAGCCAAGGGCGGGCAGGAACGAAAAGGCCAGAAAACCCGATGCCCCCCATATCAGGCCACGGCGCCAATCTGTTGTTCGCCCGCGCAAGGTCATGCCCGCTGCAATGAGCAGACCGAAACCGGCCCCCAGCACGAAGTTGGTCAGGACCGTATACATAATCCGCTCGCCGCCGTCTTCGGGCATCCAGCTTTCATGGTCGTGGCTGTGTGCCGTGGTGGCGCTAGCGGCATCGTGCGTATGGTTCTGTGCAGCAGCAGGGGCTTCATATACTTCGGCAGCGTGAATCAAGGGCACAACCTTGACCATCTGTGCGACTGAAACGAAGGCGCCAGCGATCAGCCCAGCCGCAAGCGCGGCCAGAAAAATCCGTCCGATCATAACGTTTCTCCGGTCAGGAAATCAGTGGCAGGGAAAAGCGAATGCGTGCCGTCCGTCATGTGCGGCGTTATGCAGCGTAGCGGAATTTGCCAGCCCGGCGCCATACACAAGGAAACTGCCGATGAGAAGCGCCGCGAGCGTTGCGGCAATGCGTTGCTGAAAGGAAAGCGGAAGTGATACGTCGTTTTGTTTGGTCTGTTCCATCAGAACTCCCTCCGAGTTTGATATGCAAATACCGAGGACGCATGTCCATCGGTGTAAAGGCAGGTCTCCTGGCTCGCGGTTTCTCGCCGGTTAATCGCCTTCCCGACCATCGGTCAGTGGCTTCGGATTACCAGCTCGCCGCTTACAGTTGCGGGGGCAGCCCGGGTTAAGATCCCCTGATGGGTAAATCTCTCCCATGTTCCCTATTAGTCCCCAAGACTCTGTCGTCTCTCAGCGGGGAACCCTTACACGTTGAAGGATGCGTTAGAGCAGGTGGAATTGTCAATGCGTATCGTAGCGGGGGCGGTCTTCTGCTTGAGCGGGAATGATTCGGTGCTGCTCATGAAGATATCTATTGCGCAATCGCAAACAGTATCACTGACGTGCACGATATTTGCAGCGTCCGCGGCAAAGGCACGGCGGTGCGTGTACGCATTCCATCGGAACGGAAAATCGAAGCCAAACATTAGAGGGAGGCGTGCGCTCAGTTTATGACCACGGCTTCCTGTCTTTTTATCGCTTTCTCAAGATGGTTTGTAATACTGCGCATGTCATTCAAGGCATCCAGCGCGATACCAGTGTTGCTGACGGTCAATTCACCAGTGCTTGCGGCCTTCAGAATCGAATCTTTCAGATTTTGATAAGCGGTTTCGATGCTCAACAGGTCCGGGGCCTGTTCTTGCTGTGGACCGGCTTGCAGGTTGGTCGTATTGATTCTGTCGGCAATCAAGGAACCTACCGAGTGGAACTGCTCGAGATACTGCTCAG
This sequence comes from Thalassospiraceae bacterium LMO-JJ14, assembly GCA_021555105.2. NCBI lineage: Bacteria > Pseudomonadati > Pseudomonadota > Alphaproteobacteria > Rhodospirillales > Thalassospiraceae > Thalassospiraceae bacterium LMO-JJ14. The sequence goes on from CP134604.1 coordinate 1,719,449, forward strand.
GAAGGCGATCAAGTTTCTCGCGACGCTCTGCTAGGTCAAAGCCGTTACGCGCGATTTCTATGTAATGCCAGATTTGACGTACAATGCTCGACAGCGACAGTGTGATTTCTTCGGTATTCCGGCCTTCGTTCAGACTCCGTATATAACCGTATACGGCCTCACTCAGTGCGTTGATGATGTTCACCTGATGACGCAACTGCGTGACCGACACCTTCTCGTCGACTAGCGGTGATTTTGCGATACCGAAAGCGATAGCGGCAATGCGCTGCATTTCCAGCAAGATTGAGTTCAGGGCAATGGACGGAACCGCTAGGCTGTTGTGATCCAGATACTTCGGCTTCGCCTCGTTTTCTTCCAGTGTCAACAACCTGGCGGCCAGCCATTTTTCAAGGCGGCTACTGAGCGGCCACATCAAGAGCACGCCGAGTATGTTGAAGGTGGTATGAAAAAGCGCGAGTGTCGTCGCCGGGGCCGTTCTGCCGATAAACTTTTCCTCGATGAAGGCGACGATGAAAAGCATGATCGGAAGCAGTGCGAGGGCCGAGAGGCCGGTAAGGGCATTGAAGGCGACGTGCGACAATGCGACCCGCTTGGCGTTGGAGGTGGCGCCGAAAACGGCAATCAATGCGGTACTGGTCGTGCCGATATTCGCGCCGATGACAAGTGCCGCCCCGGATTCGATATTCAGCAAGCCCCCCAGGGCGGCGGTTATGGCGATGGCGATAACCGCGCTCGACGACTGCATCAGTGTCGTCAGGATGATGCCCGTGACGACGAATGCGGCGGTGTTGGCGATGCCCGACGATTGCAATGCGGTGACGTCGATGGCCGCGCCGATCCCCTCGAATGTGACCTTCAATGTTGCGATGCCCAGAAAAAGCACCCCGAACCCGGCCAGCGCTTCACCCAGGGCGCCGCGGCGGGACGATGAACCGGTGAGGAACAGTACCATGCCGATGCCAAGCAGCGGCAGGGCCAGGGCCTCGATCTTGAAATTGATGCCGATGATGACGACCAGCCAACCGGTCAGGGTTGTGCCGACATTGCTCCCGAATATAACCCACATGGCCTGTGGCAGCGTTAAAAGGCCGGCGTTAACGAAGCCGATCGCGGCAACCGTGACGGCGCTTGAGGATTGCACGAGGCCGGTGATCAGAACGCCGGAAAAAAGTCCGCGAACCCGGGAATCCGTCCAGCGGCCCAGGACGTCCCGCAAGGCTTCGCCGGCGGCGACCTTGAGGCCTGCCGTCATCAGATGGATGCCAAGAAGAAACAGCCCGACACCACCCAGCGCACTGCCGATGAGAGACCAACTGATCATTTGGGCTTCTTATCCTGAACGACATTCAAAAAGGCATGTGGATTATATCGCGCACCCGGCCTGCGGTCGATCATGTGTCGATTGGATGCCGGTGGCGGCGTTGCAGACAATTCAGGCGCTCTTCAGGGCGAGTTGAACCGTGGTTTCAAGCCGGTTCAGAAAATTCGAACGATCCGATTTGGAAAATGCAGACGGACCGCCGGTAATCTCGCCGCTTTCACGCAGCCCCTGCATCAGTTCCCGGTTGGCAAGCGCCATGCCGATCATGTTCTCCGTAAACAACGCGCCGTTGGGCTTGATGGCCAGGGCATTTTTTTCAAGGCAGCGTGCGGCAAGGGGGATGTCGTTGGTGACGCAGATATCGGCCTCGCCGATGTGCTCTGCAATCCAGTCGTCGGCGGCGTCGGCGCCCTGGGATACGATGACAAGCTCGACCATGGGATCCGTGCTTGGACGGATGCCGCCATCGCACACCATGATCGTTTTTAGTTTGTGACGGGCGGCAACGCGGAGTGTCTCGTCCTTGACCGGGCAGGCGTCTGCATCGATGTAAATCTCGACCATGCCGGATACCTTAATCGTCGCCGGCTTCGGCTTCTTCTTTGGGGAGGTACTGATTGATATCGACCTCGTCCAGTTGTTCCGGCATCAGGAACCGCTCGGCGTATTCCTTGTAAACGCCGGACGTCAGGAAAAGCTCGAAAAGTTCGTCGTCGATATGCGCGTCCTTTTTCATGAACGACATGATCTTGACGCTGTCGGACAGTTTTTTCGGTGCTTTGTAAGGCCGGTCGGCGGCTGTCAGTGCCTCGAAGATGTCGGCGATGGCCATGATCCGTGCCGGTATCGACATATGATCCTTGTTAAGTTTCTTGGGATAGCCGGTGCCGTCCATTTTCTCGTGGTGGCCGCCGGCGAATTCCGGTACGCGGGCCAGGTGTTTCGGAAACGGCAGGGCTTCCAGCATGATGATCGTCTGTACGATGTGGTCGTTGATCTTGAAACGCTCTTCTTCGGTCAACGTCCCGCGTGCAATGCAGAGGTTGTAGACCTCCCCCATGTTGTATTTGTGTTCCGGCACATCGAGCTTGAAGCCCCACGGGTTATCTTCGACGGCGGTCTGCTCCATACCTTCGCGATAGATGATATGGTCGTAACGATCGGCGAGGAGGTTTTCCTCGTGCGGCAGTGGCGGTTCCGGCTCGCGCTCGACGCGTTTGAGCTCCTCATACGAAAGACCCAGACGGTCCGACAGGGTACGCGTCCATTTTATGTTGGCGATCTGCTTGACCCGCTCGACCCGTTCCAGCGCCATGAATTCACCGCCGACATTGCTTTCGGCGATGAAGGCAAAGTCGTCATCGAGTTGCGCCAGCGTCTGCTCCAGCTCTTCGCGGAGTTTTTCCGGATCGCCGCCGTCGATGACGGCACTCTGGTATTCGATCACCTTGTCACGCTTGACGATTTCGAAGCGGTTACGGATTTCGTGGATACGGTTGTAGATGGTTTCCAGTTTGGTCGCCTTGTCGACCACGTATTCCGGCGTCGTGACCTTGCCGCAATCGTGCAACCACGCCGCGATGTGCAGTTCGTACCATTCCTCGTCGGTCAGGTCGAAGTCGGCGAACGGCCCTTCCTTCTGCTCGGAAGCGGCGGCGGCCAGCATTTTCGTCAGTTCCGGGACGCGCTGACAGTGGCCGCCCGTATAAGGTGACTTGGCGTCAATCGCAGACGCGATCAGCTCGATAAAGCTGTCCAACAGCTTTTTCTGGGCTTCCAGAAGTTGCTGGTTATCGAGTGCGACAGCGGCCTGCGATGCCAGCGCTTCGATCAGCGGCTGAATGTCGTTGCCGAATTCAATAACCTCGCCGGAGTCTTTATCAATGGCGTTCAGAAGCTGCAGAACGCCGATAATCTCGCCCTGCGAATTGCTGAGCGGCACGCACAGGAACGACTTCGAGCGATAGCCTGTGCCTTCGTCAAATTTCTTGGTGCCGGAAAAGTCGAAGGCATCGTTTTCGTAGGCATCGGGAATATTGATCGAGTTGCCGGTCAGGGCGGCTGCCGAGGCGACGTTTTTGTGGTTTTCCTCGCCGGTCTTCGGGTCGACCAGTGTCAGCGGCGGAAAATTGATGTCCTTGCCGGTGGTGCCGCCCATGGCGATTTCGAGACTGTCGGTGCGCATGATTTCAAAGCGCAAACGGTTGTCATCGGTCCGGATGTAGAGCGTTCCACCGTCGGCATTGGCGAGGCTTTTGGCCTCCAGCAGAATCGTTTCCATCAGAACGTTGGTGTCGCGTTCCGCGGAAAGGGCGATGCCGATATCTATCAGCCTTTGAAGGCTTGAGGTACTCAGCCCTTCATTCGTATCCGTCGTCCCATCGGCCATGTCGTGTTTGCTTCCCGGTAACAAGCGCCATTCAGGCGCAAATTCTTGAACCCTAGTAACAGACTCTAGACGTTTAAGCCATTGATTGACAATGGTCACGCCGTGAACAGGAGATTTTTGCGGCGTGCTTGACCGCAAAGCCAAGAAAGGGTCAACCTTGCGGCCATAATAGGAGGATTTTCATGGCTTACAGCTCGCTCAGGGATTTTATCTCACGGCTTGAAGAAAGCGGCCGGCTGGTGCGTGTGAGCGAGCCCGTGAGCACCGTTCTGGAGATGACGGAGATCCAGACCCGCGTGCTCGCCGAAGGTGGTCCTGCGATCCTGTTCGAAAACGTCATCAAGGCCGACGGCACAGCCTCGGACATGCCGGTTCTCGTCAATCTGTTTGGTACCGTGGAGCGTGTCGCCTGGGGCATGAACCGCGAGCCGGGTGAACTACGCGATGTCGGCGAAACGCTGGCATTCCTGCGCCAACCCGAACCGCCGGGCGGCTGGCGCGAAGCGATGGAAATGCTGCCGCTCATGAAAACCGTCATGGCCATGAAGCCGAAGGACGGCACCACCGCGTATTGCCAGGAAATCAAGCTGACCGGCGACGACATCGACCTGACGAAGCTGCCGATCCAGACCTGCTGGCCCGGCGAGCCGGCACCGCTGATCACCTGGCCTTTGGTGGTCACCAAAGGACCCGGCTCAGACAAGCGGGACGACTATAATCTGGGCATCTACCGCATGCAGGTGACGGGTAAAAACACGACCCTGATGCGCTGGCTCAAGCATCGCGGCGGTGCGCAGCATCACCAGCGCTGGAAAGCCGAAAAGCCGGAACCGCTGCCTGTAGCCGTCGTGCTCGGCGCCGATCCGGGAACGATCCTTGCCGCCGTCACGCCGGTGCCCGATACCCTGTCGGAATACCAGTTCGCCGGGCTCTTGCGGGGCAAGAAAGTGGAGTTGGTGGATTGCATCACGCAGCCCCTGAAAGTCCCCGCCGAGGCGGAAATCGTCCTCGAAGGCACGGTTTCGCTGACGGACTACGGCGACGAGGGGCCGTACGGCGATCACACCGGCTATTACAATTCGGTCGAGCCGTTTCCGGTGTTCACGGTCACCGCGATCACCATGCGCAAGAACCCGATTTACTTGTCGACCTATACCGGGCGGCCGCCGGACGAGCCATCGGTGCTGGGCGAGGCCTTGAACGACGTGTTCGTGCCGCTTTTGCAGCAGCAGTTCCCGGAAATCGTCGATTTCTGGCTGCCGCCCGAAGGGTGCTCGTACCGGGTCGCCGTCGTATCTATGAAGAAGGCCTACGCCGGACATGCCAAGCGCATCATGATGGCCGTCTGGTCGTATCTGCGTCAGTTCATGTATACGAAATTCGTCATCGTCGTCGACGAAGACATCGATGCGCGCGATTGGAACGACGTGATCTGGGCGATCTCGACCAATGTCGACCCCAGCCGGGATCTCACCGTCATCGACAACACGCCGATCGATTACCTCGACTTCGCATCCCCGGAATCGGGGCTCGGCGGCAAGCTCGGCATCGACGCGACGACCAAGCTGCCACCCGAAACGCATCGCGATTGGGGCCAGAAAATCCGCATGACTGACGACGTCGTCAAAAAGGTCGATGCGATGTGGGAAAACCTCGGCATTCCGGGCTCGGGCAAACCGATCTGGAAGTGACGGCTATGCAAGAGCCGTCATCCTGAACTTGATTCAGGATCCATGATAACTGCAGCTGATTGCCCAGATTTCATGGGCCCTGAACCGAGTTCAGGGCGACGACGAGGGATGACGTTATAACTTTCACTGGACGCCATCTCGCATGGGCGCGATCATTTGCGAAATTGGTGTCGTCTGGATGAGAAGAAAGAGAGATTTACGATGAAAAAAGTATTTATAGGCGTCGGTGTTGTGGTCGTGCTTCTGGTTGCCGGCGGCATTTACCTTTATTCCAACCTGGGCGGGATCATTAAATCCGCGGTCGAGACATACGGTTCCGAAGCGACCAAGGCCGAGGTTACGCTGAACAGCGTCGATCTCGATGCGACATCGGGCAAGGCGGCGCTGAACAAGCTGTCGGTCGGCAACCCGAGCGGCTTCAAAACACCGAGCGCGTTCGAGCTGGGCGCCATTGCCGTGCAGATCGACACCTCGACCCTGAATTCCGATCCCATTGTCATTAACTCGGTGCTGATCGACGGGCCGAAAATCACCTATGAACTGGCGAACGGCGGTTCCAATATCGATGCCATCAAGGCCAACGTCGACGCGTATGCGAAAAAAATCGGGGGTGGCGATTCGTCGGCCTCATCCTCGTCGGAAGGCGAAGGCCCCAAGATCATCATCGAGAAACTGACCATCACCGGCGGCGAGGTGAATGTCTCCGCCTCGTTCCTGGACGGTAAATCTCTCGGTTCCAAGCTGCCGACGCTGACGCTGACCGATATCGGCAAGGACGACGGCGGCGCATCCCCGGCGGACGTTATCAAGCAGGTCATCGACAAGATGACGGCAGGTGTCGGCTCGGCTGTGTCGGGCCTCAACCTCGACGACCTCGCCAAGGGGGCTGGCGAAGAGGCGAAAAAGCTGATGGAGGGGGCGAGTGAAGGAGCCTCGGATACCATGGGCGAAGCCGGCAAGAAGCTGAAAGGTCTGCTCGGCAACTGACGCTTCTGCTTACAATTCAAACGACGGAAACCCCGCCACACCGGCGGGGTTTTAGTTTTAGCGCGTTGAACACGCCGTCCGGCGCAACCAAGACGCCTTCAGACCACAAAATGACGCCGTTGGATCAGTCGAAAAAACATCACGGGTTTATCAGAATATCAGGAGTATTCTTGACCTGAACGGTTGGTCTTTAGGCCCCCGTTCCTTTTGGAGTGGACGCCATGTCCGAACGTACCGCCCGCAGGGGCCGCGATGCCCGCCGTGAAGCCCGTGAAAAGTCCGGCGCTGTAACGAAACCCTACATCATCCGCAACATTCCGCTCTTGGAATTGGCATCACCGGAAGCCATCGAGATCATCGAGGCCAACGCCGATCTGATCCTGGAAGAGATCGGCATCGAATTCCGCGATGACGAAGAAGCGCTGGCAATGCTCAAGGATGCCGGGGCCGATGTGCAGGGGACGCGGGTGCATTTCCCGAAGGGGCTTTGCCGGCAACTGCTGTCGACGGCGCCTGCGCAGTACACCCAACATGCCCGCAATCCGGTACGCAGCGTTGAGATCGGCGGCAATCACACGGTGTTCGCGCCGGTCTATGGCCCGCCGTTCGTGCGCGATCTGGATAATGGACGGCGCTACGGCACGATTGAGGATTTCCGCAATTTCGTGAAGCTCGCGTACATGGCCCCGGCCATGCATCATTCCGGCGGCACCGTGTGCGAGCCGGTCGACCTGCCGGTCAACAAGCGCCACTTCGACATGCTGTACGCGCACATGAAATATTCCGACAAGCCGTTCATGGGCTCGGTAACGCATCCGGAGCGCGCGCAGGACTCGGTCGCCATGTGTGAAATCCTGTTCGGCAAGGAATACGTCGATCACAACACGGTCATGACCAGCCTGATCAACGCCAACTCGCCGATGGTCTTCGATGGCACCATGCTGGGCGCGCTGAAAGTCTATGCCCGCGCCAATCAGGCCTGCATCGTCTCGCCGTTTATTCTGGCCGGTGCCATGAGCCCGGTAACCGCACTCGGCACGCTGGCCCAGGTGCTTGCCGAGGTTCTCGCCGGTGGGGCGCTGACGCAGCTCTGCCGTCCGGGTGCACCGCTTATCTTTGGCGCCTTCGTCAGCGCCATTTCCATGCAGTCGGGCGCACCGACGTTCGGCACCCCCGAGCCGACGTTGATCATTTCCGCCGCCGCGCAACTGGCACGCCGTCTCAACCTGCCGTTCCGTTCCGGTGGGTCGTTGTGCGCTTCGAAAGTCTCCGATGCACAGGCTGCCTACGAAAGCGCCAATACCTTGAACGCCACGGTGCTGTCAGGGGTCAATTTCGCGCTCCATTCAGCGGGTTGGCTGGAAGGCGGTCTGTCGTCGGGTTACGAGAAGTTCGTCATGGACTGCGATCAGCTGGCGATGATGCAGCGGCTTTGCGAAGGCTATGACCTGACCGACAACGGGCAGGCGCTGGACGCCGTCCGCGAAGTGGGGCCGGGCTCGCATTATCTGGGGTGTGCGCATACCCAGGCGAATTTCGAAACGGCGTTCATCCGCTCGAACCTGGCCGATAACAATTCCTACGAACAGTGGGAAGCGGAAGGTGCGCAGGATATGGCGCAGCGTGCGAATACACTGTGGAAGTCGTGGTTGGCCGAGTATCAGGAACCGGCGCTGGACCCGGCGACGGACGAAGCGCTGTTGGCCTATATCAACGAACGCAAGGCAAGTTTTCCGGATTCCAACGTCTAGGGTGCCATCCTTCGGGACGCACTGTGCGCTCCTCGGGATGAGGTTGAGATGTGTCTCATGCTGAGGAGGCCTGAAAGGCCATCTCGAATCATGGGGCGTGCCCTGCACCTTCATACTTGATCGTTCGTGCGCGAAGGCTTACCTAACGGGTAATCCCGAGTGGAACGGTTGGAGACCCATCATGCGCACGTACCTACATATCGACCTGGCAACGCAGGATGTGAAACGCGAAACCTTGGACGGTGAACAACTGGCCCGGGCCGGCCGTTATCACATTGCCAAGACGCTGTATGAACGCGGTCTTGCCACCGTCGATCCGATGTCGCCTGAAAATCCGCTGATCTTTTCGGCCGGGCCGTTCGCGGGATCGAACATGTCGAATGCCAATCGCATCAGTGTCGGCTGCAAAAGCCCGCTGACGGGTGGCATCAAGGAAGCCAATGCCGGCGGCACGTTCGGATTCGCCATGGGCCAGAGCGAGATTTGCGGTCTGACCCTGGAAAATGCCGCCGAAGACTGGGTTGTCATCTACATCACCAAGGAAGGCGAGGTCACGTTCCATGACGCCGCCAAATACATGGGTAAAGGCGTCATCGAAACAGCGGCGCTGCTGCATGACGATTTCGGCGAAAAAGTCAGCCTCGGGATCTGCGGCCCGGTAGGTGAGTATCAGGGGCTGATGTCAGGTATCTCGTTCTCCGACCCCGAGGGACGACCGGTGCGTATCGCCGCGCGCGGCGGTGTCGGCGCCGTCATGGGACTGAAAAAGGTCAAGGCGCTGGTTTGCGACAAACACAAGATGCCGAGCTTCCATGACCGCAAAGGTGTCATGCAGGGCGTCAAGGAATATACCGCCAAACTCCGCGTCGATGAAAAAGTCATCTCCATGGGCGAATACGGCACGGCCCTGGTCGCCGACGTGATGAACGGCATGGGCGGCTTGCCGACACGGAATTTCTCCAGCGGACAATTGGTCGACGCCAGCAAGGAGCGGATGCGGATGGGCGGCGATTTCATTCGCGAACAGAACATGGCACGCGGCGGCGAGCCGACGCACGCCTGCATGCCGGGCTGCATGATCAAGTGCTCGAACATCTACGTCGACAAGGACGGCAATGAACTGGTCTCACCGCTGGAATACGAAACCATCGGATTGCTTGGTACGAACTGCGGTATCACCGATCCCGATGATGTGGCGCGGCTCAACATGACGGCCAACGATCTCGGCATCGACACTATTGAGCTTGGCGCGACGCTAGGCGTGCTGATGGAAGCGGGCGAGGCCGAATTCGGCGACGTGCCTTTCATGGAAGCGGCGCTTGAGGACATCCGCACCGGCACTGAGCGCGGCAAGCTTTTGGCGCTGGGTACGGCGCGGGTTGCCGAGCATTATGGCGTCAAGCGCGTGCCGGTCATCAAAAAACAGGCGATCAGCGCCTATGATCCGCGCGTCATCGAAGTCACCGGCATTTCCATGATGTCGACGGCGCAGGGCGCGGACCACACCACCGGCAACATTCCGACGCATGAATGCGATGGGCAGACCACGGAACAACTCGTCGAAGAAAGCATGAACGTGCAGATGTTGTGCGCGGCGGCGGACAGCGTCGGGCTTTGCCTGTTCGGGCGCACCGTGACCAACATCAACCTCGATCTGATCATGAGCGCGGTCAACAATGCCGCCGGGACCGAGCTGCCTGCGGATTTCTTCAAACAACTGGGTTTAGAGACCCTGATGTTCGAGGATGCGTTCAACCGCGATGCCGGTTTCGGCGAGGAAGATGACGAACTGCCGGATTTCTTTTACGAGGAATCCCTGGCGCCGACCAAGAAACGCGCCCGTCACCACGCTGCGGAAGTCAGGCAATATCGCGCGGCATGGCTCGACAAGGCCGGTGCCGACATGGCCGTCAATCCGCTGCCGGCGAACGCGGTGTACTGACCTCAGGTTTAGTTCTTGGTTCTTCGGAACTTTTACTCAACGACCGTTTTGCCCCATTGATCGCCATTATTTCGCGCAAGTGGCCCTGTGCAGTAAGCTGTACGCGTGATCTACGTCATACGCGTGTTTCGGCATTCGTGATATCCAGCGCTGATTAAACGGGGGGCATGATGAAACTGAGAACAGGCGATCCTTGGATGCCGGCCGATCAATACGGCAAGAGCCTGAGCGGTCTGGGGGTCAATCTTCTCGTCCCCTCCATTGATGCCGAGCGCGCGTTTCAGTTGCAGGTACTGGGTGGCGAAGAAGTGTATTCGGACCCGGATTTTGCCGTGTATCGGGGCTATGGTGCCGAATGGATGCTACACGCCGATCATACCTACGCCGATCACCCGCTGCATGGCTCGTTGCGTGACGATATGCCGCGCGGCATAGGGGTGGAAATCCGGCTCTACGGCCGGGACCCGGACGTCGCCGAGGCGGCTGCGCGAGGACTTGATATGACCATTCTCGCCGGCGCCATGGACAAACCGCACGGACTTCGCGAAAGCTTTCTTATTTCACCGTCCGGGTATCTCTGGGTGCCGAGCGTTGCCCGTGCTGGAGCTGATGCATGATGAAAATAATCAGCCTTATGTGTGCCGTGCTGCTGGCGGGGGTGGTCTGCATCGTAGATGTGCGTACGGTTTACGCCGAGGATCAATCCATTGCCCTGCAAATCAAACCGCTGGCGATGCCGGCAGTCACCGACAAGGGCTACAAGGGCCGAATGACGATGACGCCTTACATGGAGGTTGTCAGCGAAGAAGCTGTTGAACGTCTGTGCGGACGGTTGCCGAGGCTGATGGATGCCATCCTTCTCGCCTTCGAAGATCAGCCCGTGCGGTTGTCCGATCCGCAAGCCGATATGAGCCAGCGCCAGGAAGCGTTGCGTATCCTTGTCGATCAGACCATCGGCACAGGCGTTTTCAAGGCTTTCTACCTTGTTCCCGGCTCCGTAAAGCGGGGCGAGGGAACGGAGATGATCGATCTTGCCGGCGCGAAACGGGAGTGCCAGCCGATCAGGGAATTGCCGTGGATCGTGACGGAGGCCGCTGAAGCTGCTGCAGTTGCAGCAATGCCTGCGCCGGCACAAATCAGACCGCCGGATTACATCGCGCCCTCACCCCTGAGTGAGGATGAGCTTTTGAAAGCCGAGGCCGAACTGATGGCCGAGGAACCGGTGCGCAGGCCGTTTCCGGGCGAGCCCGCAAAGTCCAAGCCGTTCGCATCGTCTCAGGTCATAACGGCGGTCATTCTTATCGGGCTTGGGGGAATCATGATGGTGATCGGCAGCTACATCGGCTATCAGGTCGCCAAAATCCGCCGTGAGCGCCGCCGCGAGGAACGCCGGCAAGCGCGGAGGGATCGCCGTAGTGGGGTTGACCGGCGTAGCCGTTCCGATGGTCCGCCCGTATCCGGCGAGCGCCGTCAGAGCGAAGATCGCCGCAAGCTTCAGGACCGCCGCAAGGCTGAAGACCGGCGCACGAAAAGAGACCGCCGGGAAGAGCCTGAACCGGAAAACTGAACCTGGAGTCTTTCTTGTAAGACTTGGTGACGTTAGTGTTGGCGAAAGCACTTTCACTGACGGAGAGACGTCATGGCGACCCAGCCGACTGCAAGAAAAGCGATGCCGGAACACAGCTGGACCATTACCGGCGCGTCCGCGGAAACCCGTGAGAAAGTCAAAAAAGCTGCCAGCGCCGAAGGTATGACGATCCGTGCGTGGGTCGACAAGACCCTGAATGCGGCTGCCGACGGCAAGCTTCCGGCCCGGGGCGGGCGTGCGAATTCGGCGGAAACAAAGGCTTTGGCGGAGATGTCGGCCAAGCTCGACGAGCTCATGAAACGCCTGCCGGACGATGCCAAAGCCGCCGAAAAGGCCATGGTGACACGCACAAGCGCGGCCATTCTGAAGGCCGTCGCCGCCGGATTCAACGAGATGCAGCGCGTCGCCAAGGACCAGGCGCGCATCGCCGAAGGCAAACCGGCGAAGAAGAAAGCCAAGAAAACAGCGGCCCCGACAAGCACCGGCACGGCCTGACGTTCCCGAATCAGTCCTGCATCAATATGCATGGACCTGTCTCGTTTCCCGTTTGAGCGACAGGAATTAACGCTTTTCGAGCAGCTTTGCTGGACAAAACCGCGATCGTCGCCATATTGAAAAATGTCTGCCCCCGCACGGGGGATTTTTCACGCAGACGCCGAAAACTGAACAACGATGAAGGCATCAATATGAAAATCAAAACGATGGCGCTTGCCGCGCTGGTCTCGCTCGCCGTGAGCGCTTGTGCAACCGAACAGAAAACCGACATGGCCAATGTTCTCGACGCGAAGGGGCTGCAGGCGATCTTCAAGCAGGGCGGCGGCACGTGCACATGGAAAACCGGCTCGACCGAAGGTCAGGATTTCTACTATTCGACCGATTCCAAATCCGGCGGCGAAGCCGATCGCAACATCGGTGCAGACACCATGCAGGGCACCTGGGCGCTGAAAGGCAATCAGTTGTGCGTGAATTTCGGCAGCGAAGAGTGCTCGACGCTCGAAAAAGCCGGCAAGAAGAAATACAAAGCCAACTTCGGCGGCAAGGCCTACGATCTGGGCTGCTGATTTCGGATCGTTTCCGGCGGTAGGGGCGCAGTGCAAACTGCGCCCTTTTTCGTTGGAGGTCCAAGGCTGCGTCACTATATGATTTCAAGGGGCGCACGAAGGCACACAATCCGGGATGCCGATAACGGGGAAACCGATATGAAACTGATGATGTTCGATGCCGGCGGCAAGGCGTGCCTTGGGGTGGTCGATGGCGATACGGTGATCGATGCCGGTGCCTGCGATGCGGCGCAGCCTGAAACGCTGCTGGATCTCATCAAGGCCGGACCGGATGCCCTGGCCGCACTTCGCGCCGCGACGGATAGCGCCCCCGACAGCGCCCGGCTCAAGCTGAACGATGTCACACCGGCGCTGCCGATTGAACATCCCGGCAAGTTCGTCTGCGTCGGCCTGAATTACGCCGCGCATGCCCGCGAGGGCGGGCACGATATTCCCGATTACCCGTCGCTGTTCCCGCGCTATGCGACCTCGCTGGTCGCCGCCGAAGCGCCGGTGATCCTGCCGAAGGTATCGGAGCAACTGGATTACGAGGTCGAGCTGACCATCGTCATCGGCCGGGGCGGGCGGGCGATATCCGAACAGGACGCGCTCGATCACGTCTTCGGCTACACCGTCTTCAACGACGTTTCGGTGCGCGATTACCAACGCAAGACCAAGCAGTGGACGCAGGGCAAGAACTTCGACGCTACCGGACCGCTGGGTCCCGTGGTGGTGACGCCCGAAGACCTGCCGGCGGGGGCTTCGGGTCTCAGGATCACCAGCCGCGTCAACGGCGAGACGCGTCAGGATTCCAACACCGCCGACATGATTTTTTCGACCGCCAAAATCATCGCCATCCTGTCCGAGTTCATGACCCTGGAGCCGGGCGACGTGATCGCCACCGGGACCCCGTCGGGCGTCGCGCATGCGATGCAACCGCCGGGATGGATGACGCCCGGCGATATCGTCGAGGCCGAAGTCGAGGGCATCGGCATATTGCGTAATCCGATCGCCCAGGAGGCGTAGTAAATCTGTCCGTTCCGGGGCCATCCTTCGAGACGGCCTTTCAGGCCTCCTCAGGATGAGGGGGAGTAAGATTATCCTCATGCTGAGGAGGGCGTATCGCGCCCGTCTCGAAGCATGGACTGTGTTGAAGGATTTGGGGAAGCAGAAGCCGTCATGATCCTCGAAGCGCTGCAGTACCTGACGACACCGTGCCCCAGGCACCTCAGATCATTAGGGTATCTGAAAGAGCTGATTGCGACCGAGGCCCGTTACCGTCGATGCCGCGCCGCGTGGCAGCCGCATCTCGACAAAACCCGCGCCATGATCTCAGCCGCCGCCGGAGCAGCAAGCGGCAACGAAAAGGCCGTCGTTCTCGGCGGCGGATTGTTGACGGATATCCCGCTCCGGGTGCTTGCCGCAAAATTCGCGACCGTCGTACTGGTGGATGTCTGTTTCCTCAAGCAGACACGGCGAAACGTCTGGCGTCACCCGCACATTGAAATGCAGACCTGCGATATCACGGGCGTGGCCGAAGCGGTCCGCCGTGGCGAGATACCCGATCGCGTTGTGCCGGATATGCTGTCGCTCGAAGATGCGGATCTGGTCGTTTCCGCCAATGTGATGTCGCAACTGCCGCTGGTGCCGCTGGCGTACCTGCGAAAACGGCATGGCCTGACCGATGCCGAGACGGCGCGGACGTTTGCCGAGGGCATTTTCCGCGCGCACCTGGAGTTGTTGAAGGCATGCCGGGGGACGGTCTGTCTGATCACCGAGGTCGAACGGCAGTTTCTCGACGGCGGGGTCGTGCTCGGCAGCGAAGACCCGCTATGCGGTGTGGAGCCGGACAAGAAAGGCGCCGAGGAATGGTTCTGGGATATCGCACCCCGGCCCGAGGCCTCGCCCGACTATGACATCCGGAACCGGGTGCGGGGCGTGGTGTGGTAGGGGGCGTAGCCCCCTCTCCCGGCGCGCAATCGCGCCACCCTCTCCCCAGGGAGAGGGATATGGGGGGCGACACAAAGAAATCGTCATCCCCAACTTGATTCAGGGCCCATGGGCGAAACGCACGGACGGGTTTTCATGGATGCTGAATCAAGTTCAGCATGACGGCGTGGTGAGTAGTATCACCCCACCTTCAGGCCGTATTCGGCGGAAGCATCTTCGAGCCACGTCCACAGATACGTCGAGAAACTGCGGAGCGCATAAAGCTCATACGTCGGATCGCCGTTCCTGGCCGTCGCCGTCTGCGTCAGCATCACGCCGACTTTCGAGACGATGGTCTGGGCGCACTGGCCGGGGCCGAAGTGCGACGGGTGCAAATCGAGCGCGCAGCCCTTTTGCAGCACCATGCGGGCGCAGGCACCGGAAATCTCGATGCAGGTCCGGGCATGCGTGCTATCCGTGACCGAAGCATGTAGCCCGTCCGCCTTCAGGTTTTTCATCAGGGCCTTAAGCGCGCGCTCGGCGCCTTCGGGCTTGGTGATGACCAGCCATTCGTCAGGCCCGAGCCACATGATCCGTGTCGTCGACGGCTTTCCGGCGACGGTATTGGCGGCCACGGGCGGCGCCACGCGGACGGCTTTTTCGACGGCGCCGCTAAAGACCGTATCGGCCGCGTCGCCGCGAATGTTGATCAGGCCGCGATAGGGGATTTCCCGCATCACGACGCCGGTGCCGGAAACGTCGGCGTCCTCGTGCGCGCGCGCTTCCAGTCCCAGATGGGCGAGCGGGCTTCTCAGGCGATAAGGATCAACCATTCATCCGGCTCCCTTCGGGGTCATAGAAAACGGGGGCGACGACTTCACAGGCGACGGTTTTCCCGTCGAGCGGCACATAGACGGTGTCGCCGATGCGGTTCTTGCCGCCTTTGACCAGCGCCATGGCGATGGAATGACCGAGTGCCGCCGACCAATAGCTCGACGTCACATGGCCGATCATGTCCATCGGCGGCTGGGGCCGGGTTTCGGCGACGATCTGACCGCCTTCGGGCAGCACTTCTTCCGGGTCCGCCGTGCGCAGGCCGACCAGTTGCTTGCGGTCGTCGCGCACCGTATCGGCGCGTGAAAGCGAGCGCTTGCCGATGAAGTCGGGTTTCTTTTGCGACACGATCCAGTCCATGCCGAGATCGAAGGGCGTTACCGTGCCGTCGGTTTCCTGACCGACGATGATGAAGCCTTTTTCGGCGCGCAGCACGTGCATGGTTTCTGTGCCGAACGGTGTGATGCCGTATTTCTCGCCGGCGTTCATGATGTCGGTCCACAACGACAGTCCCGCCGACGCCGGGACGTTGATTTCGTACGACAGTTCGCCGGTGAAGCTGATCCGATAGACGCGCGCCGGGATGCCGCCGACGGTGCCGTCGCGC
This sequence comes from Thalassospiraceae bacterium LMO-JJ14, assembly GCA_021555105.2. NCBI lineage: Bacteria > Pseudomonadati > Pseudomonadota > Alphaproteobacteria > Rhodospirillales > Thalassospiraceae > Thalassospiraceae bacterium LMO-JJ14. The sequence continues at coordinate 1,735,528 of CP134604.1, forward strand.
CATGACATGAACGGGAACGCGTCGTTATCAAGATCGATGTCGCTGGTGAACTCGCCGAGCAAATCACGGGCATTGGGACCGGCAAGCTGCAACGTCGCGAACTGTTCGGTGACCGAGGTGAGGTAAACTTTCAACTCCGGCCACTCGGTCTGCAGCCATTCCTCGAGCCACGCCAGCACGCGCGCCGCGCCGCCCGACGTGGTGGTCATCAGGTAATGGTTCTCGCCCAGGCACGACGTCACGCCGTCGTCCATGATCATGCCGTCCTCGCCCAGCATGAGGCCGTAGCGGCACTTGCCCGGCGCAAGTTTGAGCCACGCATTGGTATAGACGCGGTTGAGGAATTCCGCCGCGTCGGGGCCCTGTATGTCGATCTTGCCGAGCGTCGTCGCATCGAGCATGCCGAGCGAGCGACGCACCGCCAGGCATTCCCGCGCCACGGCGTCGTGCATGCTTTCGCCGTCCTGCGGGTAATACCACGGACGCCGCCACTGGCCGACGTCTTCCCACAGGCAGCCCTGTTGTTCATGCCAGTCGTGCATCGGCGTGCGGCGGACGGGATCGAAGAATTCACCGACGGCGCGGCCCGCCAGCGCACCCATGGTGACGGGCGAGTAGGGCGGGCGGAACGTGGTCGTGCCGGTTTCGGGGATTTTCTGGCCGAGCGCGGCGGATAGGATCGCGTGGCCCGGAATATTGCCGGTCTTGCCCTGATCGGTGGCCATGCCGAGCGTGGTGTAACGTTTGGCGTGCTCGACCGAGCGATAGCCTTCGCGCGCCGCCAACTGCACATCGGCGACGGTGACGTCGTTTTGCTGGTCGAGGAAATGTTTGCCGCGCTGGCCCGCCGGTTTCGTCGTCGGTACGTACCAAAGCGTGCGCCAGGCTTCCTCGTCCACGTCGGACGTGGCGGTCGCGACAGCCGGGCGTTCCTTGGCCGTCATACCAAGCAGGGACGCCGACTCGATTCCGGCGAAATCGCCTTCGTTGAGCGCTTCCTGCAACGAGAAGTGACCGTTGGCGGCGCCGCAGCAGATCTCGGCCTGCCCGGTCTCGCCGGGGACGAACACGTCGTCGGTATCGCGCCAGGTGTTGCGACCGCCGGAATGGCTGTGCAGGTGCACGACCGGATTCCAGCCGCCGCTGGAGCCGACGGTATCGCAGGCAATGGTGCGCGACCGTCCGGTGACACCATCCGCGTCGTCGTTGAGCTTCATTACCTCGACGCCCTTGACGCGCTTGGTGCCGAGGACGGCGGTGATCGCCGAATTGTCGATGACCTCGATGCCCGCTTCGATGGCGCGGGTCACCAGCTCGCCCGCCGGGTCGGGGCGGACATCGATAATGCAGGCGACGGCACAACCCGCCGCCTTGAGGTCCAGCGCAGAGCGATAGGCATCGTCGTTGTTGGTGAAGATGACGTGACGCTTGCCGGGGCTGACGCCGTAGCGGTTCACATAGGTTCTGAGCGCGCCCGCCAGCATGCAGCCGGGCCGGTCGTTGTCGGCATAGATCAGCGGCCGTTCGATGGCCCCGGTGGCGAGGATCACACGCTTGGCACGGACGCGCCAGACGCGCTGGCGGGTGCGGCCGTCCTGACCGTGCGCGACGTTCGTGTCGCGGTTCTGGATCAGGCCGAGGAAGTTGTGATCGTAATAGCCGAACGCCGTCGTGTGCTTGAGGATGGTGACGTCGGGATTGCGCATCAGTTCGGCTTCGACGGCGGCAACCCAGTCGCTCGCCGGCTGGCCGTCGATGACCGAGGTTTCGTTCAGCAGTTGTCCGCCCAGTTCCGGCTGTTCATCGACGAGAATCACCCTGGCACCCGTCGCGGCGGCGGTGCGTGCGGCGGAAAGTCCGGCCGGTCCGGCACCGACGACGACGACATCGGCGTGTGCGTTCATCTTGTCATAGGTATCGGCATCCGGCACTTCCGGCGAGCGGCCGAGGCCGGCGGCGTGGCGGATGAAATGCTCGTATATCTTCCAGCCCGACACCGGCCACATGAAGGTCTTGTAGTAAAACCCGGCGGGCAGCATGCGGTGAAACAGGCTGTTGACGGCCATGACGTCGAACGACGGCGAGGGCCAGCAGTTGACGCTGGTCGCATCCAGACCGTCGTACAGCGGCACCCGCGTCGCCAGCATGTTGGAAATCGTGCTGGCGCCGCGTTCAAGCTGCACAAGCGCGTTGGGCTCTTCGGTGCCCGCCGTGACGATGCCGCGCGGACGGTGATACTTGAAGCTGCGCCCGACCAGCATGACGCCGTTGGCAAGCAATGCCGAGGCCAGCGTGTCGCCCGCGTAGCCGCTCATCAGACGGCCGTTGAAATAAAAGTCGATCTGGCGCGTGCGGTCGATGCGTCCTGCGTTGTGGAGACGATGGCTCTGGCTCATGACTTTTTCGCCCCCTCGGCCCGGGTTTTGTCCATGAGGGCCTTGATCTCTTTCGGCGGCTGTTCGCCCATTTTATAGATCGCCAGGATCTCGTTGCTGTGGGTGTTGCGGCAGACGTTGAACCAGCGCCGGCAACCCGCGGTGTGGACCCAGCGTTCGAGGTGCGGGCCTTTCGCGTTCTTGCGCATGAACAGGTAATCGGCCCATTCGGCGTCGCTCAGTGCTTCCGGGTTTTCCGGGCGCGCGATGTGCGCTTCGTGGCCGTAGGAAAATTCCGTTTCCTCGCGTGCGCCGCAGAAGGGGCAGGTAATAAGAAACATCGTCTGTCCTCCCCTAATGCGCCACGCCGGCGGCGCCGTGTTCATCGATCAGGTAGCCGTTAACGAAGCGGTCCAGCGAGAACGCGGCGTTCAGCTTGTGCGGTTCGTCGCGCGCGATGGTGTGCGCGAACACCCAACCCGACCCCGGCGTCGCCTTGAACCCGCCGGTGCCCCAGCCGCAGTTGAAGTAAAGGCCATCGACCGGCGTCTTTGAAATGATCGGGCTGGCGTCGGGACATGTGTCGACGATGCCGCCCCACTGGCGCATCAGGCGCATGCGGCTGAACAGCGGGAACAGCTCGCACACCGCGGCGATCTGATCTTCGATGATGTGCAGGCTGCCGCGCTGCGAATACCCGGTCGGCGCGTCGATGCCGGCGCCCATGACAAGTTCGCCCTTGTCGGACTGCGAGATGTAGCAGTGTACCGCGCCGGACATGACGACGACGTCGATGACCGGTTTCACCGGATCGGAGACCATGGCTTGTAAGGGGTGGCTTTCGATCGGCATGCGGAAACCGGCCATGTCCGACATGACGGTGCAGTGCCCGGCGACGACGACGCCGACTTTCTTGGCCTTGATCTGACCGCGCGATGTCTGCACACCGGTCACCTTGCCTTTGTCGATGTCGAAGCCGGTAACCTCGCAGTTCTGAATGATGTCGACGCCACGCGCATCGGCGGCGCGGGCCAGCCCCCAGGCCACCGCGTCGTGGCGCGCCGTGCCGCCGCGCGCCTGATAGCTGGAGCCGAGTACCGGATAGCGGATCGTCGGGTCGAGATTGATGATCGGCACCAGTTCGCGGATCTGTGCGGGTTCCAGGTATTCGCCGTCGATGCCGTTCAGCTTGTTGGCGTAGACGCGGCGCTTGGTGTCGCGGACGTCACCCAGGCTGTGCGCCAGATTCAGGACGCCGCGCTGACTGAGCATGATGTTGTAGTTGATGTCCTGGCTCAGCCCTTCGTAGAGCTTGAGCGACTTTTCATACAGATGCGCGCTCTCGTCCCACAGATAGTTGGAGCGGATGATGGTCGTGTTGCGGCCCGTGTTGCCGCCGCCGAGCCAGCCTTTCTCAACCACCGCGACATTGGTGATGCCGTGCTCCTTGGCCAGGTAATACGCGGTCGCCAGGCCGTGCCCGCCGCCGCCGACGATGACGACGTCGTATTCCTTTTTGGGATCGGGAGAGCGCCACGCCTGCTGCCAGTCGCGGTGGTAACCCATCGCGTTGCGAAGCAAACTGAATATGGAATATCTGGTCATGCCGTCCCCAACAATCGCCGCGCCGGTTAAGTTGTCCGTGTCTCCACGCTAGATGCCCTCCTTTCCCACCGTCAAGGCAGGACGTCTGTCCGTTTTACGACGCCGATCCTCATTTTTACGACCCGCGCCGGGGATCGGCCCGCGGCGGCCCCGGTGTCCGGCGGCATTATCCCGACATATTGTCGTTCCCATGCAAGTCGCTACCAGATAATGTGCGCGAATGCAGTACAAGAGGTTCCGTTCCGGCGTGGTTCTGGCGATGATGATTTTCGCCTGTTTCGCGCTGCCGGCGGCGGCGCTGGACAAGCCGCCGGGGATCGACCTCGACATCATCGATGAATTGCCGCCTGCGGACGGAACGGCACCGGCGGGCGCGGCAGAAGAGACGGAAAATCCCCTCGACCGGGATTTCAAGATCGCCCTCGAAGCATTCCAGGAGCGCGACTATGTCACCGCGCGCGAAAGGTGGTCGGAACTGTCCGATGCCGGGCACGGTATCTCCATGCACAATCTGGCGGTTCTGAAGTGGCGCGGGCAGGGCGGGCCGGTCGATAAAAAGGCGGCGCTTGAGCTGTTCCGTAACGCCGGCGATGCCGAGGTCGGGCCGTCGCTGCATGCGTTGGGCGTGCTCGCGCTGAAAGGCGCCGGCGTGCCCGCGAACCCGGCGGAAGCCGTACGTTTTTTCGAGGCGGCCTCGGCGCTGGGCCATACGCCGTCGACGTATAACCTGGCGCTGGCGCATCTGCAGGGGATCGGCGGGGCAGGTGACAAGACACTCGGCATGGAACTGCTTGAGGCAGCGGCGGAAAGCGGGCTGGCGCGCGCGCAGTACGATCTTGCGACACTGCTTTATCAAGGCACGTATGGGAAAACGGATAAGCAAGCCGCGCGCATCTGGTTCGAGCGCGCGGCCGATCAGGGCGATCCGTTCGCGTACTACAATCTGGCGCTGATGCAGCTTAATGGCGAGGGCGGCGAAAAGGATGCCGAACTTGCCGTGCTGAATTTGACGGAAGCCGCCGTGATGGGGGCGGTGCCGGCGCAGGTCCGCCTCGCGCACATGCTGGCGCGCGGCGCAAACGGTGTCGGCAAGGACGTGGTGCAGGCGTACGCGTGGTTCGCCATCGCCGGCAGCCTGGGTGCCGAGGGCGCGCTGGAGAATGCCAAGCGTCTGGCCCGCACGCTCAAGCAAAGCCAGCTCAAAGCCGCAAAGCAGGCGGCGGCGGCATTCAAACCGCGCGGACCGGCAACGTCCGCCGACACGACGAACGCGAACACAGCCAACAGCGATGCAACGGCAGCGGACGATCTGCTGAAAACACTGCAGTAGTATGGCCAATAGTATGGCCAATAGTATGGCCAATAATATGGAAAGTCGGATAAATGCTCAGTTTTCTGGTTAGAATTCTTAAATTCACCGTCAAGGCGGCGATCGTTATCGCCGGCATTGCCGTCGTGATTTCATACGCCCGGCTCAGCGAATTCGGCGACATGAGGAAGACGCTGCTGGACAAGGTGATGAATTCCTATGCCGGGCGGATCGCCATCGACGGCGATATCGAGTTGCAGATGACGTTCCCGCCGAGCGTCGCCATCGACGGGGTGCGGATCAGCAATTCCAAATGGGGCACCCGCCCGGACATGATGACGGCGCAGCGCGTCGTCGCCGAGATCGATCTGTTGCCGCTTCTGCAGGGCGACATGGCGGTCCCCCGGCTGCGCATGATCGGCGTCGATATCGTTGTCGAACAGAAACGCGACGGCACCACGAACTGGGACGAGCTGAATGATTTCGACACCGCCGCCGGACCCGCCAATCCGGCGACGCCGATGATTTTCCCGCAGATCGGCGGCGCCTCGGTCAGTGTCGCCGGCGGCACGCTGACGATTTTGAACAATGTCCTGAGCGCGCCGATCGTCCTGTCCCTGAACGGCGCCAACATCCTGACCGGCGGGATCGTGCCGTGTTTGTAAGGGGCAGTGAGTCGGCTCGCCGGTGCGGTGCAGGGGGAATGCACACGCCGTCCATGTCGATGTCGGAGAAGGTTTATAGGTGCGCGCAGGTCTACCGAAAATGTCTGCTGTTAGCCAAAAGGAGACTAGCAGCGCCTGATTTAATTGGAGGGAAACAGTGACTTGTTAGCAACACGCAAATCAGTGAACTGCATTGACCGCTAATGGATCGCTTACTTCAAAACTGAAGCTTTTCTCTCTGAATAAGCAGAGGCAGGCATCTACAACGTCAGCATCGTACTTCGTTCGCCGCCCATCGACGATTTCAGCCAATGCCTTTTCGATACCGAGACCTGCACGATAGGGGCGATGAGATGTCATGGCTTCAACGACGTCGGCAACCGCAATGATTTTTGCCTCAAGGATAATCTCGTCTCCTTTTAGTCCTCTAGGATAACCGCTGCCATCCATACGCTCATGATGCTGGTAAGCCGCCTCTGCCAATGGCCATGGCCAGTTCATTTTGATTAAAATGTCATAGCCAGCCTTCGGATGGCCCTTCACTAATTGAAACTCTAACAAAGATATTTTTCCGGACCTTGAAAGTATTTCCAACGGGATCGAGATTTTTCCGATATCGTGCAAAGACCCTGCAATCTCCAAGCCTTCCAATCGGTTCTCATCAAGGCCAAGTTCCCTGCCAATGGCAACCGCGATAATGGCTACATTTTTCTCGTGTCCGACGGTGTGGGGGTCACGCAAATTGCTAATTTCAATAGCCACTTCCACGGTACTCAGCAGTGCTAACTTGATCTCCTCTAAATGGCCTATTGCGGCACCCTCTGCCAACTTGCGTTCACGAATATCACGAATATTGCATTGAATAACCTTCGTGCCTTCGCAATCGTAAGAATTGCTGATGAACTCAACGGCAATGACAACGCCACTCTTGGTTTTAAGGGGCATATCTTCATAGCGCACGCGCCCCTCATCTTGCAGTTTAAGGAACATCACTTTGCTTTCGGGCAAATCTTTGAATGCACCGACCTCCCAAAGCTTTTTCCCTAAGAATTCTTCATGCGAGTAGCCCAGCATTTTAATCAAAAAGGGATTAACGTCCTCAATCTGCCCTGTATCAAAATTGAGGAGAAGAATCCCATCGAGCGCTGTTTCAAACAATCGACGATATCGCGCTTCCGAGGTGCGAAAGTTTGCTTGTAAAACATCGGCAAGCCGGACGGCCTCTGCCGCACTCTTGGCAAGTTCTGCTGATATATTATCGGATGTCATTAATTTTATCCAAAACCAGTTCGGACAGGCGAGTTTTCGCCCGTCTGTGAGACGCTCACATGAATTTTTAAGTTGGTCTGCTTGAGATCTAGCCGAAGCTACCATCCACAAGAGCGCTCTAAATCATGTAAATACAAGGTTATTCGCTATGTCAGCCCACAGCGCTTTCCCGTTTCGGCTTTTAAGTGTCAGTCCTCTTCGGGTCATAAGCAGTCATTCGATTTTCGCTTCTCATGTATCGGGCAATTTTTTGCGGATGTTTGCCATGTGCATATCCTTGCGGAAATCCGCGTCCGGCATGACGAAGCGGGGGTAAGTCCGCGCTGGATCAAAAGCCGCATCGCAAAATCGGTTGCCGGCGGAGACGACATTCAAACAAACCCCGTACAACCGGCTACGTATTCGCACCGATATGTCTTTGTTGGAAAATCGGGTAGATTCATTTGCGTTGAACATAGTTTATGCCGAAACATTCGGGAGACCCGCGTGAACCCAGTCACGATCATCGGTATCATAAGCGGTTTCGCGATCGTTTTCCTGTCGATCCTGGCGACCGCCAAGGACGCCATCGTCTTTATCAACCTGCCAGGTCTGCTGATCGTACTCGGCGGCACGATTGCCGCCACGCTGGTCAGCTATCCGCCGACTTATATCTGGCGGGTCTGGCGTAACTTCATCAAGGCGCTGAAGAACGAGGGCCTGTACGAAAAGGACGATGTCGACGATATCGTCGAGATCGCCAAACGCTGGAAGACGGGCCAGATCGCCAAGGTCGACGAGAAACTCAACGAGATCCGCAGCCCCTTTCTGCAGACAGGGCTGCGGCTTCTCATCGACGGCACACCGGCCGAGGATGTCGAGGATTTGTTGCGCTGGCGGATTACCCGGCTGCGCTCAAAGGAAAACGCCGAAGCCGACGTCTTCCGCACGATGGGGTCGTATGCACCGGCCTTCGGTATGCTCGGCACCCTGATCGGTCTGGTCAATATGCTGTTCGGCATGAGCGAGGGCGGGTTCGACACCATCGGCCTCAACATGGCGGTGGCCCTGATCACGACATTTTACGGCCTGATTCTGGCGAACCTGCTTTTCAAGCCGATCGCGACGAAGCTGGAGGACCGCACGGAACAGCGCGTGCGCACCCTCGGCATGGCGCTCGAGGCGGTAAACCTTATCAGCCAGCAACGGACCCCGTCCTACATCCGCGAGACGCTCTATTCATTCCTCGCCGATTACGACGACGAGGTCATGGGCACTTCGAAAAGAGACCACCCCGAGGTCGAGACACCATGAGTAAAAGGCCTGCCAGCGGTACGAATACGGCGGAGGGGCAGGGGCATGGACTGGGGCATGGGCTGGGGCATGGACTGGGGCATGGACTGGGGCATGGACTGGGCGATCAGTCCGTGAAGCGCCTCATCAGGCGTGCCTCACGGCAGGATACATTCGGCCCGGTTCGCATGAAGGGAGAGCGTCTGGAAGAATGGATGCTCACATACATGGATACGGTGACTCTCCTCGTCACGCTGTTCGTCCTGATATTAAGTTTCGCCAGTATGGATGAGGATAGATACAACGCCCTCGTGGAAGGTCTGCGGCTCGATAAATACAGTGCCGGGATACTGGTCGGATCGAAGGGCGTCATGGAAATGCCGGCCGTCAAGCAAACGCCGCTTCCCGTCGCTGAAATACCCGCCCCCGATGAAGAACCCGATACCGGCATCAGCGAGCGGCTTGAGGACCTGATTGCCGAAAATGGCCTCGACGATCAGGTTGCGATTAAATTTTCCAAGGACCTGATCGATCTGCAGCTACAGGAGGGGGTTCTGTTCCCCAGCGGTTCCGCCGAATTGCTCGAAGGCGGCAAGCAGCTCCTGAGCCAACTGCTTTTGCTTCTGTCGGCGGGCGACTACCTGATTTCCGTTCAGGGGCATACGGATAGTGTGCCCATCTCGACGGAGCGGTTTCCCTCGAACTGGGAGCTTTCCGGTGCACGGGCGGCGTCCGTCGTTCGCGAACTGATTGCGCTGGGGATCGCAGAGAAAAGGCTCGAACTTTCAGGCTTCGCGCATACGCATCCCGTGGACGATAACGCCACGCCATCCGGGCGCGAGCGCAATCGGCGGGTCAACATCCTGCTGCATGCGACGCAGCAAGACATGAAGGCAATCCTGCTCAAGCTATCGCAGTGACGTTACGTTAAAGCGTGATGAAGTCAGGTTGAACCATTCTGACCGAGCCAATTTCGACCCGGAGCAAGAGAGCCTTGATGAGTGTATCCGGGATACGGTCGAGAGGCTCGACGCACGCCCGGGCCGAAATTGGCCGGTTCCTTCGGAATGGCCTGGGTTGGCCGCCCGCGTCGTTATCGGCCTCGCCCGATGCTTCGGCATCGCGCTTCGACCGACGTCTGGCGGCGCGGCTCAACCCAGCGCCATCAGAATTGATTCCATCTGACTTCATCACGCTCTAAAGCCACTTCGCCAGGTCGTCGTGCGTTGTCGCATGAACGGCTTCATGGGCGGCCTGGATTGAAGAGGAAGCCTTTGCTGCGGCTTCGGCGAAGACGGGGTCGAACACTTTCCCTTGCTTGGCGACGATTTCACTGATGACGGCATCATGCGTGCGGTGGGTGAGAATCCAGCCGGCTGAGCGGGCCGCATCATAATAGTCTGCAATCGCCAGTATCCGGGCATCCAGCGGGATTTCCTCACCTGCCAACCCGTGCGGATAGCCGGACCCGTCATAGCATTCGTGGTGGGCTTCAATTACCCGGCCAAGCGAGCCCCCGGAAAACAGTCTGTCGGTGATGAACTTGCCGATGGTCACATGCTTTTGCATGTACTGCAGGTCGGCAGGAGACGGTTTCTTGCGATGCAGGACTTCGGACGGCACGCCGAGCTTGCCGATATCGTGCAGCAAACCCTCAAGCCACAATTCGGACTGGCCTCGTTCCCCTATGCCGCTCTGTTTGCCGATGATCGAGGCGACTTCGGCGACGGCAATACCGTGCATCAGGCCATCGGAATCCGCTTTGTCGAGGATGTTCACGATGATACGCCCGGAAACCACGTCCTTGCGGTTAATCAGCGCGTTTCGTAGTCGTTTCATGATGTAATTAAAGCACGTTTTACGGATGATACAGTGTATTTTTTAATACGCGCTTCTTTCTTTATCAGCGGTGTGCTTGCGCTGCGGGGCGGGGTCAAAAAAACGCCCCTCCCGAAGGAGGGGCCAGGTCAGGGTTGGGGGTGGCAGAATGCCTTCAGCCGGTCGGGCTCAGGCTGATCTCGTGGCTTGAGGCATGGCCTCTGCGCAGTCTCGAGAAGATGCCTCGCATAGCCTCGGCCTGGAGCCGGCGTCCTTCGCGGATCGCTTGTTCGACTTCGCCGCTGGTGAAAATACTCGGCGCTTGCGAATGTTTTGATCTCTGATTGCTGTTCATCTCAGGGGTCCTTTCAATATGTGGGCGGGACCAAAGGGTCTCTGTCCCCGCGCTGTTGAAAGGACATTAATCGATACATAAAAAAGTCATAATGCCTAAAAAAAGACTATGTTTCGTGAAATTTATTCATTAATATACGTGTATGGATCGCTTTGGAGAAATGGAAACCTTCGCCAGGGTCGTGGAAAGCGGCAGCTTTTCGCATGCCGCGCGCGAGCTGCACATGACGCCGTCCGCCGTCAGCAAGATGATTGGCCGGCTCGAGGACCGTCTTGGCGTGCGCCTGCTCAGCCGCACCACGCGCAAACTCAGCCTGACGGAAGAGGGGCGGGTTTTCTATCAGCGCATCACCCCGATCCTTGCCGAGGTGGAGGAGGCCGAGGAAACCGTCTCGTTGTCAACTGCGGAAGCGCGGGGCGTGCTGAAAATCAATGCTTCGACCGCGTTCGGCCAATATCAGATCGTGCCGCTGATCCCGGGGATGCTGGAAAAGTATCCAAGCCTTCAGGTGCAGCTAACGATGACCGACAGCATCGTCAATCTTGTCGAAGAGGGCTACGACGTCAGTATCCGCATCGGCACATTGACGGATTCATCATTGATCGCCCGCAAGCTCGGCACCGCGCACCGCGTGCTGGTGGCATCGCCGGATTATCTGAAGCGCCATGGTGTGCCGAAATGCCCGGCCGATCTCAAAGAGCATGAATGCCTGAAACTGAGCATCCCGACATCGCTCAACAAATGGGAGTTCAACATGGATGATGGCCCCCGCACCGTCGAGGTGTCGGGACGTTTCGAAACCGACAACGCCATTGCGCTCCACGAGGCGGCACTGGCCGGGCTGGGCTTGTTCCGCGCCTCCACGTTTGTCGTCGGCGACGATATCAAATCCGGTAAGCTGGTTCCGGTGCTCCAGGAATTCGAAATTGCCGGCGATCCGGGTATTTTCGCGGTCTGGCCGCACAACCGGAATTTGTCGGCCAAAGTGCGCGCGTTCGTTGATACACTGGTTGAGGCTTTCAGCCCGATCCCGCCGTGGGAGCGCGATAGCTGACGGGTGAGTGTGTTCGCAACGGCGTCACCGCCGGACATTGCTGCAATGCAAAATTTTCAGTGGTTATTAAGCGCATTAGTGGTATCAACCGCTGGGTTTTTTGTGACGCATACGTTTGAGTCCCCGCACGGGCGGAGAATGAAATGAACAAAATCGACACTTCATCGCCACATGCCGATGCGCCTGACGACGCTGTTCATGGCAAGTCCACGATGAAGCGCTCCGTGATTCTGGCGATCTTGCTGGCGCTGGCCGCCGTGGCCTGGGTTGCGTCCGGCGCTTTTGAAGACAATACGGCTGCTCCGCAGCAAACCGTGGCGGCGCGTAATGCCGGCGATACCGCGCCGATCCGTGTGCGGGTGCTGAGCCTCGCGGCCGTCGACCATCCACGCACCCTGATCGTCACCGGGCGGACCAATGCCATCAAGGATGCCGAGATCAAGGCTGAAACGTCTGGCCAGGTGATCGCCCGGCCGGCCCGCAAGGGCAGCATGGTTGAAAAGGGCGCGGTGCTGCTTGAGCTGGCGATGGACGACCGCGCCGCGCGTCTGCGCGATGCCGAGGCACGGCTTGGCGCCGCCAAGATCACCTATGAAGCGTCCAAGGACCTGCAGCGCAAACAATTCGAATCGCAAATCAAGCTGGCCGAAAGTAACGCCGCGCTTGCCGAGGCCGAAGCTGCGCTGGCGGCGATCCGGCTGGAAGTCTCGCGGACGAAAATCCGCGCACCGATCGCCGGGTTTGTCGAGACCCTGCTGCCCGGCCCCGGCGATTACGTCGAGACGGGCGAGCTGGTGGCGATGGTTGTCGATCTCGATCCGATGCGCGTCATCGTCAACGTTACCGAGCGCGACGTCGAATTTCTGCGCCTTGACGATCTGGCGACGATCCGGCTGCCGAGCGGGCGCGAGGTCGGCGGCACGGTCCATTACATCTCAAGGGTTGCCAATGACGTGACGCGGACCTTCCGTGTCGACATCTGGACGGACAATCCGGATGCCTCGATTCCGGCCGGGCTGACGGCGGAAGTGCACCTGAACGGCGGTTCCCGCAAGGCGCACCGGATACCGACCTCGGCGTTGACCCTGAACGATCAGGGCAAGCTCGGCGTGCGCACCGTGGCCGATGGCGATATCGTCAAGTTCGTTCCCGTGACGCTGCTCGACGACACGCCCGGGGGCGCCTGGGTTTCGGGGCTCGCGGATCGGGTGACGGTGATTACCGTCGGTCAGGAATTCGTCGTCGACGGTCAGAAGGTGCAGCCGGTTTCGGCCGACACGCCGGAGGCGGGCGGAAATACAGACACGCCGAAGGCGGGCGGAGATGCGTCGTGAATGCCCTGATCGACGCCGCCGTCAGTCATAGCCGGACCGTTCTCGGCAGCCTTGTGCTGATCCTGATCGCCGGTGTCGTCGCCTTCAACGACATCCCCAAGGAAGCCGATCCCGACGTCAATATTCCGATTATCTATGTCTCGATGCATCACGAGGGCATCTCGCCCGAGGATGCCGAGCGTTTGCTGATCCGCCCGATGGAGCAGGAACTCCGTTCCATCGAAGGCGTCAAGGAGATGCGCTCCAAGGCCTATGAGGGCGGCGCCAACGTGACGATGGAATTCGATGCCGGGTTCGACGCCGACGAGGCGCTGTCGGATGTGCGTGAAAAGGTCGACCTGGCGAAACCCGAACTGCCGGGCGAAACCGACGAGCCGGAAGTGCACGAGGTCAATATTTCCCTGTTCCCGATTTTGGTGGTGACGCTGTCGGGCAACGTGCCGGAACGAACCTTGCAGAATCTCGCGCGTGACCTGCGTGACGATGTCGAGGGAATTCCCCAGGTCCTCAAGGTCGAGATCGCCGGCGACCGCGAGGAACTGGTCGAGGTGGTGATCGATCCGGTGGCCATCGAAAGCTACGGTCTGTCGCCGCTCGATACGGTGTCGAGCATTTCCAGCTCCAACCTGTTGGTCGCGGCGGGCGCGCAGGATACCGGCAAGGGCCGTTTCGCGGTCAAGGTGCCGGGCCTGTTCGAGAACGTTGCAGATATCGCCGGGATGCCGGTCAAGGTCGACGGCGACAGCGTCATCAGGCTTGGCGATATCGCGGAAATCCGCAGGGGCTTCAAGGACCCGGAAACATTTGCCCGCGTCGACGGTCATCCGGCCGTGGCGCTCGAGGTTTCCAAGCGGACCGGACAGAACATCATCGAAACCGTCGAGGCCGTGCGCGCCACCGTCGAGGCGGCGCGGGCCGAGTGGCCCGAAGCGATGCACGCCGCCGTGCAGGTCGAATACCTGCAGGACAAGTCGGACGATATCCGCCTGATGCTGGCCGATCTGCAGAACAACGTTCTGTCGGCGATCCTGCTGGTCATGGTGATCGTCGTCGCCGCGCTCGGACTTCGGACCGCGGGGCTTGTCGGGATCGCCATTCCGGGCTCGTTCCTGGCCGCCATTCTGGTGCTGTATTCGGTCGGCATGACGGTCAATATCGTCGTTCTGTTCAGCCTGATCCTGGCCGTCGGCATGCTGGTCGACGGCGCCATCGTCGTCACCGAATACGCCGACCGCAAGATGATCGAAGGCGACAAACCGCGCCAGGCGTATACGCTGGCGGCGAAGCGCATGGCGTGGCCGATCATTGCCTCGACGGCGACGACGCTGGCGGCGTTCCTGCCGCTGGTGTTCTGGCCGGGGCTGGTCGGCGAGTTCATGAAGTTCCTGCCGATCACGTTGTTGATGACGCTGACGGCCTCGCTGGCAATGGCGCTGATTTTCGTGCCCACGCTGGGCGCGCAGATCGGCAAGGCGGGCGGCGCCGTCGATGCCGACCTGATGCGCGAGCTTGCCGGCTCGTCTTCCTTCCGCACCGATCACCTGAGCGGCGGTACGGGTGTGTATGTCCGCCTGCTCGACAAGGCGCTGCGCCATCCGGGAAAGATCCTCTTGCTCGCCTTTGCCCTGCTGATCGGCGTACAGGGGGTTTACGGCACGCTCGGCAAGGGCGTCGAATTCTTCCCCGAGGTTGAACCGGAACTGGCCAAGCTGCAGGTGCGCGCGCGCGGCAACCTGTCGGCGTGGGAAAAGAACGACCTGATGAAAGAAGTCGAGGGACGCATTCTCGACGTTTCCGGCATCCGTTCGGCGTACACCCGCGTCGGCCAGCAGGAACGCTCGGAAGAAGCCGAGGACATCATCGGCGAGATCACGCTGGAATTCGAAGAGTGGTATCTGCGCCGCAAGGCCGACGTTATCCTGAACGAGGTCAGCGACAAAACCGGCGACATCGCCGGGATCTTCATCGACCGCCGCAAGGCCGAGGCCGGCCCGCCGGTCGGCAAGGATGTTCAGGTGGAATTTTCCAGCCGCTACGTCGATCTTCTGGCGCCGGCGGCGGCGCGGCTCCGCGCCTATATCGAAAGCGACGGCGAGTTCGTGAATATCGAGGACAGCCGCCCGTTGCCGGGGATCGAGTTCGAAATCAACGTCGACCGTGCGCAGGCGGCCAAGTACGGGGCCAACATCGAGCTTGTCGGGCGCGCCGTCCAACTGGCGACCAATGGCCTCAAACTCGGGGAATACCGCCCCGACGACGCCGATGACGAGATCGATGTGCGGGCCCGCTATCCGGAACGTTTCAGGACTTTAGACGAGTTGCAGCAGATACGCGTCGACACCACGGGACAATCTGTGCCGATCGGCAACTTCGTCGACGTCGTCGCGAAACAGAAAACCGGTACGCTGAACCGGACCGACACGCGCCGCGTGATGTCGGTGAAGGCTGACGCCGTCGAAGGCGTGCTCGTCGACACCAAGGTCCGGCAGGTCGAGAAGTGGGTCGCCGAGGCCGGTTTCGACCCGCGCATTTCTGTGCGCTTCAAGGGCGAGGACGAAGAACAGAAAAAGGCCCAGGATTTTCTCGTCAAGGCGTTCGGCGTGGCGCTGTTCCTGATGGCGCTGATCCTCGTCACGCAGTTCAACAGTTTCTATTCGGCGTTCCTGATTCTGTCCGCCGTGATCATGTCGACCATCGGCGTCTTCATCGGGCTTCTGGTGACCGGCCAGCCGTTCGGCGTGGTGATGAGCGGCATCGGCGTCATCGCGCTGGCGGGGATCGTGGTCAACAACAACATCGTGCTGATCGACACTTTCGACCGCCTGAAAGAGGACGCGAACTCGGTCCGCGACGCGATTCTCAAGACCGGCGCGCAGCGCCTGCGCCCGGTTCTGCTGACCACGGTGACGACGATCCTCGGGCTGATGCCGATGGTGCTCGGCATCAACATCGATTTCGTCAACCGCAGCGTCAATATCGGCGCCCCGTCGACGCAGTGGTGGACGCAACTGTCGACGGCGATCGTCTTCGGTCTTGCCTTCGCGACGGTCCTGACACTGATCGTCACACCGTGCGCGCTGATGATCCGCGGCAATCTCGCCGATTGGCGTCAGGCGCGCCGGACGCGGAAGCAGACGGCGGTTTCAGCCGGCTAACAGCGCACGTCACCCTGAACCACAGAGGCGCCGAGGACACAGAGGCTGGCCCGTGGCTTCTCTGCGTCTCTGTGGTTTTAATTCATGGATGCTGAAATAAGTTCAGCATGACGGGGGCGTGTCGTCGGGCGTCTCGCCCAGTTCCTTGTCGAGCAGGACCGCGGCCATTTTCTTTGCGATCATTGCGGATTCCGGTGTGCCGCGTACATGCGCCATCACGATCGCGCCTTCCTTGAGGAGCGACAATTGCTCGGCCAGGTCTTCGGGGTCGCGGGCGCCGGCCTGGGCGCACAGCTTGCCGAGATATTCGGCGATACGCCGTTTGTGCTCGGCCGCCAAGCGGTGCGCAGGATGGTCCAGTTCTCCAAACTCGCACGCTGCATTGATGAAAGCACATCCTGAATAGCCGAGCCCGGCAAACGCGCGGCCCTGGAACCATTCTTCAAGCGCATCGAACATCGAAAGCAGCCGGCCGCGTGGCGTCGCCGACGCTTTCTCCATTTCGCTCATCAGCCAGTTGCGGAACGTTTCATCGCGCCGCTGCAGCGCGGCAAGGATCAGTTCCTCCTTGGAGCGGAAGTGTTTGTACAGCGTCATTTTGGCGACGCCGGCCTCGGCCAGGATCTTGTCGATCCCGGTGGCGTTGAAGCCGTGCTTGTAAAAGAGGCGCAAAGCAGTGTCGATCAGTTCGTCGCGGCGCGATTTCAAAGGAATCTCCTTAAAGCATACTACTCTGTCTATCATTCATTAGGTCAGGCAATCAAGAATAACAACAAAAAAGTCATGGTCTCTTGATTGGGCTCATATATCTGACATCACATAAAGGTCTGTATACAAAAAACATACAGATATACGGGCCCTGATGCAGATCAATATCAAGGAATCCCATAAAAAGGGACATAGGCGGAAATATTTATAAAAAAACCTATTGACTAAGACAGACAGGTCTGTATATTACGCTGCATCACAACGACACAATGAATTGCCCAAACGAAGGAGAACACCAATGCCCCGTACGAATCTTCCCACCACGACCAATGACGCGCCGGCAGCAGCTCAGCCGCTGCTCGACGGCGTCAACAAGGCGCTCGGCAGCGTTCCGAACATGTTTCGTATTATTTCCAACAGCCCGGCCGCCCTCGAAGGGTATCTCGGGCTTAACGGTGCTCTGGCGAAAGGCACGCTTTCCCCGCAGACGCGCGAACGGATCGCTCTCGCGGTAGGCCAGGTGAATGGCTGCGGATATTGCCTGTCCGCGCATACGTACCTGGGTAAAAACCTCGCGAAACTGGACGACGCGGAAATTGCCGCCAACCGTATCGGCGCTTCGACCGACCCCAAGGCTGATGTGGCTGTGCGGTTCGCCGTGAAACTGGTCGAAAATCGCGGCCGTGTCAGCGAGGCCGACGTATCCGAACTGAAGATCGCCGGTTACGAGGATGGCGATATCGTTGAGATCGTGGCCCACGTCGCCCTCAACACATTGACCAATTACATCAACGAGGCCCTTGAAACGCCGATCGACTTCCCCGTCGTCAGCACCAAGGTCGCCTAAGACGGACCCCCAAGGGCGCCCCGGCTGTTTCTGCCCCCTGGAAACGCTCCTGGGCCGGGGCGCCCGCCCCCCCTAAAGGGACAAAAAGCTAAAGGAATAAGAAAATGTCACGCCCCCCCTTGCCACCGTTTGACGAAGCAACGGCCAGGATAAAGGTCCGAATGGCCGAGGATGCATGGAACAGCCGTTCGCCCGAGAGGGTCTCGCTTGCGTACACAGCCGATAGCCGGTGGCGAAACCGGGCCGAGCAACTGGAAGGCCGCGAACAGATTGTTCTGTTTCTGACCAGGAAATGGACACGTGAACTCGATTACCGCCTGATCAAGGAACTTTGGGCATTTCATGAGAACCGGATTGCCGTTCGTTTTGCCTACGAATTTCATGACGACAGCGGAAACTGGTACCGGGCTTACGGAAACGAGAACTGGGAATTTGCCCCCGACGGATTGATGCGTGTGCGCATTGCGTCGATCAACGATCTGCCGATCTCGGAAGAGCAGCGGTTGCTGCGCTGGCCGCTCGGCCCCCGCCCGGAGGATCACCCGGGCCTCTCGACCCTGAAATTATAGCGAACACCCGAATACCGGCGCCGGCACCCCGGCACCGGGAGCAGAGGACCGTGGATGCATTTCCCTGCGCCGCAAGCGTAGCGATTTCTGCGACAGGACGAGTCTTGCCTGAAGACAGGGATTACAGGTCCGTCAACCCGGCGGTGCGGCATGGCGATCGCACCGTCTAAACCTAGACGAGGAGTAACAAATGGATACGAACATAGCTGACGAATGCGGTTGCGGTGTTACGCACGAGAAAGTGGATATGGCCCGCCGCCGTCTCATGTCAGGTGCAGCCGGCGTTGCCGCCTTGGGCGCGGTGGCCGCTACGGGCGGCGTTGCTTCGGCGGCAACCAGCGAAGCGCGGGCACAGTATGCGGATCCCGAAAAACCGGGGCTGCCGCAAATCGATATGACGATCGATCCCAAGCGAACCGCGCTTGTCGTCACGGATCCGCAAATCGACTTTCTCTCCGAAAAAGGCGTGACGTGGGGTGTCGTGGGCGAGAGCGTTACCGAGCAGGGCACCGTCGACAACATCGAGCGTCTATTCATCGCCGCCAAGAAAACGGATATGCCGGTCTTCATTTCGCCGCACTATTACTATCCGCACGACCACAAATGGCAGTTCGAGGGCACGCTTGAAAAAACCATGCACTCGATTGGTATGTTCAATCGCCTTGATCCACTGAATGTGGACGGTTTCAAGGGCTCCGGCGCGGATTGGATGCCGCAGTACAAGAAATACATCGAAGACGGCAACACGATCGTCTGCTCGCCTCACAAGGTCTACAGCCCGGCGCAGAACGATCTCAATCTGCAACTGCGCAAACGTGGCATCGACAAGGTGATCCTCGCTGGCATGTCGGCGAACCTGTGCACCCAGGCGCACCTTTACGACCTGCTGGAACTTGGTTTCGAGGTTGCGGTCGTACGCGATGCGACGGCCGGAGCCAAGGTTCCCGAAGGGGATGGTTACCTCGCCGCGATTATCAATTTCCGGATGGTCGCCAATGCCGTCTGGTGGACGGACGATGCCGTTAAACGCATCACCAATGCTGTCATCTGACCTCAAACCCAAACCTCAACTCACTCAAAAACCTGAAAGGATCAATCTCATGGATATCAAGTCTTACTTCGTTGTTGCCGTAATGATGGCACTGTCGGTCTTCTTTACGACCGTGGCGTTCGCCGATGATGAATACAACGTCGCGAAAGGTCTGACGCTGACAGGCAACCCGCTCGGGATGCATGGCGTCGATCCGATTTCGCTGTTTGAAAGCGACGAACCGAAAATCGGCAATGCCGAATTCACTTCGGAACATGAAGGCGTCGACTACTACTTTGCCTCTGCCGAGGCAAAGAAACGCTTCGAGGCGAACCCGGAGTTATATGTGCCCCAGTTCGGTGGTTTCTGCGCCTTCGGGGTCAACGTTGGCAAGAAACTCGATGGCGATGCCCGCTACGCCGATATCCTCGACGGCAAGCTCTATCTGTTCGTGAACGACATTATTCTTCAGAAGTACCTGAAAAACAGGGAACAGATCATCGCCGGTGCTTACGATAAATGGCCGGGGATCCGTTCCACGCCCGTGGAAAACCTCTGACGGGATTGTTGAAGGCCGGATTGTGACCTCGCTTATCCGGGGCGTGCAATCCGGCCTTCCCGTGCCGGCTGAAGCGTAGGAGACACAGAGACCGGTTCGAATTGGGACCGCTCTGTGTCTCTTTGCTTTTATGGACGCTGGGGCAGGGGCATTCCGCGCTCAGGCGCGCGGCCGGGAAACCGCATTCTCGCCGTCATCGTCATCGTCGTCTTCGATCTCGTCGATATCTTCCGGCGGCAGCCCCGCGGCGTCGCGTGCCTTCAGACGCCGGTAACGTCGGATACTGACCGGGATCAGACCGAGATAGAGAAACAGCACCGCCGCCAGTGTCCACCAAGGCGCGGAAACGGTGAACGTCACCGTCACGGCAATTACGATCATCACCGGCAGGAACCAGGCGCGGGGAATGCGCGAAGCCTTGAACGAAAACGTCGGTACCGTGCTGATCAGAAGCGCACCGGATGCCAATTCCCATATCGCGACAGTGCCCGGGTTACGGAAGAAGTCGTCCCCCAGATTGAGCGACATGATCAGCGGCAGCAGAACCAGCCCTGCACCGGCAGGGGCCGGCACGCCGGTGAAGAACTGCCCCGCCCACTTCGGTTTGCCCGGGTCTTCGAGCGCGACATTGAAGCGCGCCAGACGCAGCCCGCAGCACATGGCGAACAGCATGCACACGATCCAGCCCCAACGCCCGGCATCCTGCATTGCCCACAGATAAAGGATCAACGCCGGACAGACGCCGAAACAGACGAAATCGGAAAGCGAATCCAGCTCGGCACCGAACTTGCTGGCGCCTTTCAAGAGCCGGGCGACACGGCCGTCCAGCGCATCGAGCAGCGCCGCGACAGCGACTGCCATGGCGGCGAATTCCCATTGTGCGTGCAGTGCGAACCTGACCGATGTCAGCCCCGAGGCCAGTCCCATCAGTGTCAGGACGTTGGGGATCAGCTTGTTCAGGCTCATGACGCGGATGCCGCGGCGTTTCTGCGCAGCGCCGGCCGCTTGATCGGCGTCCTGAGCGGACGTCGGGTTTTCTGGCGCTTCTTCGGTCATCTAGCGAATCTCGCCCTTTAACGGTTCGCCGTTTCTGGCGAGATCGGCAATGACCGTCTCGCCGGCAACGGTGGTCTGACCTTCGATCACCAGCGGCTGCACGTCGTCCGGCAGGTAAATGTCGACACGCGAGCCGAAACGGATCAGGCCGAAACGTTCGCCGGCCTTGAGCGGCGAACCGGTTTCAACGTAGCACAGGATGCGCCTGGCCACGAGACCGGCGATCTGCACGAAGGCGATCTCGGTGCCGTTATCGGCTTTCACCTTGAGCGACATGCGCTCGTTGAATTCGCTGGCCTTGTCGAGCGATGCATTGAAAAAACGGCCGGGCCGGTAATGCTTTGCGCTGACAATGCCGGAAATCGGTGAACGGTTCACATGCACGTTGAAGACGTTCATGAATACCGCGACGCGGGTCATCGGCTCGGTACCCATGTCCAGTTCGGGCGGCGGCGGCGCCTTGATCACCGACTGCACGACGCCGTCGGCGGGGCAGATGACGAGGTTGTCGCCGCTCGGCGTGATCCGGTCCGGATCGCGGAAGAAATACACGCACCACGCCGTCAGAAGCGCACCGAGCACGCCGGCGGGTTCCCACCAGATGTAGAGGATTACCGCAACGGCGGCAAAAATCGCAATGAACGGGTATCCCGCTTTGTTAATCGGGACGAGAACGATTTTCAGCAAAACACGGCTCCTGATCTAACGCGACGTCAAATCTCAGTTGACGCTCGGAATTTCAAAGACTTGGCCCGGATATATCAAATCCGGATCGATAATCCGACCCTTGTTCGCCTCGAATATCTGAGTATAGGAAAAACCCGAGCCGTATACACGTCTGGCAATACGCCACAATGAATTGCCGGGTTGTACCAGCACATAGGTGCCTTCGGCCATGGCCTTGAGATCCTCGGCACGCGAGAACGGATACTCGACACGGGCCAGGACCTTGCCTTGTGTGCCGATCTGGTCGGCCCGCAACGTATAAAGCCCCGGCGGGATGAGGTCTTCGGGGCGGGCGACCCACTGGCTGTCATCGCCGGCGGTCGTCCGGGCGATCAGATCGCCGTCCAGATAGAGCAGGACGCTCGCGCCCTTCGGTGCCGCGCCACCGACGATGACATGCCCCTTGGCATCGTAATCGATGGTGTCGATGGTCAGCGGAAATTGCGTGCGGTCCGTCGGCCCGGCCGGATTCTGGACGATCTTTGTCGGCGCGTTGGCGGCCTTCGGGAACTTCAGGACCATGGCGTTCTGTTGTTTCGGGGTGTCGGTCGCGGCATCTCTGGCCGGCACGGCAATGACCACATCTTCGCTCGACGCAATAACATTGCCGTTTTCAAGCACGGCCCTGAGCGTCAGATTGCGCGAGCCGGGGGACAGCGGTTCGGCGGGGATGAACACCCACTCGCCGCGCTCGTCGGCTGTCACTTTGCCGATCAGCGTATCGCCATCGAGAATCTGCACCTCGCTGCCCGGTGGCGCCTTGCCGGCGATGACCGTATCGCCCTCGGGATTGACGCGGATGACATCGAACGACGGCCCGTGCGGGGTAGGGGCTTCCGGTTCCGCGGCGGCCGTGCCGTCGGCCGGCTTTGCGGTGTCCTGGACGGTGGTTTCCGTGCCGTCTGCGGTGATTTCTTCCTGCCAGGCGAACTCGTTCAAACCGATCGCTGCTGCAATCGCGGCGAGGCCAAGAAGGACCAGCAGGATAGGTGTTTTAGACATTGCTATTTGATTGCCATATTTATGCCCTGCATAAAAGAAATAGATGCATTCGCCGCGATACCGGCCGTCAGGCGCTAACGCGAACTTGATTGGACGTTTCGGCTGTCGCGGGCGATTTTTTAACCACGACATTATGACTGATTGAGGGAATCCCATGTCAGAACACACCCCGGAACAAATCCAAGGCACTGAAAACGTAGGTTCTACGCCGGTCTATGTCTGGGACGTTCCGACCCGCATATTCCACTGGTCACTGCTGGCCGCCGTCGCGACATCCCTGATTTCATCGGAATTTGGCCCGATGTCGGTGCACCTGATTTCCGGGCATGTGGTCCTGGCATTGCTGATTTTTCGCCTGTGCTGGGGGTTTTTGGGCGGCCGGCACGCGCGATTCGCAAGTTTCGTCAAGGGGCCGGTCACGGTCCTTAAATATGCCTGCCGTCTGAAGTCGGGTGAAACGCCGGCGCATCTGGGCCATAACCCGATGGGCGGATGGTCGGTGCTGGCAATCATCACCGTGCTCGCCGTGCAGGCGACAAGCGGCCTGTACGCCAATGACGATATTCTGACCGAAGGGCCGCTGGCCGACACCGTCTCCAAATCAACCAGCGATTATCTGACGTATATCCATCACCTCAGCTCGAACGCGGTGTATGCGCTGATCGTGCTGCATCTGGCGGCGGTCGCGTTCTATACGTTCAAGGGGCACGGCATCATTCGTGCGATGATCGACGGGCGGACGCGTGACATACCGCCAACGAGCGCAGATGTGCCGGCCGCACGCGACGCCAGGGGATCGATAATCGCCGCGTTGGTCATCGCCGCCTTTGCCGCGGCCGCGGCGTACGCAATCAACGTGTATTGAACGGATAGGCCCTGCGGATGGCGGGGGATGATCCTGAACCGGCATGCGCGCAGGCAATAAGCTTCTGGCCGGTTGGTTTTATAGCGGTTGTGTGATCTGATTTTGCCCGCGCCATTTCTTGTGACAATAACGGAGACAGCGAATGTCGTTTGATCAAGCCAGCCTTGACGACCTCGCAACCAGATACACGGCAGCCTGGAATACGAGAGTTCCCGAGAACGTTGCGGCCTTTCACGCGCCCACAAGCCGGATCATCATCAACAATGGCGAACCATCCGAAGGACACGATGGGATTACCGAGATGGCGGCGGGTTTTCATGCCGCTGTGCCGGACCTGGCGCTCCAAAATGACGGTATCCGAGGCGCCGGGGACCATGTTGTCTACATGTGGACGTTTAAGGGGCATGACGCCAACACCGGACATCCGTTATGCGTCAGCGGCTGGGAGGAATGGGAACTCGACGGGGATATGAAGGTCGCTTCGGCGCGCGGTTGGTTCGATGCCGAGAATTACCAACGACAGATCGACGGTCTCTGACTCCAATCCCCGTGGCACTTGTCAGAACTTGCAGATCAGGTAACAAATATTGCAAAAATTGCGAATGCACGGTTTTGAATTACGTATTGTTTGCTCCCTTAAAAGTAGGTTGTACGGGTAATGACAGTAACTGCGGTCATTATTGATGATGAAGAATTGATGCGGCGGGTCGTTAGTGCCGGCCTGGAACAACTCGATGTATCAATCGTCGGCGAGACAGAAGACGGCCGGGCCGGGGTTGATCTTGTCCTCGAGTTGGAGCCGGACCTTGTTTTGCTCGACATCATCATGCCTGAATTAAACGGATATCTGGCCTTGGAAGAGATTATCGGGCGTGCTCATGACCCCTATGTCGTCATGATGACCGCCATAGCGGATGAAGAAGTTTCCAGGAATTGCAGACTGGCCGGCGCGCAGGACTATATCCTGAAATCAGCCCCAATGACCGAGACCGTTGAGCGTTTGAGCCGGCACGTTAAGTTTCTGAAATCCCGCAAGTAGCGCTTTATTCGACAGAGCCAATAGGTGCTCAGATGACAGCCTATGGCCACACCGTTCAGTTGTTTCCCCGGTAAAATACTATTTGCCTATACCTGCTTGCGCCGATACATCACCGGGCCTCGATCCGGGCGCCGTCCGTGACCTGATCGGATGGGTGCAGGATCACCCGTGCGCCCGCCTCAAGCCCCGATACCACCTCGGCATGCTCCGCATTGCGGGCGCCGAGTTCGACCGTCCGCAGGACCGCGCGGCCATCTTCCTCTGTGAACACGGACCAGGTGTCACCGGTGCGGAAGACCGCGCCGAGCGGTATCGCCAGCGACTCGATCTCATCCAGGACGATGGTCACGTCGACCCGGTATCCATGCCGAAGCCGGGCCCACGTGTCAGGCGCGCCGATGAGATCGAGCAGCACGTCGACCCGCTGTTCATCGATCCCGAGCGCCGAAACCTTGGTGTACCCGAACGGCTCAACCCGGCGCACTATGGCCTTCAGAGAAGAACCGCCCCAGCCGTCAATCACGGCGGGCATTCCGGCCAGCACCTTGACCGCGTCTTCCGAAAGCAGGTCGACGACGATTTGCAGGTCGCGCGGATCGCCGATTTCCAGTACCCCCGCGCCCGCCGGTAATGTGGTTTCGCTTTCCTCCAATATCTGCAGGATTTCGCCGTCAACCGGCGCCCGCAGGATCAAGCATTCGCAGTCGCTGAAACTGCGTTCCGTCGACGTCGGTGAAACCAGCCGCGCCTGGGCCACTTCAACCTCGTGCCGCCGTTGATCGAGACGCGCCTGTGCGGTCAACAGGTCCGCCACGGCGATACGGTTGGCGCGTTCGTCCTGATCCAGTTTCTGTTTGGCGATCGTGCCGTTGGCGAACAACTCGCGGCTACGCTCGACCTCGGCCGCGGTGAACGTCAAGTCCGCCTGTGCGCGTTTCAATTCCGCGGCGGCAAGGTTTTCGCTGGCGCGTGCCGCTTCCAGGGTGGCGCGCGCTTCGGTCTCGGTACGAACGTCAAGAAACACCGGCGCCGATGGTTCGATCCGCGCGATTTCGCTTTCGCCCGCGACGACGGCATCACCGACCTCGCCTTGAACCCTGAGCAGGCGGCCCGCGACGGGTGCGGAAACCCGGTACACTTCCTGCACTTCCGCCATGCCTTCGTCGGCGACGGTGATCCGGATTTTGTCTTCGCTAACGGTCGCGAAATCGACGGCAACCGGCTGCGGGCGGAAAGCGAACACCAGGGCAGCAACGACAAGAGCCGAGGCACTACCCCACAGGAAATACCGGACAAGATTTTTTTGCATGATCACTCTCGCGTTTTCAGAACTTCTATCATATCGAGTTTGTCGAGCCGCCGGCGTATCACCAATGCGCAGATTACCACCGTGCCCAATACGCCGACAGCCGCCAGCCCGGCGGTGGCATCGTGGACAACCAACGGCACGCGGAACAGCTCGGTTGAGAACTTTTCGGCGATATATTCGGATAAAAGATATCCGCATCCGACACCGACCGGCAGGGCGGCGAACGTCAGGATGCCCGTCTCGCCCAGCAGGATGTAGGAGATCTCCGCCCGGTTGAACCCGAGAACCCGCAACGTCGCCAGCTCTCGGCTGCGTTCCGCGAGCGCAATGCGCAATGTGTTGTAGATGACGCCGAATGCCAGCGAACACGAAAACAGGGTATAGAAACCGATGAACACCATGATGTTCTTTTCGATGGTGTCGCGGAAAATGGTTATACCGGACTCGCGGAAACTAACGGCGCTCAGGCGCGGTGTTTCCTTTAGTGCGCTCAGGAATGCGGCGCGTTCGGCTGCGTCGACCCGAACGTGAATCCAGTTTACCTGGCGGCTCTCCAGCAACAAACGGCTCAGGGCGTCGAGATGCATGTAAATCGGCGTATCGATATACGCCTCAAAGGTCTCGGCGACACGTAATTCGCGTATCGGACGGCGCCCTTCGAGAAGTTCGAGCCGGATCCAGTCGCCTTTGCCGACGCCCAGAACCCCGGCCATGCTGGTCGAGAGGACGACGCCGTTTTCCGGCAACGCGAGCGCGCCGCGTGTCACGTCGTGGATCGGCGCCAGACGTGCCGCTTCGGTGATGCCGATGACGCCATGACGGCGCGAGATGTGCCCGGCGTGTATCTTGGCTGAAACGACCCGTTGCCCCTCGACGGCCATGACGCCCGGTAGTGCGGCGACGTCGTGCAGTACCCGCAACGGTCCCGGCTCGAGCAGCGAGATCGTCGCGTCCTGATGACTGGCGCGGAAGAAATAGTCCTCGATCATTTCGTTAATCGCGTCGTCCCATTGTAAGGCCAGCAATAATACTGAAAGCGATAACGCGATCCCGAACATCGACAGAGCTGCACCGATCGGCCAGCGTCCGAGGCGGCGCAGTACCATCCGGGTCGGCTCATCCAGGGCGTCGGCGATACGTGTCCGTGCCAACCAGCTCTTTCTATAGATCGGCGGTGCCGGCGGTCGCATCGCTTCGGCGGGCGGCAACGAAGCCGCGGCACGCACCGCACGCAGACTGCCGACGACGGCGGTCCCGATGCTGACGAGGAAGGAAATCGCATAGCTTTGCGGACTGGGGCGATAGATGAGAAACGGGAACTGATAGTTCTCGCCGTACATCGCCAGCATGATTTGACCGAACCAGCTGCCGATGACGATGCCGATGGCTATGCCGAGGCAGGCGATGACCAGCACCATTTTGATGTAATGCCAGGCCACTGCGCGGTCGCTGTAACCGAATGCCTTGAACAGGCCGATTTCTTCGCGCTCCGTGGCGATCAGCCGGGTCATGATCATGTTGGTCAGGAACGCGGCGATGGCCAGGAAGATCGTCGGCAGAATCACGGCCATGGTGTCCGCCTGATCGATTTCATTCTGGACGAACCGGTTCGACAACTGCCGGTCCCTGGGAAAGGCTCCGGCGGATCCGTACTTGGCGAGCAACGTATCCAGGCGGGCAACGACACGGTCCGGTTCAACGCTGCGGTTCAATGACAGCGAAATGTCGTTGAAGGCCCCTTCCATGTCGAACGCACCGGCGAGTGCATCGCGGTTCATCCAAATCACGCCGAACCGTTTATCGTCCGGCATGATCGCGCCTGGGGCGATGACATAGATGAACTCAGGCGCGAGCGAATGTCCGACCACCGTCACCTTACGCTGCCGCCCGTTCAGCAGGATCGAAATTTTTGCACCGAGATTGAGGCCGTGTGCAGCGGCGAAGCGCTCGCCCAGCACAGCCTCGTCGACGCGGCCGGGGTGCGGTGGGCGCCCGGCGCTGAGCGCGATACGGTTGAGCAACGGGACGCCATCGTCAGGCAGGCTGACAATGCGTGCGGTGGCGGGCTCGGCAAATCCCGCGATATCGACGGTGGCGATATCGACGATGCGGGACTCCGCCTGTTTGACGCCCGGGATGTTGGCGATATCCACGACAAGAGTTTCCGGCGCGCGCTTGACCGACGCGAACACGTCGGCGAAGCGATAGCGCTCGTAATAGGCGTCGGTCGTTTCCCGCAGGGCCTCACCCGATGTCAGCGCGGTAATCAGTAACGCTACGCCGGATGCGATCACCATGGCGATGGCGATCACCTGGGCCCGCAACCGCCAGAGATCGCGCAGCAGCTTCTTGTCGATGGCGGAAAGGGCGTTCACCACGCCATCTCGCGCGCGAGGCGTTTGTTGGTATTGGTTTCGGTTCGGGCGATCTCACCATCGGCAAAATAAAAGACCCGGTCGGCCATCCCGGAAATCACGGCGTTGTGGGTGATAATGGCGGTGTTGGTGCCGAGTTCGGCGTTCACCCGTTCCAGGGCATCGAGCACGAGAAGACCGGTGGTACTGTCCAACGCCCCCGTCGGCTCGTCACACAGCAAGATGTCGGGCCGCTTGGCGATGGCGCGGGCGATGGCGACGCGCTGTTGTTCGCCGCCCGAGAGTTGCGCCGGGAAATGGTCCTGACGCTCCGCCAGGCCGACCAGGGCCAAAGCGTCTTCGGGTGCCATTGGATCGCGGGCGATTTCCGTGACCAAGGCCACGTTCTCGCGCGCGGTGAGGCTCGGGATCAGGTTGTAGAACTGGAACACGAACCCGACATGCTCGCGCCGGTATCGGGTTAGTTCACGCTCCGTCGCGCCGCTGATGGCGTGGTCGCGAAATACCACGGTACCGCCGCTCGGCGTATCCAGCCCGCCGATAATATTCAGAAACGTCGATTTGCCGCTGCCGGACGGCCCCAGCAGGACGACCAGTTCCCCCTCGTACAAATCCAGACTGACGTCGTGCAACGCATCGACACGGACTTCGCCCATGACGTAGATCTTGCTCAAATCCCGGACGCACAACGCTGAACGCGTCGGTGCCTCCGGCTGTGGCTGCCCGGCAGACGGCATTTCTATCCTTTCGCGCACAACGGTGGGTGGCGATTTTCCTTAATATCAATCGCAGAATACGATCCATTGGTATCGCCGACGTTGACTCAGATCAACTCCGCTTGGCGCAGCTTTACCTCGTATTTGCAGCGAAGCCCCCTCGCGATAGCGGGCGAGCCGTGTTGCTTCGGGATATGCGGGATGTCTCAGGATATGCGGGATGTCAGGCGGACATTACCCGCAACGTCTCTGAACGCACGCCCGTCGAGCATGGTTCAGAGACGTTCGGAAGGTGCGCGGGATTATTTCTTTTCGCGGAAGTTGTCGTGGCACGTCTTGCAGGCGTTCTTGCCGAGCGCGCCGAGCTGCGCACCGATCGCACCCTTGTCGCCGGACTGCGCCGCTGCGGCCAGTTTGTCGGCCTCGGCGATAAACGCCATGGTGACTTTCTTGAAGTCTTCAGGCTTTTCCCAGACAGCCATCAGGGCTTCCGTCTTGCCGTCCATGGCACTCGATTCCTTGGGGAATGCGCCTGCGGTGGCTTTGGCAAGACCGGCCATTGCCGTGGCATGCGTGCCAAGGTCCTTCATGTCGCCGGCCTGGCCTTTGACGATCAGCGACATTGCCTTCATGTGACCGCCGACGGCCTTCATGACAGACTTGCGGTATGTAATGTCATCCTCGCTGGCAGAGGCGATACCTGCGCTTGTGACAAGCACGCCAGCGGCAAGGATGGAAAACAGGGCTTTCTTCATCGTCATTCAAAATCACTCCAATTCCCTCGGCATGGTCATTCGGCTGGAAGCCCGGTGCCGATTGGGGTAAATATGGCCTCCAGCAACAGACAATATAGCCGTTTGGTGCGCATTCCACGTATCACACTATTGTGAACGTTATCAGCAGGCGAAGCGAAAGGCACTATGAGCTTTCCATCGAGCATTGCCGTTTTTTGCGGCTCCAAGGCCGGACACGATCCGATGCAGATCGAAACCGCGCGGAACCTTGGCCGGGAAATGGCCGGGCGCGGGATTGAATTGATTTACGGCGGCGGGCGTGTCGGACTGATGGGAGCCGTCGCGGATTCCGTGCAGGAAGCAGGCGGCGCCGTCACCGGCATTATTCCCGATTTCCTGATGCAGCGCGAAGTCGGTAACACCAAGGTCGACACCCTTGAAGTGACCGACAGCATGCACAGCCGCAAGCGGCGCATGTTCGATCTGGCCGACGCCTTTATCTCGCTCGCGGGCGGTCTCGGCACGCTCGACGAAACCATCGAGATCATCACCTGGAAGCAGCTGAAACTGCACGACAAGCCGGTCATCGTCATCAGCGTCGGCGGGTATTGGGACTTCCTGAAGACGACCACGGCGCATTTCACCGATGCCGGTTATGCCTATGCCAGCGATGCCGACCTGTTCCATGTCGTCGACAGCGTCGACGCCGCGTTCGAGGTCCTGAAGCATGCGGCCCCGTCCACACCCGGCGCTTCGAGCGAAAGACTGTGACGATGGCCATTCCGATGATCGACCTGTCACGCATGGACGAGGCCGGAGCGGCCCGGGCCATCGATGCGGCGTGCCGGGAAGCGGGATTTTTCCATGTCGCCGGTCACGGCATCGACCCGATGCTGACGGCCGGGATGTTCGATGTCATGCAGGCGTTTTTCGAGCAGCCGCTTGATTTCAAGCAGCGCTATCACATCCGCTTTTCGCATCCGCATCAGCGCGGCTATGTCCCAGTGTTCGAGGAAAACCTCGGCGAGGATGCGGCCACCGACTTCAAGGAAAGCTTCGATCTCGGCGTCGATCTTGCGCCCGATCATCCGGACGTCATGGCCGGTAAGCCGTTCCAGGCGCCCAACGTCTGGCCCGACATGGCGGCGTTCCGGGCCACGGTCTCGGCCTACCATGCCGAGATGCTGCGGCTTGGCGACAGGCTTGTGAAGTTGACGGCGCTGGGCCTCGGGCTGGAGCGGCATTTTTTCGATCCGGCGATGGCCGATCCGGTGGCCAATCTCAGGCTGTTGCATTACCCGCCGCGCGTCCCGGACGCGGATGTCGTCGGTTGCGGCGCACATACGGATTACGGCTTTCTGACCATCCTCGCGCAGGACGGCGTCGGCGGCCTGCAGGTCGAAGGCGAGGGCGGTGCATGGATCGATATACCACCGCTGGCCGACGCCTTCGTCGTCAACCTGGGCGATCTTCTGACGCGTTGGACGGCGGGGCTGTACCGGGCGCGCCGCCACAAGGTCACAGGCGCCGGGGTGCGGGACCGCTATTCGATCCCGTTTTTCCTCGACCCCAACGTGGATGCGATGATTGAAACGGTGCCGACGTGCCGCGGGCTGTCCGGTGCCGACGCCGCACCGGTATCGGCCGGGGCCTTCCTGCAGAGCCGTTTCGACGACACCTTCAATTACCGTGAAAAGACGCCCGCGCACCTTGCCAGCAACTGACCTGCACCGTATGTTGCGGCGCAGCAAAGTCGTGCGCGAAGTGGTCACGGCGCAGCGCCCCGGCGTCAGCTCAGGAGAACACCATCATGTCGAAGATTGAGGTCAAAAATCCGATTGTCGAACTCGACGGCGACGAGATGACGCGGATCATCTGGGAATTCATCAAGGACAAGCTGATCCTGCCGTATCTCAAGGTGGATCTGAAATATTATGACCTGAGCATACAGAAACGCGACGAGACCGACGACCAGATCACCATCGATTCCGCGAACGCCATCAAGCAGTACGGCGTCGGCGTCAAATGCGCGACGATCACGCCGGACGAACAGCGCGTCGAGGAATTCGGCCTGAAACAGATGTGGCGTTCGCCGAACGGCACCATCCGCAACATCCTCGGCGGCACCGTGTTTCGCCAGCCGATCATCTGCAGGAACGTGCCGCGCCTGGTGCCGGGCTGGACCAAGCCGGTGGTCATCGGCCGCCATGCCTTCGGCGATCAGTACCGCGCCACCGATTTCCTGTTCCCGGGGGCCGGCAAGCTGACCATGAAGTTCGAACCCGCCGACGGCAGCGAGGCGATCGAGCGCGAAGTGTTCGACGCGCCCAGTGCCGGGGTCGCGATGGGGATGTACAATCTGGACGAAAGCATCATCGGCTTTGCGCGGGCGTGTCTGAACTACGGTCTCAGCGTCGGCTGGCCGGTGTATCTGTCGACCAAGAACACGATTCTCAAGGCCTATGACGGCCGCTTCAAGGACCTGTTCGAGGAAGTCTACCAGTCGGAATTCAAGGACGCCTTCGAGAAAGCCGGGATCACCTATCAGCACCGCCTGATCGACGACATGGTGGCTTGCGCCATGAAGTGGGAAGGCGGCTATGTCTGGGCCTGCAAGAACTATGACGGTGACGTGCAGTCCGACACCGTGGCGCAGGGCTTCGGCTCGCTTGGGCTGATGACGTCGGTTTTGCTGACGCCGGACGGCAAGACGGTCGAGGCCGAGGCCGCGCACGGCACCGTGACGCGCCACTATCGCCAGCATCAGCAGGGCAAGGAAACCTCGACCAACCCGATCGCCTCGATCTTTGCGTGGACCCGCGCACTGGCCTATCGCGGCAAGTTCGACGCCACGCCCGAAGTGACGCAGTTCGCCGAAACCCTGGAAAAAGTCTGCATCGACACCGTCGAGAGCGGTTTCATGACCAAGGACCTGGCGCTGCTGGTCGGCCCCGAACAGGGCTGGATGACGACGCAGTCGTTCCTCGCCAAGATCGACGACAATCTGAAAGCGGCGATGGACCGAGGCTGAGGGTTCATGCTTCGAGACGGCCTGACGGCCTCCTCAGCATGAGGTGCTTGTCTATTCCTCATCCTGAGGAGCGGCGCAGCCGCGTCTCGAAGGATGCGTATGGATGCTGAATCACGTTCAGCATGACGGTTATTGGTTGGTTTCTGCTTCGCCGCTCCCGCGCATCTGCTAGAATGCTTTTCTCAAGTGGAGGAAGACCAATGCGCGCCTTTTTTCTCCTGCTGCTGACATTGTTGATTCTGAACGCCGTCCCGGCCAACGGGCGGGCGGCGGAGATGGACGCCTACATCGCCGAGGCCGAGAAAGTCCTGCAGCGCCTGCGCGGCGAAATGATGCAGGAAATGGTCAACGCGCAGCAGCACGGGCCGGCGGCGGCGATCGACGTCTGCCGCCACCTGGCGCCGGAAATTAATTCAAAGATCGAACAGGAGACCGGCTGGACGCTGCGGCGCACCGGATTGCGGGTGCGCAACGCTGCGAATGCGCCGAACGATGATGAAAAGTCGCTGATGCAGGCTTTCGAGCTCAAGGCCATGGCTGGGCAGCCGCCGCAACTGCTGCGCACGGCGCGGATCATCGAACAGGATGGCGAAAAGGTCTTTCACCTGATGCAGGCGGTGCCGATGCTCGACACCTGCCAAGGCTGCCATGGCTCGAACATCGATCCGGAAACGCAGAAGCGCATTCTTGAGCTGTACCCGGACGACGACGCCAGCGGTTATGCACTCGGCGATATCCGCGGCGCGTTTTCGCTCTACAAGCCCGTGGACGCCTTCGATACAGCCCTGGCGGCGCCGGTGACGCTGGCGTCGCTCGGCTACAAACCGACCCGCGATCCCGCCGCCAGGGGGGATGCGACCGTCGGCGAAGGCCTTTACGAACGCTACTGCGAGAGCTGCCATGCGCCGGCCGATCTGGCGCGCCATGTCTTTCCCGACCCGGAAAAGAAACCCGACGCCGAAGTGTGCCGGTTTCTCGGCACCCACGGCATGACCAAGGGACAGGAAGACTGTGACGTCACGGCGTACCTCAAGGATATCGCCCGCTTCCTCGCCGCGCACGGGCGCTGACGGGAGAGAACAAGCGGCTCCGTTTCGCGCCCCCTCTCCCGGCGCGCTGCCGCGCGCCACCCTCTCCCCAGGGAGAGGGCTGTTTGTGCGTGAGTCCCCTCTCCCTTGGGAGAGGGACAGAGAGAGGGGGCGTGCGGCGAGGGGCGTTGGCCTTCCGCAAAACTTCCGCCAAGATGTCCCCGTCAAAACACAACATCATCAGGGGAGAGACGTTCATGTCGGGCAGGCTCGAAGGTAAGGTCGCGATCATCACGGGGGCCGGATGCGTTGGGCCGGGGTGGGGCAACGGGCGCGCGGAATGCGTTCGTTTTTCGCAAGAGGGCGCCAAGATTTTCGCCGTCGACCTGACCGCCGAGCCGATGGCGGAAACGCTGGCGCGCGTCGCCGACGTCGGCGGCGAGATCGAAACGCACCTCTGCGACGTCACCGACAAGGCTCAGGTCGACGCCATGGTCGACGCCTGCATCGCGCGCTTCGGGCGCGTCGATATCCTGATCAACAATGTCGGCGGCTCGGCGCGCGGCGGCCCGGTCGAAATGGACGAGGAAACCTGGGACAACCAGATGTCGTTCAACCTGAAATCCGTTTATCTGTGCTGCAAGGCGGTGCTGCCGCATATGGAAGAACAGGGGTCCGGCGTGATCATCAACACCGGCTCGTCGGCGGGGCTGCGCTGGACAGGCGTGCCGCAGTCGGCCTATGCGGCGGCCAAGGCGGGGATCATCCATTTTTCCAAGGTTCTGGCCGTACAGTACGCGCCCAAGGGCATCCGCGTCTGCACCGTCGTGCCGGGGCAGATGCACACGCCGATGGTCGCGGCACGCCTCGCCGGGCAGCATGCCGGCGGCGACGTCGAGGGGCTTTTGAAGAAGCGTCAGGCGCGCATTCCCTTGGGCTTCATGGGCGACGGGCGCGACATCGCCAACGCCGCGCTGTTCCTGTGTTCCGACGAGGCGCGCTTCATCACCGCGACCGAGCTTGTCGTCGATGGGGGCATGACGGCCCGGTGCGACTAGGGCTCTTAAAAACCCCCCTCACCTAACCTCTCCCCCTTGAAGGGGGAGAGGGATGAGTGATGGTATCCGATCCGAGAGTCCCTCTCCCCTGCGATAGCGGGGGAGAGGACAGGTGAGGGGGCTTTCCGCAGACCTTGCCAAACGCCCGGCTGGGTAAGATTATGCGCCGAATTTTCAATATGAGGGTGACGAGACATGTCCGAACACGCCGATATCATTTACACGCAAGTCGACGAAGCGCCTGAACTGGCGAGCGCGTCTTTCCTTCCGATCATCCGCGCCTTTGCCAAGCCGGCCGGAATCACCGTCGGGACCAAGGATATCTCGCTTGCCGGACGTATTCTGGCGCAGTTCCCGGACCTTCTCGCGGACGGCCAGAAGCAGTCGGACGATCTGGCCGAGCTGGGCGAACTGGTCAAGACGCCGGGCGCCAACGTCATCAAGCTGCCCAACGTTTCGGCCTCCATGCCGCAGCTTAAAGCGGCCATTGCCGAGTTGCAGGAACAGGGCTATGCGGTCCCCGATTATCCGGACGATCCGAAAACCGACGCCGAAACCGCGATCCGCGCCAAGTACGACAACGTCAAGGGCAGTGCCGTGAACCCGGTGCTGCGCGAAGGCAACTCCGACCGCCGCGCACCCAAGGCGGTCAAGGAATTCGCCAAGAAGCACCCGCATTCCATGGGCGCGTGGCTCCCAACGTCGAAGACCCATGTCGCGGCGATGAGCGGCGGCGATTTCTACGCCAATGAAAAATCCGTCACGCTGACGGCCGCGCAGGCCGGTAACGGCAAGATCGAATTCGTTGCGAAGGACGGTACGGTGACGGTTCTCAAGGCGCCGGTCACGCTGACCGACGGCATGGTCGTCGACGGCACGTTCATGAGCACCGCCGCGCTGCGCACGTTCCTTGCCGAACAGATCGCCGACGCCAAGGCCAAGGGCGTGCTGTTCTCGATCCACCTCAAGGCGACGATGATGAAGGTCTCGGACCCGATCATCTTCGGCTACGCGGTCAGCGAGTACTTCAAGGACGTGTTCGACAAGCACGCCGCCACGTTCGCCGAGCTGGGCGTCGATCCGAACAACGGTTTCGGCGATGTGGTCGCGAAGATCCAGAACCTCGATGCCGCCAAGCGCGCTGAAATCGAAGCCGATATCGACGCCTGCATGGCCGCTCAGCCGGACATGTACATGGTCAACTCGGACAAGGGCATTACCAACCTGCATGTACCGAGCGATGTGATCATCGATGCCTCGATGCCGGCGCTGATCCGTGCCGGCGGCAAGGGCTGGGGACCGGACAACAAGGAACACGACACCAAGTGCGTGATCCCGGACCGCAGCTATGCAACGGTGTACGACGAAG
Source organism: Thalassospiraceae bacterium LMO-JJ14 (assembly GCA_021555105.2). NCBI lineage: Bacteria > Pseudomonadati > Pseudomonadota > Alphaproteobacteria > Rhodospirillales > Thalassospiraceae > Thalassospiraceae bacterium LMO-JJ14. The sequence goes on from CP134604.1 coordinate 1,771,760, forward strand.
CCGTCAATTTCTGCATTGAGAACGGCGCCTTCGATCCGTCGACAATGGGCACGGTGCAGAACGTCGGCCTGATGGCGCAGAAGGCGGAAGAGTACGGCTCGCACCCGCAGACGTTCCAGGCCCCGGCCGACGGTATCATCCGCGTCGTCGACGGCGCCGGCAACACGATCATCGAACATACCGTCGCCAAGGGCGATATCTGGCGCATGTGCATGACCAGGGACGCGCCGATCCGCGACTGGGTCAAGCTCGCCGTGACGCGTGCACGCGCCAGCGGCATGCCGGCGGTCTTCTGGCTCGACAAGAACCGCGCCCACGACGCCGAACTGATCAAGAAGGTCGAAGCCTACCTGCCGGAACACGATACCTCCGGCCTCGATATCCAGACCCTCGCACCCCGCGAAGCGACGCGGTTCTCGATGGCGCGGATGAAAAAGGGCGAAGACACGATTTCCGTGACCGGCAACGTGCTCCGCGACTACCTGACTGATCTGTTCCCGATCCTCGAAGTCGGCACCAGCGCCAAGATGCTCTCCATCGTGCCGCTGATGAACGGCGGCGGCCTGTTCGAGACCGGCGCCGGCGGCTCGGCGCCGAAACACGTGCAGCAACTGGTCGAACAAGGCCATCTGCGCTGGGACAGCCTGGGCGAGTTCTGTGCGCTGGCGGCGTCGCTCGAGCATCTGGCCAACGTCACCGGTAATGCCAAGGCGAACGTTCTGGCACAGACGCTGGACACGGCGACCGGCAAACTGCTGGATGAAAACAAATCGCCGGGCCGGAAAGTCGGCCAGATCGACAACCGCGGCAGTCACTTCTATGTCGCCATGTACTGGGCCGAGGCACTGGCCGCGCAGGACGACGACGCCGAACTGAAGGCGTATTTCGCGCCCCTGGCCGAAAAGCTGCGCGAGAACGAAGAAAAAATCATCGCTGAAATCGCCGCCAGCGAAGGCAGCCCCGTCGATCTCGGCGGGTATTACCATCAAGATCAGGCAAAGCGCATAGCCGCGATGCGCCCGAGCGCCACGCTCAACAGCCTGATCGGCTGAGCATTCAAAGGTCCCCTCTCCCGGCACGTTTCACACGCCCCCTCTCCCCGGGGAGGGTGAAAGGGAGAGGGGCTTGTGTCTGTTTCTGAAGGCTGCCGAACACTGCATTTGCAGCTCGAAGCAATATAACCGTATCCTGTCGTCATCAGGGCGTGTGGGGATATGGTGAATTACGCATCGCAGATAGCTGAATTGGGCGCAACGGCGAAGCACATCGCGTTCTGTGAATTTATAGATGCGAACCTTAACGGCGCTGCGATGCCGGATTACAAGTCGCTGGATCTCATGAAGATCCCGCATCTGGTGCCGAATATATGGGTTCTCGACGCGCGGGAGGGCGGAGGCAAGGAGTTGAAATTCCTGTTTACAGGCACTGTGATCGATCGTCATTTCGGCCGCAACATGATGGGTGGGTATCTAGCCAAAAATTATGCCGGGAATTATGCGAAGGAAGTCTATGCCGCCTACTGTTCGGTGTTTGCCGATAAGAAGCCGGTCTATACGGAACGTTCCGACTATTACCCGGACGTCGAGCCTGAGGTCGAACGCCGGATCAAGGTTATTCTTCTCCCATGTTCGAGCAATGGTGAAATCGTCGATTTTGCCATCGGTCTGACGACCTTTGAAAAAACAGACAGAAACGTCCTTGGCGAGCTTATAATCGCTGAGCTGTCCGTCACGACCCCTTGAACCCGCGCCCCTTGCCGATGGCCTTTTCGCCGAATTTGTCGCGCACCGCATCGATGGCGTCGGCGACCCGGACCCGCTTTGGGCGGTCGGGATCGGCAAGGTCGGGCTGGTCCGCATCGTCGCCGGGAAGCAGCCGTTCCGCGCCGACACCGATCAGGCGGTACAGTTTCTTGCCGTCGGCCTCGCCCGCCAGCATCGCCTCGGCGGCCTTGTAGATTTCATCTGCGAGCTTGGTCGGGCCGGACAGTTTGCGCGACCGCGTGATGCTTTTGAAGTCGGCGCTCTTGAGCTTCAGTTGTACGCCGTCGCAGGCGTATCCGGCGCGGCCCAGCCGGCGGGCGACTTTTTCCGATAACGTCCACAGGCTGACACGCAGGGCTTCCGTGTCGGCGACATCGTCCTCGAACGTGGTTTCCGCGGAAATCGACTTGGTGATGCTTTCCGGATCGACGTTTCTGACGTCTTTGGCTTCCGAAAACCGCTTCAGACGCGTGCCGATGGCCCCGTACCGGGCGACCAGTTCGCTTTCCTCATAGCGCGCGAGGTCGCCGATTTTGCCGATGCCGTCGCGTTCCAGCTTTGCCCTGAGCGCCTTGCCGACCCCCCACAGGATGCCGACCGGCTTTTCGGCCAGGAACGAGACCGCTTCGGCACGGCCGATGGCGGCGAAACCGCGCGGTTTGTCCATGTCCGACGAGAGCTTGGCCAGAAACTTGTTGAAACTGAGTCCGACCGAGACGTTGATGCCGACCTCGTCCTCAATTCGTTTGGCGAGCCGGACCAGGGTTTCGGCCGGCGAACCGTGGTGCAGTTTTCGTGTCCCGCTCAGATCGAGAAAGGCCTCGTCGATGGAAATCGGCTCGACCAGGGGGGTGACGCTCTGCATCATTTCGCGCACCTGATGGCCGACAACGCGGTATTTTTCCATGTTCGGGCGGATCACCACGGCGTCGGGACAGGCCTTGAGCGCCTTGAACATCGGCATCGCCGAACGGATGCCGTAAATCCGCGCGATATAGCAGCACGCCGAGACGACACCGCGCCGGCCGCCGCCGACAATCACCGGCTTGCCGCGGATGTCCGGGTTGTCGCGCTTTTCGACAGAGGCATAGAAGGCATCGCAATCGATGTGCGCGATCTCGAGATCGAGCAATTCCGGATGCGTGAAGAATCGGCTGCTTCCGCATTCAGGGCAATTGTCGGCAGGTGCGACTTTGAATACCCGTGCGCAATCCCGGCACACCGCGCTCATCAACGGTTGCCCATAGGTGCATCGCCCGACGCATTATAATTGCTGCAGATACGGCTCATGGATACTATGATATCAAAGAGTTATGGGGAGTGTGCACGAAGTTTAATGGCTGACACAGCAACACTTGTCGAGGAAGAGCCGAGCGAGCTTCACCAGGCGACAATGCAAAACCGTCAACTGGAGCAGACCGTCTTTGCGTTACGCGAGGAACTTGAACGGCTGCAGGTTGAAAAAGAGCAGGCGGTACAGGAAGCGGTTTCCAATTCGGTCGATGAGATCAAACAGTTAAAGGAAACGGCACAGGCGCTTCGCGACGAACTTGAAGCGCACCGGATTGCCGCCGAGGCCAAGGTTCAGGAAGCGGTCGTCGGGTCGGCCAGCGAGATCAAGCAACTGAAGGCCGCGGCGCAGGCGTTGCGCGACGAGCTGGAGCGGTTACAGATTGAAAAGGCGGATGCGGTTCAGGACATTGTGCGCGAAACGACGGATGAAATCCGCCAGTTGAAGGAGACTGCGGCTTCGTTGCGTGAGGAGCTTGAAACGATGCGCTTCGATAACATCGAGCAACTGCAGGAACAGGAACGGATCTCGCGCGATGAACTGGGACAACTGCAGCAGACGGTTGTTGAAATGCGAAACGAGCTGGAGGCGTTAAAGGGTGGCAAGTAACATCCGGGTCAGGGCAGGTGCACGGCGCGCGCAGGGGCGCGGCGGCACTGCTGCGCGTGCCAAGGTGCCGGGCAACGAAAGCGCCCAGGCGGGTGGCGACGCCGAAGAGGTGAAAGCCGCCGTTCCGGCAAGGAAGAACCCGCCGGTCCCGCCGTCGCAGCGCAGAAAAGCCGCCAAGGAAAATGCCCGAGCCAACGATGCGGATTTCGACGACCCCGAGGATATCGAAGTCCCCGGCGGGCGCGAAGGCCGCATCAGCCGCATGGACAAGCTGCGCCAGGCCGACCGCAAGCTGAAACAGGCGGAAATGCTTTTGAACGTGTCGCGCCGTGTCGCGGCGATCGAAAGCCTGGACGAAGTCCTGGAAACCATGGTCGAGATGACGACCTGGGAGCTGCAGGCCGAACGCGGCACCCTGTTCCTCAACGACCCGGTCACGGACGAGCTTTATTCGCGTTTTGCGCAAGGCAACTTCCAGCGTGAAATCCGCATTCTGAATAACAGCGGTATCGCCGGCGCCGTGTTCCAGTCGGGCCAGGGACTGATCATTCTCGATGCGTACTCGGACGATCGCTTCAACCGGACGGTCGATGAGCAGACCGGCTTCAAGACGCACTCGATCCTTTGTGCCCCGGTGAAGACCGTCAAAGGCGACCTTATCGGTGTGATTCAGGTTCTGAACAAGAAGAAGGGCGAGTTCACCGAAGAGGACCTCGAACTTCTCGAGGCGATGACGACACAGGCTTCCGTCGCGCTGCAATCGACGCAGTTCGTCGAGAAGATGAAGAAGTCGCGCGAACAGGAACTTGAATTCCTCGACATCGTCACCGACGTGACGTCCGATCTGGAGCTGGGTTCGCTGCTGGCCAAGGTCATGAGCGAAGCGACGCGGATGCTCAGTGCCGACCGCGGCACGTTGTTCATCAACGACGAAAAAACCAACGAACTGTTTTCACGCGTTGCCATGGGCGACAGCATCGGCGAAATCCGCCTGCCGAATACGGCCGGGATCGCGGGCGCCGTGTTCTCGTCGGCGAAGTCGGTGAACATTCCCTATGCCTATGCCGATCTTCGCTTCAATCCCAGCTTCGACAAGCAGACAGGCTATTTCACCCGCTCGATCCTGTGTATCCCCGTCACCAACAAGGACGGCAAGGTTATCGGCGTCACGCAGGTGCTGAACAAGCGTGGCGGCCCGTTTACCGAGGAGGATGAAGCGCGGCTCAAGGCATTTACCTCACAGATCGCCATCGCGCTGGAAAACGCCAAGCTCTTCGAAGACGTTCAGAATATGAAGAACTATAACGAGAGCATGCTGGAATCGATGACCAACGGCGTCGTGACGCTGGACGATGACGGCAAGATCGTGACCTGCAACGCCGCCGGGCTGCGTATTCTGCGGGCCAAGGCCGGCGATATTATCGACAAAAAAGCGGAAGAGTTTTTCATCGAGGAAAACGCCTGGCTCAACGATCAGGCCAAGGAAGTCGACGAAAGCGGCGAGGGCGACATCAAGATGGATGCCGAACTGGTTGTCGGCGACGAAGAGGAAAAAGACAAAATCTCCGTCAACGTCACCTGCCTGCCGTTGTTGAGCCCCGAGCAGAAGAAGCTCGGCGTGATGTATATGCTGGAAGACATCTCGTCCGAGAAGCGCATGAAGTCGACGATGTCGCGCTACATGGATCCGGGCCTCGCCGATCAGCTGATGGCCGGCGGGGACGATGCCTTGGGCGGTCGTGCGATCACGGCGACGGTACTGTTCTCGGATGTGCGGGGCTTCACGACGCTCACCGAATCCCTCGGCCCGCAAGGCACGGTGCAGATGCTGAACGAGTATTTCACCATCATGGTCGAATGTATCTCCCGCGAGGGCGGCATGCTCGACAAGTTCATCGGCGATGCCATTATGGCCGGCTTCGGCGTGCCGATTCCGCGCGACGATGACGAAGACCGGGCCGTGCGCGCCGGTATCGCCATGATCAGCGAACTGTGGGAATGGAACAAGGAACGCGTCGCCAAGGGTGAAATGCCGATCGACATGGGACTTGGCCTGAATACCGACAACGTGGTGACCGGGAACATCGGTTCGCCGAAGCGCATGGACTACACGATGATCGGCGACGGCGTGAACCTGGCGGCGCGACTCGAATCGGCCTGCAAGCAGTACGCGGCGCGCATCCTGATCAGTGACCTGACCTACAAAAAGCTCAAGGGGACGTATCGGATTCGCGACATCGACCGGGTTATCGTCAAGGGCAAGACCAAGCCGGTCGAAATCCTGGAAGTGCTCGACTATCATACCGAAGAGACGTTTCCCAACCTGATGGAGGTCGTGAACAACTTCAAGGGTGCCCGTGGCCATTACAACAAGGGCGACTGGGACAAATCGATGGCGTTGTTTCGCGAGTGCCTGAAGGCAAATCCCAATGATAAACTGGCGCAGATCTACATCGATCGTTGCGAGGCGCTGAAGGCGGATCCGCCAAAAGACTGGGATGGCGTCTTCGTTATGACGTCAAAATAACCTCCGATGAGGTTTTTTCCAAAAACACACTTTTAAGTCGCGGTCATATATGAAATCTTTCTCCTAGGTAAATCTCGGAGAAGTTGAATGAACGCGCGAATGCTAACGCGAAATATCATGATCGCCAAACGGCGGACGACGGTACGGCTGGAAGCTGCCGTGTGGGATGCGCTCGATGAGATTTGCAGCAATGAAGGCGTTACGCGTCACGAACTGTGTACGCGGATCGATCAGGTGCGCGGCGAGGCAAATCGCGCACAGGCGGTAAGGGCGACCGTCGTCAATTATTTCCGGCTGTCGCAGAAACCGTCATTCAAAACCCGGATGATCGATCAGGCACTGCTGGGTGTGGATAATCAAAACGCTTAGGCATCCGGTGATGCCTCATCCTCATCACCTACATAGAATTTCGGCCAGCGCCTTTTAACGATCGGGCTGGTCGCGGCAAGGGTGTGGCAGGTGTCCAGCGTGGCCGGCCGTATGCTGTCGCCGACGTCATCGCCGCGCTCCCGGCGCGCCGGAATGACCGCCTGATACGCGGTCACCGGAAGAGGCCCAAGCACAAGATCGGAAATATGCGTGCAGCCATGTGTGCGGCCCAGACGCGCAACCACGTTCTTGCGCCAGCCACGCCCGATCTTCAGTCCGACAAGTTTCTCGTAATCAGGTGCAATATCGCCGCACATGTTGAATGGCGCGGCGTCGGTTACGGCTTCGGCGGCATGCACCACCATCTCGTCGTCAATGGTCAGACGGACCCGCATCTGATGCACGGCTTCGCCGGCCGCGACCCCGTCACGGTCCTGATTTTCAAAGGAATAGGACTTGGTATCCGTTATGACCCCCTCAACATCCCACAGGCCGTCGTCACGCTGATAGGCATCGCAGCGGATTTCACGGGTGTGCATGTGTTTGCGGGGGCTGGCCTTGGAAAGCGGCATGCTGATCACTCCTGTCGTTTGATGTCACATTTCGCTTTTGTCCGGCTCGTGTGCAAGGTATAAGTTGACCTAACAAACGTTTGTTTAACGGGAAGTCATGGACGGACAAGACCTCATAAACGACGAAACGGCAAGGCCCAGAAACAACAATCGCCGGGCTGGAGTGTTGGATGCGGCTGCTTACCGTTTCCGCCGGCAGGGTTATGCGTCGACGACCATGCGCGACATCGCCGCCGATGCGGGGATGCTGGCAGGGTCGCTTTATTATCACTTCAAATCCAAGTCGGCGCTGCTGCTGGCGGTTCACGAAGAAGGCGTGCGACGAATCGCCGAAGCCGTCGATGGTGCCGTGGCGGCTTGCGATCCGAACGATCCCTGGCAGCAGCTCGAAAACGCACTGGCGGCACATCTGCAAAGTCTTCTGGATGGGGGCGACTATGCGCAGGTGGTGATTCGCGATCTGCCCGCCGATGCGCCGGAATTGCGCACCAAGCTGATCGGGCTGCGTGACGATTACGAAAAGCGCTTCCGCCATCTGGTCGATGCCTTGCCGCTGCAGAACGCCGGGGACGCGGGCTGGATGCGGCTGATGCTGCTGGGTGCTGCGAACTGGTCGAAAACCTGGTACCGGGCGGACGGAGATACGCCGGCGGAAATCGCCGGTCATTTCGTCCGCTTGTTACGCAACGATAAAACCGTGGGAACAAAGCCATGAATACAGTTGAAGCGTCTCAATCCTCCGGCATTCCGTCCGCTGTCGCCGGTCTGGCCCGCCCGCCGAAAGTGATGGTTACCAAGATCGGCCTCGACGGGCATGACCGCGGTTCCAGGCTGGTCGCTTCGTTCCTGCGCGATGCCGGGATGGAGGTGATCTACACCGGCCCCTGGCAGCAGGTCGAAACCGTCGTCAATCAGGCGGCGCAGGAAGATGTGGACTGCGTCGGCGTCAGTTCGCTGGCGACGGACCATCTGCTGGTGCCGAAGCTGATGCGCGCGCTGAAGGACGCCGGGTTGGACGATGTGATCGTCATCGTCGGCGGTATCGTCCCCGATGACGAGGAACAGATGCTGAAGGAAGCGGGGGTTGCGCAGGTATTTCATCCGGGCTGTTCACGCACCGATATCGTTGACGGCATTGCCGCGCTGATCGTCGAACGCCGCAAGAAGTTGGGAGAGTGACAATGAGCGAAGATCGTAAAAACACAGCGCTGGGCCAGGATTTCGAAGCCGCCCGCGACAACTGGCGGGATTCCTACGAGGCGCACCTGCCGAACGAAAAACCGCGCCGCAACCGTTCCGGCATCGAGATCAAGCCGCTGTATACGCCGGAAGACTGGTCGCCGGACGAGTACATGCCCGATCTCGGCTTTCCGGGCGCGACACCATATACGCGCGGCATCTATCCGACCATGCACCGCGGCCGCTCGTGGACGCAGCGCCAGTTGATCGGTCTCGCCACGCCGGAAGACTACAACGCCCGCATGCGCCGTATCGTCGACACCGGTGCCACGGCGCTCAGCATGATCCCGTGCAATTCGGTCTATCGCGGCTACGACATCGATGAAGTGGATATCGAGATTCTCGGCACCTGCGGCACCACGATCAACACCATCGAGGATATGGAAACCTGTCTCGACGGCGTGCCGATCGGCGACATGTCGGTGGCACTGAATGACCCGTCGCCGTTCACGCTGCTGGCGTTCCTGCTGGGGGTCGCCAACCGCCGCGATATTCCGTGGTCCAGGATTTCCGGCACCTCGAACCAGAGCGATTACATCTCGCACTATGTCGCCAACCACATGTTCTTCCGGCTTGCGCTGGGCGGCGCGCGCCGCGTGTTCGTCGATCATGTGCAGTTCGCCAACGAACGTCTGCCGATGTGGAACCCGGTCTCGGTGGTCGGGCAACACATGCAGCAGTCCGGCGCAACGCCCGCCGAAGCCATGGCCTTCACGCTGGCGTCGGCGATCCAGTATGCCGAGGACTGTCAGGCCCGCGGGCTCGACGTCGACACCTTCCTGCCGCGTTTCACATTCTTCTTCGATATCTCGATCAGCTTTTTCGAGGAAATCGCCAAGTTCCGCGCCGGGCGGCGCATCTGGGCGCGTCTCGCCAAGGAGCGGCTGGGCGCGACGGATTCCCGGGCCTGGCGGTTCAAGTTCCACGCCCAGACCTCGGGCGTCGATCTGACCCGCCAGCAGCCCTTGAACAACATCGCCCGGACCACGGCGCAGGCGATTGCCGGTATTCTCGGCGGGCTGCAGTCGATGCACACCGACGCCTATGACGAGGTGCTCTCCACACCGACCGAGGCGGCGGCCAAGATCGCCATCCAGACGCAGAACATCCTGCGCGAGGAAGCGGGCCTGACCGACGTCATCGATCCCTTGGGCGGATCGTACTATGTCGAGGCGCTGACCGATCAGATGGAAGAAAAAATCATGGCCGCATTCGACGAGATCGATGCCGCCGGCGGCATGTTCGCCGCCGTCTCTTCGGGGCTGGTGCAGGACAAGCTGGGCGAGTCATCGCTCGACTTCCAGCGCCGCGTCGAAAGCGGCGAGCAGACGGTTGTCGGCGTCAACGCCTACGCCGATGACGAGCCGGTCCCGGTGACGCCGCTGGAACGCCCGGAACGCGCGGCCATGGAGGCGCAGATCGCCAAGCTGAAGACGTTCAAGGCCGAACGCTCCAACGCCGCCGTCGAAAAAGCGCTGGCGGCGATGGCGCGGGCTTGCGGCGACGAAAGCCTGAATGTCTTCGAGGCGCTGGTGGCTGCTGCCGAAGTCGGCGCAACGCATGGCGAAATGTGCGCCTGCCTGCGCCGTGAGCTGGGCTTCGGTCAGCCGTTGATCGCGGCGTGAGGGACCCGGTAACGAACATGGATACCAGCATGGACACGAACGTGGGCGCACACAGCGAAACGCGCGCCCGCGTCGAGGCGATGCTGGCCCGCGACAACTGCGCCGGGGCGCTCGGCATAGAAGTGGTGAACGCGTCGCCGGGGCTTCTCGATCTCAGGATGACGATCAGTGCCGAGCACCTGAATTTCCTGAAATGGGGCCATGGCGGGGTTCTGTTTACCCTGGCCGATACGGCTTTCGGCATGGCATCGAATACCTACGAGCAGGTGTCGGTGGGTATCGATGCGCACATCTCATATCTGTCGGGGGTGCGCGAGGGCGATGTCATAGAGGCCCGGGCCCGGGAAATCAGCCGCACGCGCAGAAAGGCGGTTTACCGCGTCGACGTGGTCCGGCCATCGGACGATGTCGCCATCGTCGCCTTCACCGGGACGGTTTTCATCACCGAACAGATGGTCGAAGACACGCTCAAATAAATCAGGGGGCTGTTTCCAGCGGCGGCGGCGCCTTGGGCGCGCGCTTGCGTTCGCGATAGATCGTATAAAGACCGCTGGCGACGACAACCGATGCACCGACGACGGTCCAGAAATCCGGCAGGTTGTCGAAGAACAGATAGCCGATCACGGTGGCGAATACCAAAAGCGTATAGTTGAACGGCTGCAGCGTCGAAGCGGGGGCCGCTTCCAGTGCCTTGATCAACAGGAAATGTCCCGACGCCGCCGTGAACGACAGACAGATCAGCCAGAACCAGTCGATCAGCGGCGGGTCGATCCAGTAAAACGGGCCGATGCACGTCAGTACGACGGCACCGATCACGGCCATGTAGACCGTCGACGTTTCGCCGTCGTCGTATTTGGCGACAAGGCGCGTCATGACGTTGTAGCCGGCGAACATCAGTGCCGTCAGCAAAGCCAGAAAGACCGCCGGTTTGATATCGATGATGCCGGGACGGATGATGATCAGCACACCGATGAAGCCCGCGAATACGGCGCTCCAACGGCGGATACCGACGGGCTCGCGGAGGAAAAGCGCGGCGATGCCGGTGACCATCAGCGGAAACGTCGCCAGCAGTGCATGCATCTCGGCCAGCGTCATGTAGCGGATGGCGACGATGAACATGCCGATTTCCGTGACGATCAGCAAAGAACGCGCGATCTGCAGCCACGGCGCGTTGCTTTTCAGGCAATATCGCAGCGGCCGTTTGCGGGCCGAAAACGCCAGTGCGAACAGAGCATAGAAAACGAACCGCACCCACAGGATCTGCGGCACCGAATAGCTGGCGGCCAGCGTCTTGGTGATCGCGTCCTGGGTTGCGAAAATAAACATCGCCGAAACCACAAGTGTGATCCCGAGCGTGGCATTGTCCTGGTGCGGGGCGTTTCTCATCAACGCCGATTAAGGCATAAGCGGGAAAATGGAAAGCCTGCAAGCTGCTTTATTTCGCCATGCCTGCCATGCGCCCACGGGGCGGTCTTATGCGCCGTAACGGTCGCCGAAGACGAACGCCTCGGTTTCGCGGATGCTTTCCTCGAGTGATTCCTTCACCGAATTGAAGAGGTCGCGGACGGACACCACGGCAATGCATTTTTTACCCTCGACGACGGGCAGGTGGCGGTAATTCCGGGTCTGCATCAGTTCGAGTGCGTCCGATGAACTGTCGCCCGGTGCCAGCGTGTCCGGGTTGACGGTCATGATTTCCGATACCTTGGTGGACCCCGGATCCTTGCCTTCGGCGGTCGCGCGGAAAACGATATCGCGTTCGGTGACGATCCCCGTCAGGTCGCCGTCCGCGTCGACGACGATCAGGGCGGCAATTTTCCGGTCGCGCATGATCTTTGCGGCATTAAGCACGGTGTCATCGGGCGTGACACTGGCGACATCGACGGGTTTAACGATATCGGGGACGATTTTCCGCTGCATGGTGACCTCCAAAAAGCGGCCGCAACATTCTTAACCGCACGACTTCCCTGCGACCGCATGAACTAGTCTACGTTACTCCAATAATTTGGTGAAGTGTAAAAGCCACGTTGCGGTCGTAGGTGGAAAAAACCCTTATTTATCAGTCTATTCCTTGGCGCCATCATGATCCCCGCTGGGCGGTGTGACGCGGATGCCGGTAATCTGGTTGCTTTGCCGGCTGACGATATCGAAACGGAAACCATGAAACATGAAACTCTGCCCGACTTCCGGAATACGCCGGCTTTCATGTAAAACAAGCCCGGCAATCGTCGAGGCTTCTGCGTCCGGCAGGTCCCATTCGTATTCACGGTTCAGATCGCGGATCGTCACCGAGCCGTCGATCTGGAAGCTGCCATCGGCTTGTGCGGTGACCCCGGTGACTTCCACATCGTGCTCGTCATCGATATCGCCGACGATTTCCTCGATGATGTCCTCCAGCGTCACGACCCCCATGTTGGAGCCGTATTCATCGATGACCAGCGCGAAATGTTCGCGGCGGTGGCGAAACGCCTGTAACTGATCGAGCAAAAGGGTCTGTTCCGGAATGAACCAGGGCGGCGTGGAAATTGCCATGATGTCGACATCCTTGGCGTTGCCGCCGAGACGCATCATTTCGCGGAGCAGGGCCTTGGCATGCAGAACGGCGACGATGTTTTCAGGATCGTCCTTCCACAGCGGAATCCGCGTGTACGGGCTTTCGAGCACCTGAGAGACAATTTCCTCGGACGGCAATTCAACGTCGATCGCAACCACGTTGCGGCGGTGCGTCATGATCTCCTCGACCTGCACTTCGGTCAGTTCCAGAACCGAGCGCAGCATGTCGCGTTCCTGCTTCACCGACGGCTCGTCGCCGTCATGCAGTTCGATGGCGCCGCGCAGTTCCTCTTCCGCGGCTTCACGGCTTTCCGCTGCATTGGGGCCGGCGCCGACCAGGATCAGCACCTGGCGGACAATGGCGTTGATGCCCAGTGTGATCGGGGCCAGCACGGCGACCACCGGCTTGATGATCGGGGCAACCACCAGCGCCATGCTGTTGGCGTTGCGGATGGCATAGGTCTTCGGCAGGATTTCGGAAAAAATCAGAATCAGGGCGGTCATGACAATGGTTGCGAAGACAACGCCGTTGTCGCCGAACAATTGGATCAGAAGGCTGGTCGCCAGCGCCGAAGCGAGAATGTTGACCAGGTTATTTCCGAGAAGGATCGCACCGATCAGGCGTTCCTTGTCTTCGTGCAAGGCATTGACGATCGACGCGCGCTTGTCGCCGCTCTGCTCCATTTGATGCATCACATGCTTCGATACGGCTGTCAGCGCGGTTTCCGCGCCGGAGAAAAATCCCGACAGGATCAGAAGCACAAATATTGCGAGGCCGATTTCCAACATCGTAAATCCTTACATAAATCGAATAGGTTCCCCGGGCGCACCGCACCCGCTCACCAGTCTCATGCGTTGTATCATGACCTAACGGGCGTCGTTGATAAAAGTATCCAGTACTTCGCCGACGCTAACGGGATCGACGTCGTTTGCGACAAACGAATGACCGATGCCATGGGCCAGGATAAACGTCAGCTTCCCGTCATGGGTTTTCTTGTCGCGCCCCATGTGTTGCAGCAGGACATCCGATGTCCAGTTGCCGCCGGCCAGTCCCTTGATATCGGTCGGCAAGCCGACGCTGTCCAGATGATCCTTCAGCAGATCGCGCTCGGTCTCGTTGATCAGGGCAAGACGGACCGAAAGGTCGAGCGCCATGACCATGCCGATGGCGACGGCCTCGCCGTGTTTCAGCTTGTCTTCGAAGCCGACCTGCGCTTCGAGCGCATGCGCAAAGGTGTGGCCGAGGTTGAGCAAAGCGCGCAACCCGGCTTCGCGTTCGTCCGCGGCAACGATTTCCGCCTTGTTCGTGCACGACCGCAGGATCGCTTCGCGCCGCGCCACGGGATCGCCGTCGAGCACTTTTTGTCCGTTCTCCTGCAGCCAGTCGAAGAACCCGCGGTCATTGATGACGCCGTATTTGACGACTTCGGCATAGCCGCACAGGCGTTCGCGCATCGGCAGGGTATCCAGCGTCAGGGTATCGGCGATGACGGCGCGGGGCTGGTGAAAGGCGCCGATCAGATTCTTGCCGTAACGGGTATCGAGGCCGGTCTTGCCGCCGACGGAACTGTCGACCTGGGCCAGCAGGGACGTCGGCACCTGTACGAAATCGATGCCGCGCAGCACGACGGCGGCGGCAAACCCGGTCAGGTCGCCGACGACACCGCCGCCAAGCGCGATCAGCGTGGTTTTCCGGTCGATGTTGTGTTCAAGCAGATCATCGAGCAGTTGGCCCAGGTGCGTCATGCTTTTTGTGTGCTCTCCCGGCGGCAGCACGATGTCGCGGGTCTTGATGCCGGCTTTATTCAGCGATGTACGAAGCGGCGTCAGCCAGTCGCGGGCAACGTTCTCGTCGGTGACGATGACGGCGCGGGGTGCGCGCAGGATGTCCTTGAGGATATCGCCGGCCCGTGAAATACCGCCGTCACCGATAAAGATGTCGTAACTCCGCTCGCCCATGGGGACATGCAGGGTCTCGATGCCTTCGCTGGCCAGTGTCACAGCCGGGGTCATGGCGTATGTTCCGCTTCGCTGCCGTCGCGCAGCGCCGTGATGATTTTCTCCAAGGTGATTTCCAGACCTTCGTTTGCGGTATCGATGGTGATATCGGCTTCGGCATAGATCGGGTAGCGCTTGTCCGCAAGTTCCTTGAGGGTGGCGAGCGGATCGGCGTTGCTCAGAAGCGGCCGGTTTTTCGAGCGTTTCGTTCGTTGATGCAAGACTTCGGGATCGGCACGCAGCCAGATCGAGGTGGCGTTCGCTTTTATCTCTTCACGGGTTTCCGGGTCCATGAAAGCACCACCGCCGGTCGCGATGATGCACGGCTCGCCGTGCAGCAGCCGCTGGATCACGCGGCGCTCGCAATCGCGAAACGCCGGTTCGCCGTAAACCTCGAAAATGTCACGGACTTCACAGCCCGCAGCCTCCTCGACTTCACTGTCGGAATCGCGAAACGGCAAACGGAACGATTCGGCCATCCGGCGTCCGATGCAGGATTTCCCGGCGCCCATCAGTCCGACAAGCACGAGCGGACGATTGATCTCAGGCAGATCATCGTCGTTCGCGGCTTCGCTTGTTGGCTCTATAGCCATGAAATCATTCACTTTTCCGAACATTAGCGGCTAAATACAGTCGACACCGGCCGGGTCTGCCCGTTGAAAGGTCAGGGGCCTGCCGATAGACTGACGCAGCAATGGCAAAAATTTGCCACAGTCCTAGGCGAGCATCAATTGCAGTGTCGTTTGTTTCAATGTTTTCAAAATTCTTGCCGCGCATGCATAAACGGCGAGTTGGTAGAGCAGGTAACGGTTTTTCATGGGTAAACTGACGGTCTTCATTCTGATTTTGCTGTTACTCGGCGCGGGTGGCGGAGCGGCATTCCTGGCGACGTGGGAGATCCCGGCACCGGTCAGTAACGTCGAAAAGGTATTGCCGAATGACAAGTTCCCGCGTTGATCGCTGGGCTGTTCTGTGTGTGGCCCTGCTTGCAGCACCGCAGGCGCTGGCCGATGAGATCCCCCGGGAAACAGTCCCAGAACTGGTTCAGGAAATATCCCAGGCGCCGGTAACAGGGGCGCCGGTGGATCTGAGTAAGCCGCCCGCCGACACGCCGGTGCCGCTTGGCCAGATGGAAACCCAACCGGAAGTTCAGCCGCAGCCCGAGACCAGCACGCCTCGGCGTCTGGTGCCGTCCCGGCAGGCCGAACCGGCACCGGCGCAGATGCAAAAACCGCAAAACCTTCTCGGTGCATCGGGCAAATCCGGCATCGAAGTCGATGGGCTGGGGAAGATCGACAACGAATCCGCCGGTGTGCTCACCCGCCAGGACGGCGGGTTCGGGGGCGAAATGTGGAAGGGGCTGACACGGACCCAAGCCGTATCGCTCGTCAATGCCATCCCGCTGCGCAGCGGTTCGGCGGCATTGCGTGAAATTACATCCCTGCTGCTGTTGAGCCGGGCCAGGGCGCCGGTTGCCGTCGGTGAGGACGCGCCGAGCCTTCTGGCGGCGCGGGCAAAGGTGCTGATCGATATGGGCGATGTCGATAATGCCGAGCTACTTTTGGCCGCCGCCCCCCGTCAGGGCCGGCCGGCGGGCCTCGATGTGGTCGACGCCAAGGTGCAGATCATCCGCTACAACAACGCCCGGGCCTGTGGTCTTGCGCGTAACAGTCCCGGCGCCGCCAATGACGATTTCTGGCAGCGCCTGCTGGTCTATTGCGATGCGCTGGACGGCAAGGCGGACAGCGTCAATTTCGGCCTGTCGCTGCTCAGGGAAATTGCCGGTGACGATCCGTCGCTGGTTCTGCTGGCGGACTCGGTGATCAGCCAGAAACCGATCATTCTCGAAAGCATCGAGCGGCCGACGCCGGTGCATATCGCGCTCAGCCGTGCCGCCAAGGTCCAACTGCCGGCAAGCGTCGTTGAAACCGACGATCCGCTTGTCCTGCACAGTCTTGCCATGGCGCCGAACCTGATCATCGGCGGCAGGATCGAGGCGGCGGAACGCGCCGTGCCGATGGGCGCCTTGTCTTCAGCGGAACTGCGCCGGTTGTATCAGCAGGTCTCGTTTGTCGAACCCGACCTCGCCAATGCGCTAACCCGTGCCCAGGAAATCGGCGGCGCGGCGGCGCGTGCGCTTTTGTATCAGGCGGCGGCGAAACAGAACATTCCCTCGGCGCGCGCCGAAATCATCCTCAGCGCCCTGACGCTGGCGCGCGAGGAAGGACGCTATCAGGCGGCGGTGGAAGCGTTCCGCCCGCTGATGGACCGTCTGCCGCCGAGCCCGGAAATGGTCTGGTTCGCATTGACGGGCGTGCGGGCTTATCTGGTGCTGGGCGATGCGACCGGGACCGAGCGCTGGCTGGCGCTGCTTCGCGCCAGCGCCACGGTGCGCGAGGAATCTTCGCGGGCCCTGGCGCGGGTCCGGCCACTGGCGCGTCTTTTGGGTGTCGGCGACAAGTCGATACCGCTGGATAGCGTGATTTCCGCGTGGCGCAGCACGTTGGACGATACGCCGGAAGTCTCGTCTTACCGCGCGCTGGTCAACGGCATGTTCATGGCGCTCGGCGAGGACTTGCCGTCGACGTCATGGGACGGGATCGAGGCCGGTGTTGCGAAAAACCAGCTGATGCCGTCACCCGTGGTTTGGTTCATGTTCCGTGACAGTCTGCGGGCCTTGAAACCGAGCGCGGACAGGATGGACGCACCTGGGCTTGCCGGTGCCGCCGCCATGGCCAACCGGGGCAAGGCAAAGGTGGCCGATGTACCGCCGGGTGCGGCGAAGGCGGCGATCTATGCGCTGCAGTCCATGGGCAACGGCGTTCCCGGCGATCAGGGCATTGCCGTGGTTTATGAAGTCGTAGCGGCATTTCGTGCGCTCGGGTTCGAACGGACGGCCCGCAAGCTCGCGGTGGAAACGCTTCTGGCGGCCGGTCTCTGATCGTCCCTGAAAGGCGCGGCATGGCCGAACTCAGATTTCAGTGGATCGAGAACTTCCTCAACATGATGCGCTCGACGCGCAATGCGTCCGTGAACACGCTTTCGGCTTACCGGGGTGATTTGAGTGAGTTCGCGCATTTTGTCGGGCGGCGCCAGACAACGCCCGAGCGCGCCAGCGCCGATCACGTCCGGGCCTATCTGCGCGCCATCAATGAAAAGGGTCTGGCGGCATCGACGGCGGCGCGGCGGTTATCGGCGCTGAAACGGTTTTTCCGCTTCGTCATCGAAATGGGCTTTCGCGAGGACGATCCGACTTCGAGCCTGGACGGGCCGAAGCTCGGCCAGCGGTTGCCGAAATACCTGAGCGAGGCGGAAGTCGACGCGCTTCTGGAAGCCGCCCGGCGGCGCCCGGGCGCGGACGGGCTCAGGCTGCTGGCGCTGATGGAAGTGCTTTATGCGACCGGGCTTCGGGTCAGTGAGTTGGTGGGGCTGCCGGTATCCGCGTTTCTCAGGGAAAGCCCGGTGCTGATCGTCAGCGGCAAGGGCGGCAAGGAACGCATGGTGCCGCTGGGCGAGCCGGCGCAGGACGCGGTGCGCGATTATCTGGCCGTGCGCGACAGCTTCATGCCGAAAGGCCGGCTCAGGACGCGGGCCGAACGCTATCTTTTCGTCTCGCGCGGCAAGGAGGGTCACCTGACGCGGGCCCGCTTCGGCCAGCAGGTCAAGGAACTGGCGACGGAAGCCGGGCTCGACCGCAGGCGCGTCTCGCCGCACGTCTTGCGCCATTCGTTCGCCAGTCATTTGCTGGCCAACGGCGCGGATTTGCGGGCGCTTCAGCAGATGCTGGGGCACGCCGACATCTCGACGACGCAGATCTATACCCATGTTATGGAGGAGCGCCTGCGCCAACTGGTCGAAACCAGCCACCCGATGGCCGGATTGTGACAATATGACGCCGCTCAGCTAATACCGTCCGGCGCGTTGACAGGGGCCGGTCTGGACTCTATCTCTTTGGCAACCGTTTGAGGGCCGCTGCTCGTGCGGCCCACCTTATCAGCGCTCGGCGCACCCGGAGCCTATTTATGCTGCAAAATCTTGCCAAACGCCTGTTCGGCTCGGCCAATGACAGGTACGTCAAAACACTGCAAGGCACGGTCGATGCCGTCAATGCCGAAGAGCCCACCCTTGAAGCCCTTTCCGACGATGAGCTGAAGGCCCGCACCGATTGGTTACGCGGGCGTCTGGCAGATGGTGAAAGCCTCGACGATCTGCTGGTCGATGCCTTTGCAACGGTCCGCGAAGCGGCGAAAAGAAGCCTCGGCCAGCGCCATTTCGATGTGCAGCTGCTGGGCGGCATGGTCCTGCACAAGGGCATGATCTCGGAAATGAAGACGGGGGAAGGTAAAACCCTTGTCGCCACGCTTGCCGTGTATCTGAACGCGCTTTCCGGCGAGGGCGTGCATGTCGTCACGGTGAACGATTATCTGGCCGAGCGCGATGCCGGCTGGATGGGGCAGGTCTATACCTTCCTGGGCCTCAGCGTCGGCGTCATCAAGCACGGCATGAACGATGACGAGCGCCGCGCGGCTTATGCCTGCGACGTGACCTATGCGACCAACAACGAGCTCGGTTTCGATTATTTGCGCGACAACATGAAATTCACCCTCGACGACATGGTGCAGCGGCCGTTCAATTTCGCCATCGTCGATGAAGTCGACAGCATCCTGATCGACGAGGCGCGGACGCCGCTGATCATTTCCGGCCCGACGGAAGACCTCGGCGATCTGTACGCCACGGTCGACAAGCTGATCCCGAATCTTTCCGAAGACGATTTCGAAAAAGACGAGAAGGCCCGCTCGGCGACCTTTACCGAAAGCGGCATCGAAAATATGGAGACCCTGATGCGCGACGCCGGGCTTCTCGAGGAAGGCTCGCTGTTCGATATCCAGAACGTCAATCTGGTGCATCACGCCAACCAGGCGCTGCGCGCGCATGTTTTGTTCGAGCGCGATGTGGATTACATCGTCAAGGACAACCACGTCGTCATCATCGATGAATTCACGGGCCGCATGCAGGAAGGCCGGCGTTATTCCGAAGGGCTGCACCAGGCGCTCGAAGCCAAGGAAAACGTCACCATCCAGAACGAAAACCAGACCCTGGCCTCGATTACGTTCCAGAACTATTTCCGCGCCTATCCGAAGCTGGCCGGCATGACCGGTACGGCGATGACGGAAGCCGGCGAATTCGCCGAGATCTACAAGCTCGAGGTCGTTGAAATTCCGACCAACGTGACGGTCGCCCGCGTCGATCACGATGACGAGGTGTATCGCACCGTTGACGAGAAATACGCCGCCATCGTCGAGCAGATCAAGGATTGCCATGAACGCAAGCAGCCGGTGCTGGTGGGGACGGTTTCCATCGAAAAGTCGGAACAGCTCGCCGCTGCGCTGAAGAGCGCGAAAATTCCGCACCACGTGCTCAATGCCCGCTACCATGAACAGGAAGCGTTTATCATCGCCCAGGCCGGCCGGCCCGGCGGCGTGACGATCGCCACCAACATGGCGGGCCGCGGCACCGACATTCAGTTGGGCGGCAACCTGGAAATGCGCCTGGCGCAGGACATCGACGCCGAACCCGGCTCCGACAAATACGAAGCCGCGGCAACCAAGATCAAAGAAGAAATCCAGCGCGACCGCGACATCGTTCTGCAAGCCGGCGGGCTGTTCGTGCTCGGCACCGAACGCCATGAAAGCCGCCGCATCGATAACCAGTTGCGCGGCCGTTCCGGCCGTCAGGGCGACCCGGGGACGTCGAAGTTCTATCTGTCCCTGCAGGACGACCTGATGCGCATCTTCGGTTCCGAGCGGATCGACAGCATGCTGCAGAAACTCGGCCTCGAGCAGGGCGAGGCGATTGTCCACCCGTGGGTCAACAAGGCGCTCGAAAAGGCACAGTCGAAGGTCGAGGCCCGGAACTTCGAAATCCGCAAGAACCTGCTCAAATTCGATGACGTGATGAATGACCAGCGCAAGGTGATCTATGAACAGCGCCGCGAATTGATGGCTGCCGAACAGGTTGCCGACGACATCGTCGACATGCGCCAGCAGGTCGTCGCCGACATGGTTTCCGCGGCAATTCCCGAAAAAGCCTATACCGATCAGTGGAACGTCGATTTTCTGCACGAGGAAGTGCTGCGTGTCTTCGGCGTCAACCTGCCGGTCAAGGAATGGGCCAAGGAAGAAGGCATCGCCGATCAGGAAATCCGCGAACGCCTGACCGACATCACCGACCGGATGATGGCCGAAAAGGCCGCCAATATCGGCCCCGACGTCATGCGCATGGTGGAAAAGAGCCTTTTGCTGCAATTGCTGGATCAGAGCTGGAAAGAGCACCTGCTGACCCTCGACCATTTGCGTCAGGGGATCGGCCTCAGGGCTTATGCGCAGCGCGATCCGCTCAACGAATATAAGCGCGAAGCGTTCGACCTGTTCGAGGAAATGCTCGAAGGTCTGCGCGACCGCGTGACGACCGTGCTCGCCCAGGTGCAGTTCCAGACGGCCCCGGACGAAGATGACTTCCAGCGTCCGGATCAGGAAATGCACGAAACCCGTACCGATCCCGCCTTGCAGGCAGGCGAGGGCGGCGAGGCCGGTGAGCAGGCAGGTGAGGGGGATTCCGCTACCCCGCTCAACAGCCGTCAGGCCGCCAGCGAAGTCAATCCGGACGACCCGGACACCTGGGGCCGGGTGCCGCGCAACGCGCCGTGCCCGTGCGGATCGGGCAAGAAGTACAAGCACTGCCACGGCAAGGTGACCTGAGCGCCTGACGCTTCCGTCCCGTCCCGGACAATACCCCCGCGTCGTCGCCCTGAACTTGATTCAGGGCCCATGAAAACCGACACGTGTGTCGTGAGAGAGCATGGATCCTGAAACAAGTTCAGGATGACGGTTGGTGTGGAGCTTAAAGCCCCGTCGAGCCCATATCGATGAATTTCTTGCGCCGCCGGGTACGCAGTTCGGTACCGGAAACCTTGGTCAGCTCATCGAAATGCTTTTCAATGGCGTCCGCGGTGCGGGTCATCATGGCCAGCGGGTCGCGGTGTGCACCGCCGAGCGGTTCCGAGATCACCTGATCGATGACGCCCAGCTTCAGCAGATCCTGCGACGTCAGTTTGAGCGCCTCGGCGGCGTCCGCGGCCTTGTCGGAATCGCGCCACAGGATCGAGGCGCAGCCTTCCGGTGAAATCACCGAATAAATCGCATGTTCCAGCATCAAAACCTTGTCGGCGACGGCCAGTGCGATGGCGCCGCCGGAGCCGCCCTCGCCGATGATCACGCTGACGAACGGCGCGCGGACGGAAATGCAGGTTTCGATGGATCTGGCAATGGCTTCCGCCTGACCGCGGGCTTCGGCGTCAACGCCGGGATAGGCGCCGGGCGTGTCGACAAGGGTAATCAGCGGCAGATGGAAGCGGTCGGCGAGCTGCATCAGGCGCTGCGCCTTGCGATAGCCCTCGGGCCGGGCCATGCCGAAATTATGGCGGATACGGGATTCCGTGCTGTCACCCTTTTCGTTGCCGATGACGACCACGGAACGGCCCCTGAAACGGCCGATACCGCCGACGATGGCGTTGTCTTCGGCAAACGCGCGGTCGCCGGCAAGCGGCGTGAAGTCGTCGATCAGGGCGTCGATATAGGCCAGTGCGTGCGGGCGTTTCTGGTGGCGCGCGACCTGCGCTTTCTGCCACGGGGTGAGCTTGTTGTAGGTCTGCGTCAGCAGGCGCTGCACCTTGTCCTGCAGGCGGCTGACCTCGTCGGCAATATTTACCTCGCCCTCGCTCGACAGGTGGCGAAGCTCCTCGATCTTGCTTTCAAGATCGGCGATTGGTTTTTCGAAATCCAGATAAGCCTGCATGCCTACGTGAATACCATCTACAAACGCGCTTGGCGAGACACCCTAGCGAATTTTCATATTATAAGGATCGGCGGAAATTACTTGCCGGCCAGTTTCGCGGCCATATCGACCAGGACCTTGGCCTGCTTGATCGAGGCATAGTCGATCAGCTTGCCGTCCAGCGCCACCGCGCCGCGGCCTTCCTTCTCGGCAATAGCCATGGCTTCGAGAATCCGTTCGGCCTGCTGGACGTCCTCGGCCGACGGGCTGAAAACCGTATTCGCCAGCTCGATCTGCGACGGGTGGATCGCCCATTTGCCCTCGCAGCCGAGCACGGCGGCGCGTTTGGCCTGTGCGATATAGCCGTCCGGGTCCTTGAAATCGCCGAACGGACCGTCAATCGGGCGCAGACCGTTGGCGCGCGCGGCGACGACCATTTGCGTGATCGGATAATGCCACATGTCGCCCCAGTAAATCTCGCGCTCGCCGTTTTCCAGCGGATCGCTCAGCACATAGTAATCCTTGTTCGGGCCGCCGATGGCGGTGGTACGGGCCTTGGTCGAGGCGGCATAATCGGCGACGCCGAAGTGCAGGGATTCGTTGCGCGGCGAGGCGGCGGCGATCTCAAACACATTCTGCATGCCGAGCGCGGTTTCGATGATCATCTCGAAGCCGATGCGGTTCTTGAAGCCCTTGGCCGTTTCGATCTGCGTCACCAGCATGTCGATGGCATAGATATCGGCGGCGGTGCCGGCCTTGGGGATCATGATCAGGTCCAGCTTGTCGCCGGCGCCTTCGACCACTTCGATCACGTCGCGGTAGCAATAGTGCGTATCCAGTCCGTTGATGCGGAGCGACACGGTCTTGCCCGACCAGTCCTGATCGTTCAGGGCTTCGATGATGTTCTTGCGCGCCTGCGGCTTGTCATCGGGGGCCACGGCATCCTCGAGATCGAGAAAAACCATATCGGCAGCGCTTTCGCAGGCCTTTTGCAGGAATTTCGTGCTGGAACCCGGAACGGCAAGTTCGGAACGGTTAAGACGCGCCGGCGCCTGATCGACAATCGTGAAACTCATAATCACACCCTCTGGCAAATGTTAGCAGGTGCAACATGCCGGGGTGGCGGCGGCCTTGCAAGCATTAGCAGCCGCCATGTGTATAAAAAAGGCCGGTCCTTCTGACCGGCCAGTGGAGAGTGTACGGTGAGTTACACCACCTCAAGAGAACCTGGTGAATTCGGGCGCATGCAATCGCCTTTTGTTCAGGCGAAAGACTGATTGCCCGAGCGCTGCATCGTCGTCTGGGTTTGTATCTGGTCCTGCATTTGCGTGGAAACGCTGTCGTCCGCATCCTGGGTCTGGATTTTCGCCATAAGATGCTTCTTGCGGTTCAGTTCGCGCTGCACCTGATCTTGATAGATCAGTTTCTTGGCGCGCCTGCGGCGGTTTAGTTCGGCCGTTTCACGCAGGGCGACGTAGATGCAGACACTGACGCCAACAACAAACGCGCATCCGAGGGCGGTTAACTTGATGAATTCGGGATCAGCAAAGAATTCCATGACAGCTCCAAAAAATCCTGATTTGCACATTTCAACAACGATGACTGGAAGCCACTATCGGGGATCAACATTTCAGGGATTTTTCCGCAGGGATTCATTTGTTTTCACTTTGTTACAACGTGTTAAAAAGGGACCACGGCTTCGCCACGCTTGCCCCGCCGGGGCCGGGTGTGGTTTATCGCCGGAAACCGGCCCGCTTGCGGGCCTTGCATGCGCCATTAGCAGGAGAATGTTATGTCTATCCGAACCCTTGCCGCCGGTTTTCTGACGGGCCTGTTTCTTGTCTTGCCGTCATTGCCGGGCCAGGCGGCGGACGATCCCGTCATCGCCACCGTCAACGGTGCCAAAATTCTCCGCTCCGACATTGAAAAAGCGCATGAAAACCTGCCGCAGGAATACAAGGCAGTGCCGATGGCACAGATTTATCCGATGCTGTTGACGAGTCTGATCGATTCCAAGCTTGTCGCCACGGATGCGCTGGCCCGAAAATTGGACGAGGAAGCGGATTTCAAAAAGACCCTGGCGATCGTGCGCGAGCAGATTCTTGAACGTTATGCCGTGCGCAAGGAAATCGAAGCCGCCGTCAGCGATGAAAAACTGCGTGCCAGGTACGAAGCGTCGGTTGCCAAGGGTGCCGAGGAAGTCCGTGCCCGGCATATTCTTCTGAAAACTGCCGACGAGGCGGTTGCCGTGATCAAGACGCTGGACGACGGCGCCGATTTCGCGGAGGTCGCGAAGCAAAAATCGACCGGGCCTTCGGGGCCGCGCGGCGGCGATCTGGGGTTCTTCGGCAAGGGGCAGATGGTGCCTGAATTCGAAGCCGCCGCCTTTGCTCTGGACGCCGGCAGCCATTCGCGCGAGCCGGTGAAAACCCAGTTCGGGTTCCATGTCATCAAGGTCGAGGAAAAACGCGCTGCCGCGCCGCCGAGCTTTGAAGACAGCATCGAGGAACTGCGCGCCAGTGCCGCCCAGGAAGCGGGCTCGGCCTATGTCGAGCGCCTGCGCGCCAAGGCCAAGATCGAACGTTTCGCCATTGACGGCAGCAAACCCTGATTTCGGAGCATTGAACATGATCGCGCGTTCGCCATTGGCGCCCGATGCCTTTCCGGACCTGCCGGCCATCGACGGTGTGGAAATCGCAGCGGCTGAAACCGGATTGAAATACAAGGGTCGTCCCGACCTTTTGCTGATGAAATTCGCCGACGGCACACAGGTTGCCGGCGTTTTTACGCGTTCGCTGTGTCCGTCGGCGCCGGTCGACTGGTGCCGCCAGCATCTGGAGGGCGGCGAGGCCCGTGGCGTCGTCGTCAACGCCGGTAACGCCAACGCCTTCACCGGCAGTGCCGGGGCCGAGGCCTGCGAAGCCGTCGTCGCCGCCGCCGCCGATGTGCTGACGTGCCGCCCGAGCCGGGTGTTCGCGGCGTCCACCGGTGTCATCGGCGAGGTTCTGCCGGCGGAAAAACTAACACCGCATATCCTTGCCATGGCCGAGGAAATGTCGCCTGCGCGCTGGGCCGATGCGGCGCAGGCGATCATGACGACGGATACATTCCCCAAGGGGGCGACCAGGCGTGTCGATATTGACGGGACCACGGTCCGCATCAATGGCATCGCCAAGGGCTCGGGCATGATCGCGCCGGACATGGCGACGATGCTGGCGTTCATCGCCACCGATGCGGCATTGCCGTCGGCCGTGCTGCAGGCGTGTTTGTCGGAAGCGACGGAAAACAGCTTCAACCGCGCGACCGTCGATAGCGATACCTCAACCAGCGATACGGTGCTTGCGTTCGCGACCGGCGCCGCCGGCAACGCGGAAATCAGCGATGCCGATGATCCCGCCCTTGATGCCTTCCGCGTCGCGCTCGAAGACCTGTGTATCGATCTCGCCAAGCAGGTGGTCCGTGACGGCGAGGGGGCGTCGAAGTTCATCACCGTCAACGTTAAAGGCGCCGAGAACGATGCGGCGGCGAAGCGGATCGCGCTGTCGATCGCCAATTCACCGCTGGTCAAGACGGCCATCGCCGGCGAGGACGCGAACTGGGGCCGTGTCGTCATGGCGGTCGGCAAGGCCGGTGAAAAGGCCGAACGCGACAAGCTCGCGATCAGCATGGGCGGGACCGTCATCGCCCGCGACGGCGCCGCCGTCGACGGTTACGACGAAGCGCCGGTGGCGGCGCACATGAAGGGTCAGGAAATCGATATCGACGTCGATCTGGCGATCGGTGACGGGGCGGCGACGGTCTGGACCTGCGACCTCACGCACGGCTACATCTCGATCAATGCCGACTACAGGTCCTGACTCTGGCCATGACGGGGGCTGCTGGGGCGCGCCCTTTGCCGGCGCGGGCGGGGGGCTGAAAACCGTGCTGGTGGCGGCTGCGGCCCTGATCGACGCCGACGGGCGGGTGCTCATCGCCAAACGTCCGGAAGGCAAATCGATGGCCGGCTTGTGGGAGTTTCCGGGCGGCAAGGTCGCCGACGGCGAACTGCCGGAAACCGCCCTGGTCCGCGAACTGGCCGAAGAACTGGACCTCGACATTACCGAGTCCTGCCTGGCGCCGTTTACCTTCGCCAGCCACGTCTATGAGGATTTCCATCTGCTGATGCCGCTGTATCTGTGCCGCATCTGGAAAGGCCAGCCGAAACCCCTCGAAGGCCAGGAATTGAAGTGGGTGCAGCCGATCCGGCTGGGGGATTATCCGATGCCGCCGGCCGACAAGCCGCTGGTGGCGCTGCTCAGGGATTATCTCTGATCCGGCCCGCCGTTTCGCTCTGCATCTCTGCCGCCATCCCTGCCAGGGTCCAGAAAGCAATTAATGATGCCTGACGCTCTGGATTCCGGCTTTCGCCGGAATGACAAAGGGTAATGTTGTCCGTTACCCCGGCGCAGGCCGGGGGCCAGCGCATAAGCGCCGGTGGCCCATCCGGGAAAAGGGTATTGGAGGGGGCAGCTTAAAGCCCCGCCACAGCCTTTTTCATTTCATCGACCGCATCGTCGAAAAACGCATCCATTTGCGCGCGCATCTGCGGCGACAGGGCGATCAGCTTCGAGCGCGCGTCATTGGGGTTTTCCTTTTCGACGATCAGCCCGCGTGTCAGCGCGGTGTCGATGTACTTGGATGCCGTCAGCGGGCTTTTGACGCCGGTGATGGCGGCAATTGCGTCGGTCTTGCGGACCGGTTCACTGACGCGCCACAAGTGCGTCAGCAAATCCCAGTAAGCGGCCGAGTAAAATTCCGTGTCCCCCGCGAACAGATTGATCCAGCCGCTGCCGACCTTGTCGGTGAAGACCAGATAGGCACGCCGTTGCTGATCGCTATAGGTCAGGGGCACGGGATTCCTCCATGGGAAACAATGTTAAAAATTACAGTTATATATATAGCTTCTTTGCTGCAAATGTCCATTCCCATTATCATATTGAAAATAAAAGATAAAAAGTTTGATACATTTAAATACATTTATTTTTAACAACAATATTGACTATAAAAATAAAGATAATTAAGCTCCTCTCATCGCCGCGGAGGAAACGGCGGCGACGTAACAGGAGGACGAATGATGAAAACCGAATTGATGACGACCAATACCAAGAAGACCACGAAATTGCGCCGGCCGATGGCCATGGCCATGGCGGCGGTGCTGAGCCTCGGCCTGCTGAGCGGCTGTGTCACCGACCAGGGCAACAAGCAGACCATGGGCACCTTGCTCGGTGCGGGCCTCGGTGGTTTCGCCGGATCCAAGGTCGGCGGCGGCAAGGGCCAGCTTGCGGCAACCGCGGCGGGCGTATTGCTCGGCGGGTTCCTCGGCAACTCGATGGGTCAATCCCTCGACCGTGCCGACCAGGCGTACCTGAACCGGGCGCAGACCCAGGCCATGGAGGCCCCGGTCGGGCAGACGATTTCCTGGTCGAACCCGGAAAGCGGCAATTCCGGCCATGTCACGCCGACCCGTGTCGGCCGCGACACGCAGACCGGCGCTTATTGCCGGGAATACCAGACCGAAGTCATCGTCGGTGGCGAATCCCAGGTCGGGTACGGCACCGCGTGCCGGATGCCGGACGGCGACTGGAAAATCTCCAGCTAACGTCTGCACTGCGTCGCGCCCGGGGGTACTCCTCCGGCCCTGCGGCGCGCGATGCGAGACGGGCGGCACCGGAACCCCTCTCCGGGCCGCCCGATCCGCGTGTGTGTTTGTGCTTTTAAAGCATACGCGCGCTTCCTACATTTCCACCATGACAGACAACGAAACCACGACATCGAATCCCGGCGCAGCCGGCCCGGTTAGTGCCGGACTGGTGATTATCGGCAACGAAATCCTTTCCGGTCGCACGCGCGACGCCAACCTGCAGCATCTGGGCGCAGAACTGAACAAGCTCGGCATCCGCATGACCGAAGTGCGCATCGTTTCAGATGAGCCGGACGCCATCGTCGAGGCCGTGAACACGCTCCGCGCACGCTATGATTACGTCTTCACCACCGGCGGCATCGGCCCGACCCACGACGACATCACGTCGGAATGCATCGCCAAGGCCTTCGGCATCGACTTCGGACCGAACCCGGAGGCGGTCAAGTTGCTGGAAGATCATTATCCGCCGGGCGAGCTGACCGCAGCCAGGCTGCGCATGGCGAACACACCGGTCGATGCGGTGCTGATCGACAACCCGGTGTCCAAGGCGCCGGGTTTTCAGGTCGAGAACGTGTTCGTTTTACCGGGTGTGCCGCGCATCATGCAGGCGATGTTCATCGGGATCCGTCACCGCCTGACTGGCGGCAAGCCGATGCTCAGCCGCACCGTCTCTTCGCATGTTCCCGAAGGCCGGGCCGGCGGTCCGCTCTCGGAACTGCAGGCGCGTCACCCGGATACCGAGATCGGCTCGTATCCGTTCTATCGCAACGACCGCCCGGGCGCGAACATCGTCATCCGTGCCGAGGATGCGGACAAAGCCGACGCGGCGGTACGCGATGTGATAGAGATGCTGAAGGACCTCGGCGGCGAGCCGGTCCTCGAAGACCCGGAGACGTCCGAAAACACGGAGGCGCCGACATGAAAACGAAAAGCCCTGACCTGGTCCGTAGCCAGCGGGCTTTTTTCAGTTTTCTGGTTTATCGCGCAATCCTCGGCACGGCGATTTCGCTGGCGATTGCGGCGCTGTTGCTGTGGCTGGATGTCGGCGGCATTGCGTCGCTGATCGCGCGCGCCGGCCAGTCGTGGATGTGGATCGGTCTTTTCTGTTTCGATATCTGGGTGACCGTTACCGGCATGACCATTGCCATCGGCATCTGGGGGCTCGGCGAATGGCGCGACCCGCCGGACTAGCGTTCAGCGCTTGACGATAAAATTCGCAATGTCGACCCGGTCCTGCCATCCGGCGCGGACCAGTTCGGGGTCGTCATGTTCTTCGACGGGATAACCGAGGCACAGATAGCCGATCAGGGTCCATGTTTCCGGCACGTCGAGGGTGCGGCGCACCTGTTCGGGGTCGAGAATCGACACCCAGCCCAGCCCGACACCGTTGGCGCGCGCCGCCAGCCACAGCGTGGTGATGGCGCCGACCACGGAATAGGCGAGCATCTCCGGCATGGTCTTGCGGCCGAGCCCGTGTCCGGTTTCGCTTTCATCGTCGCAATAGACCGCCAGGTGCACCGGCGCTTCCTTCAGCCCGGCAAGCTTGAGCCCGGCATACAGTTCCGCCCGCGCGCCGTCGTAATCGTCCAGCGCATCGGCGTTGGCGCGTTCGAAATTGGCGATGATGTCCTGGCGGCGTGCGGCATCGTCGACGGTGACGAAGCGCCATGGCTGCGCATTGCCGACGCTTGGCGACAGCGCCGCCAGTCTCAGCAACTGTTCGATCAAGCCGTCCGGCAGCGGATCGGTTCTGAAACGGCGCACATCGCGGCGCCACACCAGAAGACTTTCCAGCGTGTCACGGAACCGCCGGTCGAAACCGGGGGCGGTTTCGCCGATCAGGGGCTTTGGGTTGGGTGCGTCCATGACTGGACATTGGCACGCACCCGGACCCGGGCGCAAGCGTGCCGGCGCCCCTTGCCGCGCTGCCGGCGACGATGCTTCGCCTCTTGCCCAGCGCGGCGGCGGCGGTTACTTTCCCTGCCGATGCGGGCGTGGTGAAATTGGTAGACACAAGGGACTTAAAATCCCTCGGCTTCGGCCTTGCCGGTTCAAGTCCGGCCGCCCGCACCATCCGCTTTCGCGGGCGCAGGCTCCTGCCGGAGTCCAGCGGCGCCGTTCGAAGCTCTGGACCTTGGCCTTCGCCGGGGTGACGACAGCAGAATTTACCCCGCGCTGCGCGCGACCCTCTCCCCAGGGAGAGGGGGGGATTGCCATGTTTCCCGCGCCATGCCCTCGGGCGAGGCCGCCGGGATGCAGCTACTGAATATCGGCTAGGCCGCGCCGGGAGCCGTCGCATCGGCAAAGCGCAAATGACCTTCCTTGGTCAACAGGCGGCAGCCGTTCGGGCCGGCCATCGCGGTGAAGTCCGTGCCGATCGGCAGGCGCAGCCATGACCACGGCCGGAACGCCTCCACACCCTGCATGAAGTCGCCGTCGAGCACGAACACCTCGTAGCCGCCGACCGGCTGCACCGAAATTGCCGTGCCGGGCCGGCAGGTCAAAAGCCGCACCGTTTCGCGCGTGTCGCGGAACAGCGCCCGGCTGTCGATGCCCGCTGTATCATCCGCCGCGCTGGCTTCCGAAGCCGCCCGCGTATCGATGCGTACCGGCGTCCGGTCATCGGGGTCGAACTGCCACAGCTTGACGAAGATGGTGCAGCCCGGTGCCGAGGCCGGGGTGTGGCGTGAGCGTGGTGGATTGCGCACGTAGGTACCCGCCGGGTGATCGCCGCCTTCGTCCTGAAACACACCGTCGAGCACGAAGTATTCCTCGCCGCCGCCGTGCACGTGCGCGGGGAAGGCACTGCCGGGTGCGTAACGGACGATGGAGGTCGCGCGCGCCACTTCATCGCCGATCCGGTCCAGCATCTTGCGCTCGACACCGGCCGTGGGCGAGGGGACCCAGTCCATGTCGCGGCCGTGCATGACGGCCCGCTTGGCGAAATCGCTATTGATTTCCATCGTCGCTGTTCTCCGTCACGGTGTGTCGTTCGTATTTAGTGCTTCAAGATCGAAATGAAAGACCTTGGATATGATCTGCCATGCACCGTCCACTTTAACGAACGTCAGGAAGTCGGTGAAGTAACGTTCGCCGACGGCGCAATGGGCATGCACGAAGGCGGTCCTGGGTCCGGCGAATTCAATGCCGACGATGCTGTCGCGGCGTGGCTCGCCCCGCGCGGCGGGGGCCTGCCGGGCGGCGACGATGGGCAGGTATTCATCCATTCCCAGATTGGTCAGCGCGTCTTCGGTTGCGCACACATACCGGGCATCCGGGTGCAGCACGCCGGCCAGCTTCGCCGGGTCGCTGAAATACAGACCGTCGAAATAGATCTGCATCTGCCGGGTCACGGCCTGAAGGTCTTCCTGTAGGTCATCATGCATGGTGTCTCTCTCCGCGCGCTCCCGGTGGCGGCCAGACGACCGCCCCGGGTGCCCGCCTGTAGGGGGATCAGGCGGCTTCGCGCGCGAGGGTGGTCTGCACGTGCGGACGATTTCGGACGCGATCGACATAGGCGGTGACATGCGGCCAGGGAGAGAGGTCCAGCTCGATGATCGGCGCCCACGACGCAACGACGAAGGCATACGCATCGGCAACGGTGAAGGCGTCGCCCATCAGGTAGCTGCGGCCGTCGGCAAGCTGTGCCTCCAGCGCGTCGAAACGCGAGCGCAGTTTGGTCATCGCCTGATCACGCAGTGCGCCTTCGGGCTTGATGGGGGCAAAGAACGGGCCGAACGACTTGTGCAGTTCGCTGGCGACGAAGTTCAGCCGTTCCTGCAACCGCACACGCTCGATCGTACCGGCCGTGGGGGCAAGGCCCGTTTCCGGTTTCAGATCGGCGAGGTATTGCAGGATTGCCGGCGCTTCCAGCAACAGCGTGCCGTCGTCGAGTTCGAGCGCCGGCACGTAGCCGAGCGGATTGACGCTGCGAAAATCGCTGCCGGTCTCGGTTTCCTTGCTGGCGCCGTCGACCTTTGCCAGTTCGTAGTCGGCGCCGATTTCGTTCAGCGCGATGTGCACCGCCTGCGAACAGACGCCGGGCATGTAGTAAAGTTTCATCGTTGTGTCTCCCTTCGTGGGTCAAAGTTGTTGTCGCCCCGACAGGTAGAATTCCGAGTTACCAAAGTAAAGTTGATTTCCTTTGGTAACTGCATTATCAAGTTACCATCCGGTAACCAGGTTTCCCCGAAAGGTGCGCCATGGCCTTGAAAATGCGTAAGAATCGATCTCCCGCGGTGCCGTATAGCTGCCCGCTTCTGGAATGCATGCAGATCCTCGGCGGCGCGTGGACGCCTAACATCATCTGGAACTTGCGCGCCGGCCCAAGGCGATTCAGCGAACTGCGCAGCGATATTCCGCTGGTCTCGCCGAAGGTGTTGACCACAAGGCTGCGCGAACTGGAATCGTGGGGCGTTTTGGAACGCAACGTCATGCCGACGTCACCGCCGTCGGTCGAATACAGCCTCAGCGATCTCGGCCAGCGGCTGGTGCCTGCCATCGACGCCATCGCCGAGGTCGGCGAGGAACTGAAGAAGCGGAAAGTCGTAAGCGACGATGCCAAGAAGCCATCCGGCCGCCCGCGTCACCTCGGCCGCCGCCGCCCCGGGAACAAGGCGGCGGGGTAAGAGGCGGGAGCATCAACTTCGTCATGCCGATGAAGGCCGAAATCCGGTTACGGCGCCGCCACCGGCTTTAGTCCCGAAGCGCCATGTCGACGGCGGCGCGGCAGTGCAGATCGGTGGTCGAGAACGCCGGAATGTCGATATCTTCGGGGGCGATCAGCAGCGGTATTTCCGTGCAGCCGAGCACGATGCCCGCCGCGCCGCGTTTGTGCAGCGTGTGCATCAGTTCAAGGTACTTCGCCCGCGTTTCCGTCAGGAAGCGGTCCTTGACCATTTCCTCCATGATCGATGCATCGACGAAATCCCGTTCCGCAACGTCCGGCACGATCGTCTCGATCCCGAAGGTTTTGAGCACATCCTGATAGAATGTGCCTTCCATGGTCTTGCGCACGCCGAGCAGTGCGACGGAAGAAAGTCCGTGGGCTTGGATGGCCTTGCCGGTAGCCTCGGCGATATGCAGGAACGGAATGCTCAGATGCGGCTGAATTTCCGGCACGAAACGATGCACGTCGTTGCAGGTGATGACCATGAAGTCGGCGCCGCCGGCTTCGACCGATTTCGCGGCTTTCAGGATCATCTCGCACGCCGCCGCTTCATCTTTGTCGCGGATGACGTGGTCGACATAGCGCTGCCGGTCGACGCTTTCGAGGATCAGATGCGCCGAATGCACACCGCCCAGGGTCTCGTTCATCATGGTGTTGAGCAGGCGGTAGTACGCCTGCGTCGATACCCAGCTCAAGCCGCCGATCAGACCGATTTTCTTCATCGCATTTCCCTATAAAACCGTGCTGCGGGATTCCTGCACATCCCGTGCCGATGAGCAAGAGAGCGCCAAGAGCGGATGTATCAGGATAATTCAATCTTAGGCGGTGGACTCTCGCTTCGCCCGGGGCAATGATGAGGGTGCTCAAGGGGGACAGGCAGTGCGGCAGAATCTCGCGCAGAAAACCTACGATGTGTATATTTTCGAGGATGAGCGATGGCTCGTCGATTCGCACCATGACGTTCGTTCCGATGCCCTTGAACGCGCCGAAGTCCTGATCGCTGAAAAACGCTTCGAGGGCGTTCGCGTCGTTGCCGAAAGCCAGCGCACCGGCGAGGAAGAAACCGTCCTCGAGGAAATGCTCGATTTCGGCGACAAGCCAGTCAAGATCGTGCCGATCGAGGACGCACCCGTCTGCGACGCTATTGCCGACTATTACCTGTTTCCGGCACGCAAGGCGGCGGGGCGGCTGCTGCGCGAACTGCTGGAACAGCGGGGTCAGACGGCGCTCGAACTGGCGTTCGATTACGGCGCGCTTCGCATGCTGGAGCGCAACGACAAATTATTCCCCGCCGCGATCAGCCGGATCGGGACCATTCAGGCGAAAAAAACCGGCGCCAAACCGGCGGACCGTAACGACGTCCTTTATGCCGCCTTCGCCGAGATCAGGGAAAACGCCCGCGTCTGCGGCGAGGACACGACGCGGCCCGGCTTTGTCGACAGCCTTGGTTTGCAGGGGCTGGCCGACAAGGCACCTGGCGATGCCGGCGGGCGGCGCATCTATGTGCTGGGCGGGCTGGCACTGGCGCTGTCGAAGCAGGGCGACTGGTCGGACAAGCTGTCGCTGCTGATCGAGCTCGGCGAGAAATCATCCGATGCCCTGGTGGTTGAATTCATCGACGGAATCGCCGCGGAAATCCTCGATAGCTCGACGGCGCTGACGGACCTGTTCGGCGGCTTCGCCGATCCCATGACGGCGCTCAGGGATATCATTCATCTGACGCAGGGGCGCTGTAAGACAAAAAATGCCCGTTCCTGTATCGAGGCCTTCAATGCCTTCATGGCGGCGCGTCCGATGCCGCTGTCAAAGGCGATCCTGCTCGGCCGTGTCGCCAAGACCATGAGCGGCATTCGCCCGTTGACGCGTGAAGGGGTGAAGGCAGATCAGGATGCGTTTCGCGGACTTGTGCGCGAACTGACCGAAGAAGCTGGCGTCACCGGCGGGCCGGAAATGGCCGGCGCCATTGTCGAACGGGGACGGATCGCCTTTGCCGATCCGGATGATCTGTCGGCGGAAGATGCCATCAATCATGTGCTGGCCCTGCTGCCGTACCGTGCCGTGCGGCTCGGGTTTCTGCTGGATCTGATCGGCGCGCCGATTGGCCAGAAGAACGAGCAGGCAGTGCTCAACGTGATGGCCAGGCTGGTGCAGCAATTGACGTCATTGGCATCGCTGATGCCGGCCGACATGCCGCGCGATCAGGCGCATTCGGTGATGGAAGCGCTGAAATTGAAGCTGGCATCGGATGCCCTGCCGGAAAAATGGCGCGCGCTTTTCTCGGATACGCTGGACCGGCTGGTAAAGCGCGATGAGAAGTCGAAGGACGATCCCGCGGCCAACGAAGGGACGGCCGTGGTTTTTACAATGGAGGATGCGACCGTGACGAACCAGAAGATCGAGCGGCGCGAAGTCGATGATGGGGAAATTCTGTTCGAAGAAGGGGATGCCGCCGATAAGGCCTATCTCGTGATTGACGGCAAGGTGCAGATTTTCCGCAAGAACGGCAACGAAGAAATTGTGCTGGCGACGCTTGGCAAGGGCGACATTCTTGGCGAGATGTCGCTGATCGACAATCAGCCGCGCATGGCGTCGGCGCGGGTTGTCGGCAAGGCCAAGCTGACGGTGATCACGCAGGGCGATCTCGCCAGCCGTCTTGGTAAACTCGGCGATAACGACAAGGTTTTGCGCCGGCTGATCGATGTCTTCGTCGACCGGCTGCGCGGCCAGGGGCGTCTGCACGAATAATCCCTGGTTAGCCCGCGTTCCTGTCCGTATCGAAACCGGGCAGATCGTCGGCAATTTTCGACCACGACACCCGTGAACGGGTCCAGCTCTGATACGCCGGGCGGACGACGCCGGGATCATCCAGAGCCCCCGCTTTGACATACACCGTTTCTGGGTGCGATGGCGACGAGGTGAACAGCGGCGCGCCGCAATCGCCACAGAAATGCCGTGTCAGTTGCTGCCCGCTGTCGGCTGTCATGGTGTAGTCGCGCGGCGTTCCCTTGCTGATCGTGAACAGATCCGCCTGCAGCCCGATGGAGATGTTAAAGGCGCTGCCGGTGGTCTTGCGGCAATCGCTGCAATGGCAATAGGCGGCGTCGGCGATTTCGCCCGTGTACGTGAAAGCCACGTTACCGCACAGGCAGGATCCGGTGATTTTTCTAGGGGGCATGATCCGGTTTTCCTCCCGCTCGTCCCTTGCGTGGTCCCATAAGGACAGTGCCGGCAACGCCGATCATGATCAGGACCATGCCGGCGCCGCGCAACGGTCCGAAACCTTCGTCAAAAATAAGATACGACGCAAGGACACCGGCGCAGGGCGCAAAAAGTGCGAACGGTGTCACCATGACGGCGGGGTAGGTGTTCAGCAACCGGCCCCAGACCGCAAATGCGACGGTCGTCGACACGATGGCCAGATATCCAAGCGACAACAGGCTCACGGTGGAAGCGTTTTGGAACTGCGCGATCAGGTCGAAGCTGTCACCGATGGCATACGAGAAAAGAAAAGCGGGGATCGGCGGGACCAGGCTGAGCCAGATCATCAGCGCCAGCATGTCGACGTTGCCGAGACGTTTCAGGATGGTGTTGCCGATCGACCAGCTAACCGCGCCCGAGAGCGTCAGGCACAGGCCGAGATACGTCAGCTCGCCGTCGACACTGGCGAACACGAAGCCGAGACCGATGAAAGCGATGGCGACGGCGGAAATCTGGCGGGGCAGGGGGATTTCGCGCAATACGAAGGCGGCAATGAGGATGGTGAACAGCGCCTGCGTATGCGTGGCGACCGAGGCCAGCCCCGGCGGCATGCCGGCCTTGTAGGAAAAGAACAGGAACATGAACTGGCCGGTGAACAGAAAAAGCCCGAGCGCGATCAGCAAAAGCCAAGAAATGTCAGGCTTTTTGACGAAGAATACCGGGAGCGCGGCGAGTAAGAAGCGGAAGCCGGTCAACTGTGCCGGGGTGAAGCTTTCAAGCGCGAATTCCGTGGCGACGAAGGCCAGTCCCCATATCACGGCGACGGAAACCGCCAGCATGACATCGGTGGCTTTCATGGCTTGCGCACTCAGCGCCAGTGAAACGCGGATTTGGGCGGCAGCGGTCCGTCCCTGTCGGCCAGCGTGTCGGCGATGCGGATGCCTTCGTTCCATTTCACCATGCGTTCCGATCGGGCGAACGAGCCGACCTTGAGCTGCGGCGCGCCCCAGCCGACAGCCATATGCACGATGGTGCTGTCTTCGGTTTCGCCGGAGCGGGCCGAGACGATGCGCCCCATGCCAGCCTTGGCGGCGGCATCGAAGGCCGCCTTGGCTTCGCTCAGCGTGCCTGCCTGATTGGGTTTGCACAGCAAGGAGTTACACAGTCTGTCCTTGGCCGCCGCCTTGACCCGCGCGGCATTGGTGACGAACACGTCGTCGCCGACGACCTGCGCATTGTCGCCGACCGCCCAGGTGAACTTCATCAGCCCATCCGGGTCGTCCTCGCCCAGCGGGTCCTCGATGGAGACGATGGGATAACGCTCCATCCAGTCGACGAGCATGGCGCACAGTTCCTCGCTGCTCAGCGTCCTGTCGTCCTTGGCGAGGGTGTATTTGCCGTTTTCACCGAATTCCGAAGCGGCGATATCAAGCGAGATGGAAACTTCGTTACCCGGCGTGAAACCGGCGCCCTCGATGGCGCGGACCAGGGTCTCCAGTGCTTCCTCGTTGGTGTCGAAGTCCGGCCAGAATCCGCCTTCGTCGGCGACGCCTGAGAGCTTGCCGGCGTCGGCCATGATCTTGCCGGCGCTGAGATAGACCTCGGCCGTCCAGTCCAGCGCTTCGCGGAAGCTCGCGGCGCCGGTGGCGATAACCATGAAGTCCTGTACATCGACGCGCCTCGATGCATGTGCGCCACCGCCGAAGATCTGGATTTCCGGCAACGGCAGCACGACATCGCCCCCTTTATCATCCCCGGCATCGCCGCGCAGGTACTGCCACAACGGCACGCCTTCGTGCGCCGCCGCGGCGTGCGCGATGGCCATGCTGGCGGCGACCGTGGCGTTACCGCCCAGACGTTTCTTGTTGGGCGTGCCGTCCAGCTCGATCATGAACTTGTCGAGCCGCGCCTGCTCGCGGACGTCCTGACCTTTCAGGACCTCGGCGATTTCCACATCGACGGCCTTTACGGCGTTGGTGACGTCCCAGCCGCCAAAGGATTTGCCGCCGTCGCGCAGATCGACGGCTTCGAAGCGGCCGCGTGAAGCACCGGCCGGGGCGATGGCGATGCCCTTTGTACCGCTCTCGAGTTCGACTTCGACCTCGACCGTCGGACGGCCGCGGGAATCCCATACCCGGCGGGCGTGAAGGTTCTTGATGTTGTGTTTGGCCATGTGCCGGTTCCCCCCGTCCGAACGGACGTTCTAGTTCTTGGTCAGATACGCATGCCATGCGTTATTGATGTCTATCGGATGATCGGCGGGATTTGTCAAAAACTGGCGCGCGACGGTACG
Source organism: Thalassospiraceae bacterium LMO-JJ14 (assembly GCA_021555105.2). Lineage (NCBI taxonomy): Bacteria > Pseudomonadati > Pseudomonadota > Alphaproteobacteria > Rhodospirillales > Thalassospiraceae > Thalassospiraceae bacterium LMO-JJ14. Next base: position 1,809,979 of record CP134604.1, read on the forward strand.
GACATGATTTCTTTGGGCATCGTCGGTGATGTATTCGACCGGGGACTTGCCGTCGACCCGGGCCAGGAACAGACCGGGCAGCAAATGCGCGGTGCGCTGCATGATGTGGCGGTCGGCCATGGCCGCCGTCGCATCCTCGTAAGCGGCACAAAGCGCCTCGAAACATGCCCCGAACCCCGGTCGCGCGCCAGGTGTCCAAAGGCATTTCAACAACAGATGGTTGAGGCAGAATGCGAGATCGAACGCCGGGTCGCCGTACCAGGCGCACTCGGCATCGAGAAATACCGGGCCTTTTGGGCCGATCAGGATGTTCTTGGGGCTGACATCGCCGTGTACCAGGGCGACTTTATGCGAAGCCGTGATCTCGGCCAGTTCGTTCAGGCGTGGGGCGACGTCGGGGCAGCGCGCGGCGGTCGCCAGCAGGTACGGCTCCAGCCGGATCGCATGGAAAATATCGTCGGTATCGAAGCGGGCGGATATTTCCGGGTGGTCCGACGTGCAGGCGTGAATGCAACCGAGCGTACTGCCGACGGCGGTGGCGCTTGCCGGTTCGGCAATGCCGTCGCGGAGTTGCGCTTTCCACAGCGGCGCCGTCTCCGGCGGCAGAAAGGACATGGCGAAAAGACCGGCGCCCGGGTCGTGATACAGAACCTCGGGGACGGCTTCGGGGACGATGTCATGCACGGTTTTCATCCAGGCGACTTCATAGGCATTGCGCGAAACCGGTGCCTGCCAGTCGTCGGCCACCTTGAGCTTGGCGAGCGCGCGCTTGACGCATATCGGGCCCGACGGCAGGTCGATGCGCCAGATATCGGAACTGACGCCGCCGGTCAGCGCGGTGCAGGGCGGATCGTTATCCGATGTCAGCAGGCCACCGGCCCGCAAGGCGTTCAGGATATCCGTGGGTGCAGGCATGTTATCCGTCTGCATGTTATTCGAACGAGGCCGAGAGTTCGGCTGCGGCGCGCTGCAATCTGGGCACGTGGCCCATGGCCTGATCGAAGGTCATCCGCACGACAGGGCCGTGTGTTGCAAGGGTAGCCAGAAGCTTGCCTTTCTTGTCCGTCACCGGAACGGCGACCGCGACCATGCCGGGGATGAATTCCTCGTTATCCGTGCCGATCTTGGTCTTGGCGATCTGGTCCGTGGCCTTCAACAGTTCATCGGCATCGGTAATCGAGTTGCTGGATTTCTTGTCGAGAGGCAGTTTCTCAATCAGCCTCTGGCGGCGCGATTTCGCAAGGCTGGAAAGGTACAGTTTGCCGCTGGCCGTGCAATGAAGCGGAACGTTTGAGCCGGTCGGCAACTGAATCCTGAGCGGCCATTCCGACTCGACGCGATCCAGATACTGCATCGACGTCGAGAGCGGCAGGGCGATGTTGCAGGTCTCGCCGATGTCGCGGGTTACGGATTCAAGAATGGCATGGCGCTCGCCACGGCCGCTCTGGTTTGATAACAGTTGAATGGCAAGCTTTGAAAAACGTTCCCCGGCCTCGTATCCGCGGCCATTGATGTCGCGGCGGAGGTAGCCTTCCTCGAGCAGGAGATTGCACAACCGGTGCACGGTCGCTTTCGGCAGTCCCGACGCCATTTCGATATCGATGGCGCTGGCGGGCCGGTCCATGGCGCAGATGACTTCCAGAAGTTCAAGAACCCGGATCGAGCGCGATCCCGCGTTAGACTCGTCCTTCAATGTAAGCTCCTTAAAAATAGAAAAGTTGTACAAATTCTCATTTATGGAACGTAGAGTTTCATTGTTGCAACATTTTTGCAAGATGGTTAGTCTCGGGCATGCAAAATGAAGATGATTTTTACGACTATATCATTGTCGGCGCCGGTTCCGCAGGCTGCGTTCTGGCGAATCGGCTAAGCGCTGACCGTTCACTCCGGGTCCTGCTTCTGGAAGCCGGTGGTCGCGACAGTAATCCGTGGATTCATGTCCCCGTCGGCTATTTCAAAACCCTGCACAATCCGAAAACCGACTGGTGTTACAAGACCGATCCCGAGCCGGGGCTTGGCGGCCGGCGTCTTGACTGGCCGCGCGGCAAGGTGCTCGGCGGCTCCAGTTCCATCAACGGGCTTTTGTATATCCGCGGTCAGGCCGAGGACTACGATCACTGGCGCCAACTTGGAAACCCCGGCTGGTCGCATACCGACATTCTGCCGTATTTCAAACGCGCCGAAGCTCAGGAACGCGGCGGCGACGACTATCATGGCGCCGACGGGCCGCTCAAGGTTTCCGACATGCGCGCCAAGCGCGATGTCTGCGAAGCACTGATTGCCGCCGCCGAAGCGAACGGCATCCCGCGCAGCAATGATTTCAACGGTGCGACGCAGGAAGGGGCCGGATACTTCCAGATGACGGCGCACCACGGCCGGCGCTGGTCGACGGCGGTCGGCTATCTGCGCCCCATCGAACACCGCGATAATCTGCAGATCACCACGCATGCCACGGCCATCGAAATCATCTTTGCCGATGACGACCCGAAGCAGATCAGTGGCTTTGCCTACAGGAAAAACGGCACCCGGCACGAGGCGTACCTGCGTCCCGGCGGTGAAGTGATCCTGTCGGCCGGCGCCATCGGTTCGCCGCAGATATTGCAGGTATCGGGGATCGGCCCGGGCAAGCTGTTGAACAATCTGGGTGTCACGGTCCGCCATGAGCTCCGCGATGTCGGCGAGAACCTGCAGGACCACCTGCAGATCCGGATGATCTATGAAGTCAACGTGCCGACCCTGAATGACGAGATCAATAACCCGATCCGCCGTACCATGATGGGGATTGAGTACATCCTCAAGCGGACCGGACCGATGAGCATGGGTGCCAGTCAGGTCTGCATTTTCGCCAAGACCCGTCCGGACATGGAAACGCCCGATATCCAGTTCCATTTCCAGCCTCTGAGTGCCGACAAGCCGGGCATCAAGATGCATCCGTTTTCCGGCGTCACGTCGTCGATCTGTCAGTTGCGCCCGGAAAGCCGCGGCACGATTTCGATCACCTCACCCGACCCCGACGCCTATCCGTCGATCAAGCCGAATTACCTGTCGGCGGTGAAGGACCAGGAAACGGTCATCGACTCGATCAAGACGTCCAGGCGTATTTTCAACACCGCACCCCTGAAGGACTACATCGTCCGCGAACGCCTGCCGGGGCCGGATGTGCTCAAGGACGAGGATATCCTCGAAAGCGCACGCCAGATTGCGCAGACCATCTATCATCCGACCAGCACCTGCCGCATGGGTGTCGACGACCATGCCGTGGTCGACCCCCGGCTTCGGGTTAACGGCGTCAAGGGGCTGCGCGTCGTCGACGCCTCGGTCATGCCGACGATCGTATCGGGCAACACCAACGCGCCGACGATCATGATCGCCGAAAAGGCGTCTGACATGATTCTCGACGACCGGCGCGCCTGATCCTTTTCCGCAAAGAAAAAGCCGGGTCCCGAAGGACCCGGCGAGTTAGACAGGGAGAGAAGTCTCGGGGAGAGACTAGAAGCATTCTCAACATACCCTGTCCCCCTGTCATCAACAGTGACGGGGGTCACTCGGGATAATTTTTTCTAAAAATTTTTCCCGTCCTCCGGGTCGGTATGCAGGCCCCGATAAATGGCGGATTTCCAGGCGTTTCATTGCCTCTTGGGGGGCGTCGGGTTTTCCGGCATAATCTGGGCGTGCAGGAAAATTTCCACTGGAACGCAAAAATATTTGCAGTACCGCAGGGCGTCGTGGAACCTGCCGGGGCTGAGTCTCCGTATGCGTTTTCTCAGCCATTTGATGCCCCGTGTTCCTTCATGGATTGTGAGAGCAGATGGTTTTCACCATAAGCGCCGATATGCAGATGTGGGTGACGTTTGCGATTATTCTGATCGCGCTCGCCGCCTATGTTGCCGAGAAATGGCCGATGGAGCTGACGTCGCTCGGCACCATCTGTGCGGTGCTGCTGTTTTTCCAGTTCTTCCAGACCGCGCCGGATGAAGGCGGTAACGCCGGCTTGTCGCCGTCGCGCATCCTCGAAGGGTTCGCCAACACCGCCCTGATTGCCGTGCTGTCGCTTCTGGTCATGGGGCAGGGACTGATCCGCACCGGCATTCTTGACCGCGCCGCGCAATGGCTGCTCGATCACATGCGTGCGCGAATTCCGGCAACGGCGGCGATTTTCGTCGTCCTGTTCATCGTCGGTGCGATCAGCGGCTTTCTCAACAACACCCCCGTGGTGGTGATCTTCATTCCGCTGATGCAGGCGCTGGCGCAGCGCTATCACATCTCGCCTAGCCGCGTCATGATTCCGCTCAGCTTCGCCGCCATATTGGGCGGCATGACGACGCTGATCGGTTCCTCGACCAACCTTCTGGTCAATACGGCGCTGATTGAAATCGGCGAACGACCGCTGGGCTTTTTCGACTTCACGGTGCCGGGGGTGATTCTGGCGCTGGCCGGGCTAGGCTATGCGGTGTTCGTGGTGCCGCGTATTCTGCCGGACCGTGCCGGGATGGCGGACAGGGTCACGACCGAGGGCGCGGGCAAGCAGTTCATCGTGCAGATCGAAACGCCGCCGAACTCGGAGCTGATCGGCGAAAGCGCGCCGGGCGGTTACTTCAAGGCGCTGCCGAACATGACCGTGCGTATGATCCAACGCGGCGAGCGTGCGATTTTGCCGCCGTTCGAGGATCTTAGCGTTGTCGAAGGCGATGTGATTGTCGTCGCGGCGACTCGGCCGGTGCTCAAGGAAGCGATTGCCGAACACGGCGAGCTTTTCCATCCCGACCTCAGAGACGGCAAGGCGCTGGACGACGATAACGATGATGCGCCATGGCGTCAGGCCGATCAGGTCCTCGCCGAAGTGATGATTGCACCGGCATCGCGGTTTGTCGGGCAGACGCTCAGGCTTGCCGGGTTCCGCTACAAGACCGGTTGCATCGTGCTCGGCATCCAGCGTCGCGCCCGCATGATCCGCGCCCGGATCACCGAGATCCGGCTCGAACCCGGCGACGTGCTTCTGGTGCAGGGACAGCGCGATCACATTCGCCAACTCAGGGGCGGGCGCGATGCGATCCTGATCGAATCGTCGCGTGAAGACCTGCCGAGCCTGGATCACGTCAAGCGCGCCAGCCTGATCTTTCTAGGCGCCGTTTTCTGCGCCGCGACCGGATTGATGCCGATCGTCGTCGCCGCCTTTGCCGGGGCCATTGCCATGGTCGCGACCGGTGTCCTCAATCTGCGCCAGGCATTCCGCGCCATCGATCCGAAAATCGCCACCGCGATTGCCGCCGCGCTGGCGATGAGTATCGCGCTCAGGGAAACCGGCGGCGCCGCCTTTCTGGCGCATGGTATGGTTTCCGTCTTCGCCGGACAGGGCGCGATCGTCATTCTGTCGTTGCTGTTCCTGATCGCGGCCTTGATGACCAACGTGATCTCAAACAATGCGGTTGCGGTGCTGTTTACGCCGATTGCCATCGACCTTGCCTACGAGGTCGGCGCGGAGCCCATGCTGTTCGCCATCGCCATGGTGTTCGCCGCGAACTGTTCGTTCGCCTCGCCGATGGGCTATCAGACCAATCTGCTGGTCATGGGGCCGGGGCATTACAAGTTTCAGGATTTCGCCCGCGCCGGGTTGCCGCTGATCATCCTCATGTGGATCGCCTTCACGTTGGTCGCCAAGTTCTTCTGGGGGCTTTAGGCGGCCAAGCTCACGGCGACCCGTCGCCGAAGAACGTCATGAAATGGCCCAGCACTTCCTCGGGGGCTTCCTCGGCCAGATAGTGGCCACTGTTTACGGCCGCGCCGGTGACGGGGGCGTCGCAATACTGCCGCCAGATCTGCAGCGGTTCATACCACGCACCGATTTTTCCCTTCGCCCCCCATAGCACCAGCATCGGGCAGCGGACTTTGTCGCCGTTTTCCCGGCTTTCGCGGTCATCAAACATGTCGATACCGGCGGCGGCGCGGTAATCCTCGCACATGCCGGCGATCATCGCCGGGTCGCGCGCGCAGTCCAGGTAATCGGCCAGCGCGTCGGGATGAAAGAACCCGTCATCCTTCGGCTCGCGCGACGTGTGGGCACGAAACCAGACCTCGGGGGCGGCGTTGATCACGTTCTCCGGCAGGGGATGACGCTGCGCGAACCAGAACCAGTGATAGTAGCCCATGGCGAAGCGCATGTCGGTGCGCTCGAAGTGCTCAATGGTCGGGACGATGTCGAGCACGGCCAGCTTTTCAACGCGCTCAGGATAATCGATGGCGAGCCGGTGCGCGACCCGGGCGCCGCGGTCGTGGCTGGCGACCAGGAACGTCTCGTGACCGAAGTGCGTCATCAACTCGGCGAAGTCGCGGGCCATCTGTTTCTTTGCATAGGCGGCGTGATCGTCGCTCGGCGCCGGCTTGAACGATTTTCCGTAACCCCTGAGATCGGGGCAGATGACGGTGAACTTTTCCGCCAGCTTTGGTGCCACAAAGTGCCACATGGCATGGGTCTGCGGGTTGCCGTGCAGCAATAAAAGCGGCGGCCCGGAACCGGCGCGGCGCAAGCGGATCGGCCCGTCCGTCACCTGGACCGTTTCAAGCGTGAAGTCGTCGAAGAAGCTGCGCATGGACGAAGCCTAGAATGCTCTGCCCCCAAAACACAATACGATTGCGCTCAGCGTGGAATCAAAATCCCGCTTGATTTATCCGGGTCCGGCGCTACTTTCGCCGTGGGCCAGGCCTCCCCAACGAGGCTCATTTCTTTCTGAGAGGAAAGCACATCATGAATACGCTACAGAAGCCGGACGTCCGTCCGGCGAACCCCAATTTTTCATCAGGTCCCTGTTCCAAACGCCCCGGCTGGCGCCCCGACGTGCTGGCGGATGCGTTTCTTGGACGCTCGCACCGTCACGCCACCGGCAAGAAGCTGTTGCACGAAGTGATTGAGCGGACCCGCGCCATCCTCGGCATTCCCGACGATTACCGCATCGGCATCGTGCCGGGTTCTGACACCGGGGCCATCGAAATGGCGCTGTGGTCCGTGCTGGGCGCGCGCGGCGTCGAGGTGCTGTCGTGGGAAAGCTTCGGCAAGCAGTGGGCCGCCGACATCACCAAGCACCTGAAGCTGGACGACGTCAAACTGTCGGATGCCGCTTATGGCGATATCCCCGATCTCAGCCAGGCCGACTTCACGCGCGATGTGGTCTTTACGTGGAACGGCACGACCGGCGGCGTCAAGGTGCCGAACGGCGAGTGGATTCCGGCTGAGCGCGAAGGTCTGAGCATCGTCGATGGTACATCGGCCGTGTTCGCCATGGATATCCCCTGGGACAAGGTCGATATCTGCACATGGTCGTGGCAGAAGGCGATGGGCGGCGAGGCCGCGCACGGCATGCTGGTGTTGAGCCCCCGCGCCGTCGAACGTATCGAAAGCTACAACCCGCCGTGGCCGATGCCGAAGGTGTTCCGCCTCAAGAAAGGCGACAAGCTGAACGAGGACGTGTTCGCCGGCCTGACCATCAACACGCCGTCGATGCTGTGCGTCGAGGACGCGCTGGACGGCCTCAAGTGGGCCGAGAGTATCGGCGGTCTGCCGACACTGCTGGGCCGGGTCGAGGCCAGCTTCAAGGCGCTGAGTGCCTGGGTCGAGCAGGCGGACTGGATCGATTTCATCTGCAAGGATCCGGCATCGCGTTCCGATACCTCTGTCGTGCTGGTCGTCACCGATCCGTGGTTCCAGGCGATGGACGAGGACGGGCAGCGTGACCTCATCAAGAAGCTGACGAGCCTTCTGGAGGCGGAAGGCGCGGCCTTCGATATCGGTTCGCACCGCGATGCCCCCCCGGGGCTTCGTATCTGGTGCGGCGCCACGGTTGAGGCGACGGACATCGCCGAACTCGGGCCATGGCTCGACTGGGCGTATCACACCGTCAAATCAAACCTGCAGGAGGCCTGAGCCATGCCAAAGGTTCTGATTTCCGACAAAATGTCGCCACTGGCTGCCGAGGTCTTTGCGAACCGCGGCGTCGAGGTTGATGTGATCACCGATCTCGACAAGGATCAGCTTGCCGAAAAGATCGGCGAATACGACGGCATCGCCATTCGCTCGGCGACCAAGATCACGCCGAAGACGCTGGCCAATCCCGGCAAGTTGAAAGTCATCGGCCGCGCCGGCATCGGTGTCGACAATGTCGACGTCAAGGCCGCGACGGGGGCCGGGATCGTCGTCATGAACACGCCGTTTGGCAACGCGATTACGACAGCCGAACACGCCATCACGATGATGTTGTCGCTGGCCCGGCAAATCCCGGCGGCGAATGCCTCGACCCATGCCGGCAAGTGGGAGAAATCCCGCTTCATGGGCGTCGAGCTAATGGGCAAGACGCTCGGCATCATCGGCTGCGGCAACATCGGCGCCATCGTCGCCGACCGCGCGCAGGGCCTGAAGATGAAGGTCATCGCCTTCGACCCGTTCCTGTCCGAGGAACGCGCCGAAAATCTCGGCGTGGAAAAAGTTGAGCTGGACGAATTGCTGCCGCGTGCGGATTTCATCAGCCTGCACACGCCGCTGACCGACCAGACGCGCAACATCATCGATGCGACTGCGCTGAACAAGACTAAGGCAGGTGTGCGGATCGTCAACTGCGCGCGCGGCGGTCTCGTCGACGAGGTTGCCCTGAAGGCCGCGCTCGAGAGCGGTCACGTTGCGGGGGCCGCGCTCGACGTTTATGCCGAGGAACCGGCCAAGGAGAACGCTCTGTTCGGCATGGAGCAGGTGGTCTGCACGCCGCATCTGGGCGCATCGACATCGGAAGCGCAGGAAAAGGTTGCCGTTCAGGTCGCCGAACAGATGGCGGATTATCTGCTGTCGGGCGCCGTCACCAACGCACTCAACATGGCGTCGGTGACCGCTGAGGAGGCACCGAAACTCAAACCTTACATGGTGCTGGCCGAGCAGCTGGGCGGGTTTGCCGGGCAGGCGACGCAAAGCGCCATCAAGGGGATCGAGATTTGTTATGAAGGCGATGTTTCAACGCTCAACACCAAGCCGCTGACGGCAATCGTGCTCAAAGGATTGCTCGGTCCGCTATTGGAAGGCGTCAACATGGTCAACGCGCCGGTCATAGCCGAGGATCGCAACATAAAGATTCTCGAGGCGAGGTCGGAAACGGCGGGGAACTATCACACCCTGATCACCGTCAACGTGACGACCGAAAACCAGGAACGCTCCGTCAAGGGGACGTTGTTCAATCACGAACCGCGGCTTGTTGAGATCAAGGGCATTCACATCGATGCCAAGCTCGGCCCGAACATGCTGTATCTGGCCAACCACGACAAACCGGGGCTGATCGGGGCACTTGGAAGTGTGCTGGGCGAGGCCGGGGTGAACATCGCGACCTTCAACCTGGGCCGCGCCGATCAGGGCGGCGACGCGATTGCCCTGATCGAGATCGACGGTCAGCCGCCGGCGGACGTCGTGACGCGGGTCAAGGCGCTTGAGCATGTCGTGCATGCGATTCCAATGAGCTTCTGAGCGGAAAAAACGCGCAAGCCGATAAATGAGCCCCGGCCAGGTCACTGGTCCGGGGCTCGTGCGGTTTTTCACCGTGGTCCGCGCCAAGCGCGGCTCTGTATCTGCTCCCTGCCATAACGCAGGTGAGCGCATTTAACGTTTATTCGGTTTTTCAAGTCGATTTACGATCCGCGCCGTCCCGGCCGGAAGACGTTTAAACTCAGGCGGAACGTGACCCCGGGCGTCGCCGGGGCCAAGGACTATGGTCCGGTGGAGCCTCCATGCGATCTTCTCCTGTTTTTCCATGCAGACGTCGATGACCGACGTCATGCAGAACCGAATCCTACGCCTATTTGATTTTTGAGTCGAATCGGGCGGCTTCAGGCCGCGTCGTCGGCCTTCGGCACGGCGGGGCGGTCGTCGCCAATTTTCGACATGTCATACGGCGTCGACTGATAGAGCGTGTTGATCCAGTTGCCGAACAGGATATGTGCGTTCGCGCGCCATGTGTTGACCGGCGCTTTTTCCGGATCGTCCCCGGGATAATAGTTGCGCGGGAACTGGATGGCCTGTCCCTTGGCGACATCGCGGGAATACTCGTCGCCCAACGTGGTCGAGTCGTATTCCAGGTGATTGAACATGTGCACGTGATTGAGTACCGGGTCCAGCACGAGCGCCATGCCGACGTCATCGGACTCCGCCAGGATCTGCAGATGTGCATGTTTTTCGATATCGTCGCGATGGTTCTCCGTGTGGCGCGACACGGGGATCGGGATCGCGTCGTTAAGTCCGCGCATCAGCGGTGATGTTGAATCAAGGACGCTGTGCCAGAACACGCCGAAAGCCTTGTGCGGCAACTGGTATTTCGGAATGCCGTAAAGATGATAGAGCGCCGCCTGCGCGCCCCAGCATAAATTGAAGCAGCCGTGGACGTTGCCGAGCGACCAATCGAAAATCTCGCACAGCTCCGGCCAATAGCGGACATCCTCGAACGGCAACTTCTCAATCGGTGCACCGGTCACGATCAGGCCGTCGAATTTCTGATCCTTGACCTCCGTCCAGGGATGATAGAAATCGAGCAGATGTTGCTCCGGCGTGGTTTTCGGCTTGTGACTGGTCAGCGCCAACAGCGTCACTTCGACCTGCAACGGAGTCGCCCCCAAAACCCGTGCAAGCTGCGTCTCGGTTTTTATTTTTTCCGGCATCAGATTGAGGATCGCGACCTTGAGCGGACGGATATCCTGGCGGATCGCGTCCTCGTCCTTGATTATCGGGACGCCTTCGGCCTCTAGCACTTTACGCGCCGGCAGTTTGGATGGAATTTTTATCGGCATCTCTCGTGTTTCCTCAGACGCTCAGACCGCGATTGCGGGCCCGTTCCCGGCATACCTTCAGATAGCGACTGGCATTCGCTCGTGCAACCTCGCTGCCTGCCGACTGCTGCTCTATCAGGTCGTACAGAAGCCGGATGAAGGCATCGCTGTCCAGTGTCATGCCGTTTTCGCCGTTACCCGGAAAAAGACGGTCGACATCGATGGAAAAACCGTACTTCTCGGCAAACGCCTCGTATCTTGGCTTGCGGTCATCCAAAAGCAGAGGGAACAGCCGGCGCGCGAAATCCTCGCGGTCGACACCCTTGCCGTCGTCGGGTGCGCCGGACAAGTGCCTGTCGATAAACGCCGGATGATAAAACAGCGGCTTCGGGTCGCTTTTTGCCCGGCGTTTCAGGGTTTCCTCGCCGGCGGCATTGGCGCGGATGTACATGATCAGCGTGTTGTCGCGCAGCGATGCAATGACCGGGTCTTCGGGATCGTCGATATCCGCGATCTCACACAGACTGCCGGAGGCGTCGTTGATGAAGTCCTTGCAGGAATAAATCTTCCAGGCTTTTTCGAGAAACCGTCCGACATCGCACATGGAATTGATTTCAGCGTCCTGATACTGGCGCTGGCGTTCAAGAAACGTCTTCTTGTCGAGGCCGCCCAGGTCCGGGTCGCCGAACATGCCGAGATACGTCGATACCGGCTCCAGGTTGTCGACCGAGATGTTGTGGTTGATATAGATCGAATCCGAGCGCAGCAGAGCGGCGACAAACGGGTCGGTGCGCATAATGCGGAATTTGATGTTGTCGATAATGTATTCGGCCAGATACGCCGTACCGATCCGGTAATCTGCGGAATAGTGAAACCAGTTGGCACTGCGCCGAAGACCGGTCGAAAGCGTGGTTTTGCCGACACCTGACATGCCGAGCAGCGAGATGGCATGCGGCAGCTTCTTGAAAACCTCGAACGATGGCAACGGCGACGTCATGGCGCACCTTTCTGCATAAAATATCCGGATAAAATGTCTATGTAATCCTTCCGGCCGTCAAACCCGCTCTGGATAAGCGGATTTTCCGCACACTTAAATCAAAAAATGTCTCTCGAAAGCGCGCCGCAAGATGTTAGAGTGTCCATAACGAGCGTAAAACGCTCGATGACTGGTGATAAAGCCACTTCAAGGGAGAAGATAATATGCAAAAATCACTAAATATAGATCCGGATAAATGCACCGGATGTCTGCAATGCGAACTGGCATGTTCGTACGACAACGAGAATGCGTTCAATCCGGCGAAATCCCGCATTAAAGTTTTTTCCTTCCATGAAAAGGGTCGCTTCGTGCCGTACACCTGCACGCAGTGTGATGAAGCCTGGTGCATGCACGCCTGTCCTGTCGATGCGATCAGTCTCGACAAGGCGACGGGTGCCAAAATTGTCAGCGATACGCTCTGTGTCGGCTGCAAGGTCTGCACCATTGCCTGCCCGTTCGGCACCGTGAATTACAACGCCGACACAGGCAAAGTCATCAAATGCGACCTCTGCGAGGGCGAGCCGGAATGCGCCAAGGCGTGTCCGACCGACGCCATCACGTATGTTGACGCAAACTGGACCGGGCTCGACAAGATGCGCGCCTGGGCTGAAAAAACCGACGCCGGTCAGGCGACGGCTTAAAAAGGGAGGGAAACATCATGGCATGGGCAAGAAAAATCCTCCGCGTTAATCTGACGGATGGAACCTGCAACAGCGAGCCGCTCAACATGGATTGGGCGAACAACTACCTGGGCCAGCGTGGGTTGGCGACAAAGTACTTCGTTGAAGAGGTCGACCCGAAAGTTGATCCGCTGGATGCGAAAAACAAGCTGATCATGGCGACGGGGCCGCTAACCGGCACCTCGGCGTCGACGGCGGGCCGTTACTCGGTGATCACCAAGGGTGCGCTGACGGGCGCTATTGCATGCTCGAATTCGGGCGGGTTCTTCGGTAACGAAATGAAGAACGCCGGCTACGACATGATCATCTTCGAAGGCAAATCGAAAAACCCGGTTTACCTGTTCATCGATAACGACGACGCCAAGTTGATTGATGCCTCCGACATGTGGGGGACCAGCGTCTGGGATACCGAGGATGCGATCAAGCAAAAGCATCAGGATCCGCAGATCCGCGTTGCTTCGATCGGTGTGTCCGGTGAAAAGGGCGTCAAGTACGCCTGTGTCGTCAACGATTATCACCGCGCCGCCGGACGTTCCGGGGTCGGTACGGTGATGGGCTCGAAGAACCTCAAGGCCGTGGCGATCCGCGGCACCAAGGGCGTCGGCGTCAAGGATCCGAAACGCTTCTTCGAGGCGGCTGCCGCCGGCAAGGCGGTTCTGGCCGGCAATGCCGTCACCGGTGAGGGGCTGCCAGCTTTCGGCACCCAGGTGCTGATGAACGTGATCAACGAAACCGGGGCCTTGCCGACCCGCAACCACCGCGACATCCAGTTCGAGGGCGCGCATGCGATCTCGGCGGAAGCGATGGCGGAACCACGCGAGTCCGACGGTAAGCCGAACCTGGTCCGCAATGCGGCCTGCTTCGGCTGCACGATTGCCTGCGGGCGCATTTCGACCATCGACCGGACCCACTATACGGTCGCGGAACGTCCGCAGTACCAGATCGCTTCGGGCGGCCTTGAATACGAAGCCGCCTGGGCGTTGGGCGCGGCGACGGGTGTCGACGATCTTGATGCACTGACGTTCGCCAACTTCATCTGCAACGAGCAGGGCTATGATCCGATTTCGTTCGGCGCCACGGTCGGCGCGGCGATGGAACTCTATGAAACGGGGGTCATCACCGATAAGGAAACCGGCGGGATCGAGCTTAAATTCGGCAGCGCTAAAGCGCTGACGGATATTGCCGAGCTGACCGGCAAGGGCGAGGGCTTCGGCGCGGAAATCGGCCTTGGGTCCAAGTTGCTGTGCGAAAAATACGGTCATCCGGAACTTTCGATGTCGGTCAAGGGCCAGGAGTTCCCGGCCTACGATTCCCGGGGCATTCAGGGCATGGGGCTGACCTATGCGACATCGAACCGGGGTGCGTGCCATCTGCGGTCCTACACCGTGGCGTCGGAAGTTCTCGGTATCCCCGAGAAAACCGATCCGCTGGTCTCTGAAGGCAAGGCCGGTCTCGTCAAGGCGTTCCAGGATGCAACGGCTGTCTTCGACAGTGCGGGTATCTGCGTCTTCACGTCGTTCGCCTGGTCGCTCGAGGACGTTGCGCCTCAGATCGATGCGGCATGCGAGGGGGACTGGTCCGTCGACAAGCTTCTGGAAGTCGGCGAGCGTATCTGGAACCTGGAGCGGAACTTCAATAACGCCGCCGGGTTCACTGCCGCCGATGACAAGCTGCCCGACCGCCTGCTCAAGGACGCGGCGAAAACCGGACCCGCCAAGGGGCTCACCAATCAGCTCGATAAGATGCTGCCGGAGTACTATCAACTCCGCGGGTGGACCACCGACGGCATTCCGACAAACGAGACGCTGAGCCGTCTCGGACTTTGATGGTGATGGGGGGACGCCCGGGCGTTCCGGCGCTTCCCCCCAGCCGTCTTTCGGAGGAAAGAATATGACTTACGTGATTATTGGCGCCGGTCCCGCCGGCGTCACTGCCGCCGATACGCTGCGCAAGGCCGACCCCGGCACGGACGTGGTGATGATCGGCTCCGAACCCGAGCCGCCGTATTCGCGCATGGCCATTCCTTATGTCCTGACCGGGCTGATCAAGGAAGAGGGGACATACCTGCGCAAGGACGAGGGGCATTACGATACCCTCGCGATCCAGTATCGCCAGGGGGTTGCCGTTGCCATCGACCCGGCGAAAAAGACCGTAAAACTCGAAGACGGCAGCGAGCAGGCCTATTCGAAACTTTTGATCGCCACCGGGGCGAGTCCGGTGAAGCCGCCGATCGAAGGGCTTGATCTGCCGGCCGTGCACCATTGCTGGACGCTCGAAGACTGCCGCAACATCATCAAGTATGCCGACAAGGGTGCGGATGTCGTCCTCATGGGCGCCGGCTTTATCGGCTGCATCATCATGGAGGCCCTGGCCGAGCGGGGCGTCAACCTGACGGTCGTCGAAGCCCTGGACCGCATGGTGCCGCGCATGATGAACGAAGCGGCGGGCAACATGGTCAAGGCCTGGTGCGAGCATAAAGGGGTGCATGTTCACACCTCGACGAAAGTCACCAAGCTCGAAGCCAACGACGACAAGACCGACACGCTGAAAGTCGATCTCGATAACGGCAAAAGCATTCCGGCGCATCTGGTTGTGGTCGCCACCGGGGTCAAATCGAATATCGGCTTCGTTGAAGGTTCCGGCATGAAAACCGATCAGGGCATCCTGGTCGACGAATACATGCGCACCAGCGTTGACGATATATACGCCGTCGGCGATTGCGCACAGGGACCGGATTTTTCGACCGGCGGTTGGGCCGTGCATGCAGTGCAGCCGACGGCGGTCGATCACGGGCGCATTGCCGGGCTGAACATAGCCGGCAAGAAGGCCGCCTTCAAAGGCAGCCTGAACATGAACGTTCTCGATACCGTCGGCCTGATTTCGGCCAGCTTCGGTAAATGGGACGGGATCAAGGGCGGCGATCATGCGGAATCCGTCGATCCGGAAAATTTCCGCTATATGCGTCTTGAATTCGACGGTGACAAAATCATCGGCGCGCTGTCGCTGGGGCGGACCGATCACATCGGCGTGCTGCGCGGTCTGATCCAGACCGAAGTGCCGCTGGGACCGTGGAAGGACAAGCTTATGGCCGATCCGCACCTGATTGCCGACGCCTACGTGGCGTGTTCGCATTAACCGGGGCCCGTAAAGGCGCATGAACATACGCATCAAGCTTTATGCCTCGTTGGGCGAATACCTGCCCGACGATGCCGTCAAGAATGAGGCGGATCTGAACGTGAAGGACGGGACCACGCCGACACAGGTGATCATGCGTCTTGGGCTACCCGAAAAGATGTGCCACATGGTGCTGATCAACGGCGTTTATATCAGCCCGGACGAGCGCTCCAGCAAAGCCCTCGAAGCCGGCGATCATCTGGCGATCTGGCCGCCTGTGGCGGGCGGCTGACCGCGGCCCCGATGACGCTCGATCCTATCACCGTGACCAAACAGATGGGGATCACGCATGCGGAATTCGTCCGGCTTCTGCCACGCGCCGTGAAAACCCATCACTTCTGGGTTCACGACACCAAAGTCCGGATCGAAGAGGGACACGGCAAGCATATCGAAATCGAGCTTGGGCCTGAATCCATGCGCCAGATCGCCCTGATGCGGATTGCGGCGACCGATGTGACGCTTTCTTTCACCGGCTATTCCGAGGAAGAACGGATAGCTTTTCTGGCGCAGTTCGACCGCGCCTATCATCGCGGCGGGGGGTGAGAAACGGAATCTATTCCGCCGCGTCGGACTTTGCGCCGCCCACCACCGCCGCATAATCATCCTTCATCCGGGCAATCCCCGATTTCAGGAAAGACTCCCGCATGGCGTGGCCGTTACCGGGGCGCGCCGTCATTTCGGACGGCAGTGTCGGTTTGCTGACATCCGGCCAGTGGCCGGGCTGCGCCTGCGCACCCTCTGCGGCGATGGTGATCGGATCGTCATCCTCAATCGCCGGGGGGGTAAGGATTTCAAGGCAGTCCCAGGTGATCTCCAGCGGGATATTGTTCGGATCGAAGAAATAAATCGACCACAGCGTTCCGTGGTCGATGGCGCCGGTGACCTCAAGGCCTGCTGCTTCCAGCTTGTCCTTGAAGGCGAAAAGTTCTTCGCGCGAGGCCACGGTGAAGGAAACGTGATCGAAGCCCAGCGGCTTTGCGGTCGGGCTGCCGTGGAATTTTTCTTCCATGACGCTGGCGCCGTCGTATTCGAAGAACGCGACCTGGGTGTTGCCGCACTGGAAGAAATAATGCCGGTAGCCGTCGTGCCCGATACCGGCCTGCAGTTCCATGCCGAGCAGATCGCGGTAAAAGCGGATGGTCCCGGTCATGTCCGGTGTGATGAAGGCTAAGTGGTTGATGCCTGTCAGTTTCATCAGGACCTCCCGTTCGTTGATACCGTCGCGGAGTATAACGATAAGCTGGAAATCCCGAAACCCGGGCGCTCAGGCGTACGGGTTCTTGCCCGAGCGGGTGTGAATGCGGATCGGTATGCCGTCGAGACCGAAGTCGTCGCGCAGCCCGTTTGCCAGATAGCGCAGATAGCTGTCCGGCAGCTTCCCCGCGGTCGACGAAAACAGATAGAACGTCGGCGGACGCGATTTCGCCTGCGTGACATAGCGGATCGTCAGGCGCCGTCCGTGCGAGCCCATCGGCGGCGGGTGCGCTTCCAGCATACGAGACAGCCAGCGGTTCAGTGCCCCCGTGGGGACGCGCGTGTTCCAGAGATCGAACACCTCGAACACGGTGGGTAAAAGCTTGTCGACACCGCGCCCGGTCTTGGCCGACATGGTGACGACCCGCACGCCTCTGACCTGCTGCAAAGACGTCTGCAGGCGGTCATTGATCTGCGCCATCGCTTCGCTGCGGTTCTTGACGGTATCCCATTTGTTGACGGCAATGATCAGCGCACGTCCTTCTTCGACCACCTTGCGGGCGATGGTCAGGTCCTGTTTCTCAAGCGACTGCTCCGCATCGATCACCAGCACCACCACCTGTGCGTACTGAATCGCCCGGAAGGTGTCGTTGACGGCGAGGTATTCCAGTTTTTCCTCGACCCGCGCCTGCTTGCGCAGACCGGCCGTGTCGACGAGACGGATTTCCCGGTCCTGCCAGGTCCACGAAGTGGCGATGGCATCGCGCGTAATGCCGGCCTCGGGGCCGGTCAGCATACGTTCCTCGCCCAGAAGGCGATTGACCAGCGTCGACTTGCCGGCATTCGGGCGGCCGACGATGGCCAGTTGCAGGGGCGATGAAAGAACGGCTTCGTCGTCGTCTTCTTCGCCGCTGTCCGATAGAGGCGCGTCTTCATCCACGGCGGCGCGCAGGGCTTCGGCTTTTGCCTGTTCGCGGAACGGCACCAGTGCGTCGTAAAGTTCGTCCAGACCGAGCCCGTGCTCTGCTGAAAGCGGGATGGGGTCGCCCAGTCCAAGCCTGTAAGCCTCATACAGCCCTGCTTCGGCCTGTTTGCCCTCGCACTTGTTGACGGCAAGGATGACCGGTGTGTTCTGGCTCCTGAGCCACTGCGCGAAATGGCTGTCGGTCGGCGTTACGCCGGCGCGGCCGTCGATCAGCAACAGGGCGGCATCGGCCGAGGCCACGGCCTGCTCGGTCTGCATGCGCATCCGGCTTTCGATGCTGTCGTCCGTGGCTTCTTCAAGACCTGCGGTATCGATCAGGTGGAATTTCAGATCGGAAATCGAGGCTTCGCCTTCGCGTCTGTCGCGGGTGACACCGGGCGTGTCATCGACAATAGCCAGACGTTTGCCGACCAGACGATTGAACAGCGTCGACTTTCCGACGTTGGGTCGGCCAATGATGGCGAGCGTAAAGGTCATGTTTTTAGATCCGGCCCGATGCCTGTGTCACCGATAGGCAACAAGGTCAGCATCGTCGGCCAGGAAAATCACGGAGCCGTTGGCGACGATCGGCGGCACGGCAACACTGTCCGGCATCTCCACGATGCCAAGCAGACGCCCGTCATAAGGCGAAATAGCCAACGCTTCGCCGTTCGATCCGGCGACGATCAGACGGTCGCTGGCCAAAATCGGCCCGGTCCATACAATCGGGTCCTCTTTGTGTTCCGGGTCCTCGAAGCGAGGCATGCCGGTCACCCATAGAACCTTGCCTTCATCGCGCGAAACGCAAATCAGTTCGTTCTCGTTGGTGATCGTGAAAATGTAATCGCCGGCAATCCATGGGCTTTCGGTGCCGCCGATTTCACGGGCCCAGACGCGCCGGCCCGTCCGTAAATCGATGGCCGCCATCACGCCGGCATGGCTGATGGCAATGACCCGGCCCCGATCGATGACCGGCCGGCCGCGAATTTGCGCCAGCGACGCGACGGCATCGGTACGGCGGATCGAAACCAGATTGTCCTGCCACAGCACGCGGCCGGTATCGGCGCGCAGCGCGTAGATCTCTCCCGAGGAATAGGGGACGACGACAATGCCGCTATCGATGGCCGGGCTCGCTCCGCCCAAAAGCGAAGCGGTTTCCTGGCTGCCGGCGTGTGTCCAGATTGTCTGGCCGTCGCGTGCATCGAGCACGATCAGGTTATTGTCCACGGTGACGACGAAGACGCGGCCGCCTCGAACCGCCGGGGCAACACGCATCGGGATACCGACTTTTTCCTGCCAGATCGTTTCGCCGGTTTTCGCATCGACGGCGAAAACCACCCCGAAGCCGGTCGCCACGAAGACCCGGCCGCGCTCATAGGCGATACCACCGCCGATATGGCCTTCGTCATCGATGTCGGGTTCCAGATCGGCGCTCCACAGGGTGTCGCCGTCCTGCAGGGTATAGGCCGAAAGCTGCGATTCCGTATCCAGGGCGAAAACCACGCCGTCCCCGACGATCGGTGTCGCAACGAAACGCAGTTCATCGTCGGCACCGGCGCCGATGTCCCGGCTCCAGGCTTCGCTCAGATTGTCACGGACGGTAATGTGATGCATCGCGTGATTGGCGTAACCGCCGGCCATCGGCCAGCTGTCATTCGGGCTTGGCGCCGGCAGCACAATATTCGCTTCGCCGGGCGCGACATCCGCACGCAGACTCCGTTCGTTGGTAAGCACGGCAATGCGCTCACCCGGCAGCGGCTTTTCGCGTTGGCTGAACGGGTCCCAGTCTCTCAGCGAACCGCAGCCGCCGAGCGCCACCACGGTCATCAACATGAGAACATGAATGCCGGTTCTGGAAGCAACCCGAAGCTGTCGCGCGGTGAATGTCATTGGCCGATCGCTTGTAACAGTTCCTGAGCCCTTGAGCGTACGCCGCCCGGGGCTTTCGGGTCCAGTGCGTTCGCTTCGAGCCATTCCCTGGCTTTATCCGTCTGACCGATGCTGAGGGCGGCAATGGCGGAAACTTCACGTGCCGAATTGCGCCAGTCGTTGTTGGCGGATGTCAGCGGCTGCAGCTTGTCGATAACCGCCTGGGCATTGTCCTTGCTGATGTCGAGCATCTGCACGGCTCCGAGGATCGTCGCCAGATCGCGGAAAGAGGACGCAACGTTGTTGTCGGCGGCAATCCCTGCATACAGATCGGCGGCTTTCTGAGCGTCACCGCTTTTGGCAATCAGCGCGGCATGGCGCAGTTTGACCAGAACCTCGATCTTGCCGAGGCCGTCTTTTTCAAGCTTCGCCAGGCTGTCGATGGCGCTTTCCGTCTGGCCTTCCTGTGCCAGCGTCGCCGCGCCGATCAGGCGGTCGGTGGATTCCTGGCGGACGCTGCGGTCATATGCGCGCCAGCCCTGATAGCCGGCCACGACAACAACCACGGCGACAGCGACACCGATCACATACTTGCCGTATGCCTGCCAAAGTTTGTGCGCCTGTTCCTGACGCAGTTCATCGTCGATTTCGCGAATTAGGGCGTCGTCTTCCGGCTCGGCCAAGGTCGTCTCCGTTCGTTCGGCCCTGCTGATGCGGAAGGCCATATTGAAAGCGCCCAAACATATCGGGGCGGCACTTGAAAGGCAAACGATTGCAGCCGCTTAAGCAGGACTTTCCTGGAAGGCCAGAAGAGCGTTTATTAACATCGAATTAACCATTTTCAGGCAACAATGCGCAGTGTTAACAGGAGCCCCATAGCCATGAAAAAGACAGCCAAGCTGCTTGTCGCTGCCTTTGTTTTGATGTCCAGCCTCTTTGTAACGGCTTGTGATCCGGTCACTTTAGGCTCCGTAGAAGGCGTTTCCCTTATGGGTTCGGACAAAACCGTCGTCGATCATATTGTCTCGCTCAGCAGCGGCAAGAACTGCTCGACCCTCAGACGGGATCAGGGGCTGACGTATTGCGTCGAGGATATGCCGCAAATCCGCCAGGATATATACTGTTACCGTGATCTCGGCGGGGTGACCTGTTATGACCGTGCCAATCCGCATGGCCCCAATCAGAACCAGCAGCGGGTTGACCGCAACGAACACAACCTGGCGAAATGAACCTGTTCAGCCCGGACCCGGTTCCGGGCTCAAGCTGAGGGCGCATGACGTTCCGATTCATATTCTGGACCGTGCTGGTATGCCTGATTTTCTCCGGCACCGCCGGTTGGATATTCCATGGCGATCGCACGCCGGATCCTGAAGAACAGGCGATTGAAGCCTATAAACTGACCCTGGAATCCGAAAAACGCGCTGCCGAAGGCGGCGGTGTCGCGGACTGGACGCGTTATGCCCGCTCGCTCGTCAGCGGCCCCGAACAGTTCCGGGACCCCAAACAAGCCATGATCTGGTACCGCAAGGCGGCCGATAAGGGCTATGCCCCGGCGCAGGTCGGGATCGGCGATCTGTATGCCAAGGGATACGGCGTCCGTCAGGACCATTACCGGGCGCAGGAATGGTATAGCGTCGCTTCGCGCCTGTCGCGCAACGCCGATGCTTACTTCAAGGTCGGCGAAGGGTTTTTCCGCGGGCTCGGCGCACCGCAGGATTACGGAACGGCGCTGAGCTATTACCGGACAGCGGCCGAACAGGGTCATCCCGTCGCGCAGTATCTGCTGGGGTCCATGTACGAAGCCGGCTGGGGGGTGGAGCGCGACCTGGTCGAAGCCTGGGTCTGGTATAAACGCGCACTTCCGAAAGCGTCGGCCATCACCGCGCACGAGGACACCTACGATGTGAAGTATGCGCTGGCGCGTGTCACGAAACAGATGAACGCAAGCCAGCTTGATTTGGCCGCCAAACGGTTGGCGGCGGTGGCGCGCTGAGCAAATATCCGGCGCATGCTTATTGACGTCTGCCATTCGCGCCGCCAACATCCCGCACATGAGCATCAAGGCCGTCACGTTCGATCTTTGGGATACTGTTTTCGACGACGAATCGGATGAAGTCCGGCGCGCCGCCGAAGGGCTTCAAAGCAAGCCGGAAACCCGTCACAGGCTTCTGCTGGACGCGCTGCAACGCCGTTACGAAACGAGCCGCGCGGAAGTCGATATCGCCTACGCCACCGCCAATGCGGCCTTCTACAAGGTTTGGCAGGAAGCGGGCATAACCTGGACCAATCGCGAGCGTCTGGAAGTTGTGCTGAAGGGGCTCGCTCGCCCTTTACCGGAAGACGAACTGGACTCGTTGTCCGCGGCGATGGAACGGCTCGAGGTCGATATGCCGCCCGATATCCTGCCGGGCGTGCGCGATGCCATTCGCGAGCTCAGCACCCGATACAAGCTTTGCGTGATTTCAGACACCATCGTGACGCCGGGAACGGGCCTCAGGGAGATTCTCGCGCATCATGATTTATTGCAATATTTCAATGGCTTCGCCTTTTCCGACGAAGTCGGCCGCTCGAAGCCCGATGCCGCCATGTTCGAAGCCGCGCAACGGCAGATGGATGTCCCGTTCGAGCAGATGGTGCATCTCGGCGACCGCGACAACAAGGATATCAAGGGCGCGCAGGCGCTCGGCATGAAGGCGATTTTATATACGGCGAAACGCGATGCCGACCGCTATTCGACGTCCGCCGACGCGGTTTGTACAACGCACGACGATCTGTGCGGCATCATTGACGCGTTAAGCGAGGCATAAGAAATGAAGCGCGCACCGAAAATTCTCATTGCCGACGGCAATACCAAAGACCGCAACGATGCCATGCTGGCGGTCGGCGGCGAGTTGGGGGCGGTGCTGTACGCCAATGAAATTCGCCGCATGTTCCCAGACGCGGACCTGGTGACGGTGTATCCGGCGGATACGGACGATTATCTGCCCAAGGGCGTCGCGCTCGGCGATTTCGACGGCATGGTGATGGGCGGCTCGGGTCTGCACGCTTTCGATCCCGAGCCCGAGGTCACGCGTCAGGTCGATCTGATGCGCGCAGCGCTGGACGCGGGATTGCCCGTGCTCGGCAGTTGCTGGGGGCTGCAGATCGCCGCTGCGGCGACGGGTGGCGCCGTCAACAAGAGCCCGCGCGGCCGGGAAGTCGGGGTCGCGCGCAAGATTTCACTGACTCCTGCAGGGCGCGGACATGCGCTTTATTGCGACAAACCCAGCGTCTTCGACAGCCCGTGCATTCATTATGACGAGGTCACGCACCTGCCGAGCGGCGCCGTGGTGCTGGCCGAAAACGCGCATTCCGCCGTGCAGGCCGCCGTCATCCGCAAGGGGGCGGGGGTTTTCTGGGGGGTGCAGTACCATCCGGAATTCAACGTGCCGCATCTGGCGAACCTCTATCGCCGCTACAAGGACGATATGCTGAGCCAGGGGTATTTCGTCGACGCCGATGATCTGGAGCGCTACTGCAACGAGTTATCCGCGCTGCATCAGGATCCGACCCGCCTCGACCTCAGGTGGCGGCTCGGGATCGACGATGACATCCTGGATGCCGATCAGCGCTGCCGCGAGATTCGCAACTGGGTCGAAAGCCTGACGCTCAACTGATCCCCTGCAACAGATTGCTGCCGCGAATGCCGTCGAAGATGAACTGCACGGCGAGCGCCGTCAGTAAAACCCCGACCACGCGCGAAATCACATTCAGCCCGGTGACGCCGAGCAGTTTCTGTATCTGCGTCGCCATCAGCAGGAAAATCATCGAAAGGCACAGATTGGCGAGCAGTGCGCCAAGTACGGCTGCGGTCCTCAACGTGTCGCCATGTGCGTCGGCCATCAAAAGCACCACGGCGCCCATGGTCCCGGCCCCGGCAATCAGGGGCGTTGCCAGCGGAAACACCGATATGTCGGTGCGGTGCGCGGCCTCCTCGGCTTCGTCATCGGTGGTCGAGCTGATGCCCGACGAATGCGCCAGCACCATGTTGATGCCGACCAGCAGCAGCAAAATCCCCCCGGCGGTCTTCAGGGACGCCAGCGTGATGCCGAGATATCCCAGTACCGACTTGCCGAAAAAGGCGAACGCCAGAAGGATCCCGGTCGCGACAAGGACGCCCTTGATCGCGGTGCGGCGGCGGTGCGCCGCCGGCATCCCCGCCGTCAGCCCGGCATAGATCGCGGCGACGTCAATCGGCCCGATGACGGCGAAGAACGTGGTGAAGGCGACGAGCCCGGTTTCGATGACTTTCGGCGAAATATCCATCATTACCCCTGTCGGCCTTAAGTTCAGCGGATGTGCCCTGGCCGGTCAATAGGAGTGTCAGGCTACCCACGTTCTTCGCATTCTCCCAGGTTGACCAAGAAATTGATTCAGCCGAAGATTGCAAGGAAATCAGACAAGAAAGCTGACGCTCATGGAAACGGCAAGCCGAATAATGCCCACCGGGAAAACGGCGACAACCTCTGGCGGATGGACATGATCGCGCCGTTCGGCGGTCAGGAAGAGGCGATGAAGGAACTGCGCGAGAAAGTCTTCGCCGGGCGCAAGATCAAGACCCTGCAACCCGCGCCGTCCGGCGAAGGCATGGTGGTGGTGGAGTGGTGATAGCTTCTTAAAGTATGTTTTGGATTAGAAGTGCGCACATTGCTGTACACATATATTTACGTGTTAATGCCTCTAATTATTTCAGTTTTTCTTTTTAGAAAAACAATAAAGAGATTTTATTATTCATTATTTGATGGAAAATCAAATAAGCATGCAGTAATTATCTTCATATCGGTTTTATTAATAATTATTATTATTATATTGCTTGCATCTAATGTTATTTCTGGAGCATAGAGTGGATGGCTAACGGAAGAATAGTCAGAACATACTCACCTATTGAATACGATCCGGCTGAGCAAAGGTATGTTCGGTATGTCACCTATACGACATACAATGGTGACGGCTCGATCCGATTTCAGGATTACGGTGACAGTGCATGAAATTGTCACCGTTCCCGTTGCTTTCCTGTTCCGCTTTTGGGCTTCGGCCCGCGTTTGGCCGGCTTCAAAGCGCGGCCGGTCCGCTTTTCCGCCGCGCGGATGAAATCGTCATCCCCAACGGGACGCCCGATACTTTCCGAACGGCGCAAGGACATGAAGCGCGCATCCTCCTCGCCGGTCGCGATGATCCGCATCGCGGCTTCAATATAGGGCGCGACCGCATGGCAGTCGGTCACGCCGTCGCTCGTGCCCGGGCGGCGGTAGGCATGGATCGAGGACCAGCGCCAGTCCTCGGCCCGCCCGACCAGCCTTGCCCGAACCGGATTCAAGGCCACGTAGGCCATGGCCGCGACGAGGTGCGTCTCGTCTAAATGCACTGTCACTGTAATCTTCACTGTTATCCCAGATACCCCAGTACCGACTTACCGAAAAAGGCGAACGCCAGAAGGATCCCGGTCGCGACAAGGACGCCCTTGACCGCGGTGCGGCGGCGGTGCTGCGCCGGCATGCCCGCCGTCAGCCCGGCATAGATCGCGGCAACATCAATCGGGCCGATGACGGCGAAGAATGTCGTAAAGGCGACCAGCCCGGTTTCGCTTCAAGGAACACCGGATCGTCCTTACGGTCAATAAGGCAGTGCCGTTTACGATGTTTGCGAACCGCTGCCGAGCGGCTAGGTTTGCGCATGACTGACGGCAATCCCGGTTTCATTTTTTTGCACGGTTTTCTCGGGCGCGCGGAAACGCGGATCGCAGGGATGAGGTTTGAGTACTTCCGTGGGCTGAGTGAGGTGCTCAGTGAGACGGGGGCTACGGCCATCATACCGCACATGCCGGGACGCGCCGGGATCGAGGCCCGGGCCGCCTGCGCGGCCGCCGAGATGTCACGTATGCCGATGCCGGAACTGGCGGTCGTCGGGGTCAGCATGGGCGGTCTGGTGGCGCGTGCCCTGGCGGCGCATCACGACCCCGACAGACGCATCCGGACGGTTGTGAGCATCGCCACCCCGCACCGTGGCTCGCCCCTGGCCGAGCGTGCGCTGTCCGCCGAGACCCGGCTGCCGGGCTGGCTCGTCGATCAGTTCGCCCCGGCCTTTCACGACCTGACGTCCGCCGGGGCCAGGGCCTTCAATGCACGCACGCCGGACCGCGCCGATGTGCGCTACCTGTCGTGGGGCTTTTCGCGCGAAAGGGCGGAAATGCCGCTGATCCTGAAGCGCCGCCAGAAACGCATATTCGATCTCGAAGGCCCCAACGACGGCATGGTGTCGGTGGCGTCATCGCGTTGGGGCGAAACGTTTACGGAGGGCCGCGCCGATCACTTCGAGACCATCGGCTGGTCGCCCAAACGCGCCGACCCGAAAACCGGGCGCCCGTTCGACCAGCAACAGTTATGGCGCGACGTGATCCGTGCGTGCCGCGAAGGCGCGCAGGACGCCTAGAGCGTTCCCGCCATGGCCGCGTCGTACATCTGGCGCATTTCCTTCTCGCCGACGAAAATCGGGTTACCGCCCGCCGTCGGGTCTTCGGCGGCCATTTTAGACAGCTCATCGAGACGGTCCGAATCGACGCCCAGTTCCGCCGCGCTATGCGGGATGTCGAACTCTTTTCTGAGTTCGAGCACCCATGCCTGCACGTCGTCGAAGCTATCGCCGATACCAAGCCAGCGGGCAAGGCGGGCCAATTTCTCATCGATGGCGTCGCGGTTGAACGCCAGGACATAGGGCATGAACACGGCGTTTGTCAGACCGTGGTGCGAGTTGTAGACAGACCCCACCGGATGCGAAAGCGAATGGATCGCGCCGAGGCCTTTCTGGAACGCGACCGCGCCCATGGCGGCGGCGGACATCATGTGTGCGCGTGCCGTCAGGTTGGAGCCGTCCTTGACCGCCACCGGCAGCCATTCCTTGACGAGGCGCATGCCTTCGACGGCGATACCTTCACCCATCGGGTGATAGAACGGCGCACAATAGGCTTCCAGGCAGTGCGCCAGCGCGTCCATGCCGGTCCACGCCGTGATGTTCGCCGGTAGGCCCTGTACCAGTTCCGGGTCGCAGATCACGACGGCGGGCATCAGTTTCGGGTGGAAGATAATTTTCTTGGTGTGCGTGCGCTCGTCGGTGATGACCCCGGCACGTCCGACTTCGGACCCCGTTCCGGAGGTGGTCGGTACCGCGACGATCGGCGCGATGCCGTCCTCGTCGGCCAGCTTCCAGTTGCTGCCGATGTCCTCGAAGTCCCACATCGGACGGGTTTGCCCGACCATCAGCGCGATCACCTTGGCGCAATCCATGGCGCTGCCGCCACCCCACGCGATAATGCCGTCGTGGCCGCCGTTGCGATAGACTTCAAGACCGGCGTCGACGTTGGCGCTGACCGGGTTGCCCTGAACCTCGGAAAAGATGGCGCCGTTGACGCCGGCGGCTTCGAGTTCGGACAATGCCGCAGGGATCATCGGCAATCCGGCCAGGCCCGGGTCGGTGACCAGCAGCGGGCGGGTCATCCCCTGTGCCTTGCAGACCTTGCCGATCTCGGAAATGCGCCCGTTACCGAAACGGATAGAGGTCGGATAGCTCCAGTTCCCGGAAAGGGCGATGGCATTGCTCATATAAGATAACTCCTGGTTGCCATTGAGGTTTTAGTTTCTGAAGGATGTCGTTGCGGCGGCGCGGCTGAGTTTCTGCGACCCCCAATCCACGGGCGCCGTCGGCGCCGTGTTGAAATCGGCGATCAGGGTGCCGGAGCCGATATCCGTCAATTCCACGCGTCCGCCCTTGTTTTCGACATAGACTCCCTTGCCGTCGAGCAGGGCGATTTCCATGTCGCCGTCGAGCCGTCCGCCCCAGAACCGGGTGCCGCGAATACCGATCGTCGCGGTTTCCGTCTGCACCACCATCGAGGAGTCGGCGAGTTTAAGCAGTGAGCCGCTGCTCATCTCGAACGCCCCCTTCATCAGGCGCATGACTGCATTGCCGCCGTTCTGCTCGACGACGAATTCGACGACGGAAAATTGCGTCCGCTCGCCGAGTTTGACGGTCGTGCCATCGGAAAACGTCAGTTCAAGGCGCGCCTCCTTGCCGGTCGAGACGATATCGCCGAGCTGAACTTCGCTGCCAAGCTCAAGCGGACGCGGGAAGGCATCCTGCATGGCGACGGCGGCTTTTTCGATGCGGCTGACCGTGGCCACGACGTCGGAATTCTGCTGCTGCGCGCTGAGCGGCACAGCAAGGATGAGCATAAAAACAAAAAGGACGGCAAAACGCATGGCGTGTCCTCCGATGGTTGTTTTGATTACGCGGGCTGCCGCCAAGCGGTCAGCCGGAGATGCACTCTTATATGATTTCGAAGTAGCGTTCCATCTCCCAATCGGTGATGTGGCGCCTGAATTCGCGTTCTTCCCATTCACGCGTCGCCGCATAATGGTCGACGAACACGTCGCCGAACATGTCGCGGGCGACCTTTGACGCTTTCAGCCGTCCTGCGGCTTCGAAAAGCGTCGTCGGCAGGGCAAGACGTTTCGGGAATTTCTGATCGTAGGCATTGCCTTCGATCTTGGGCTCCGGCGTCAGGCCCGCTTCGATACCATGCAGTCCCGATGCAATCGCCGCGGCCAGCGCCAGATAAGGGTTACAGTCGGCAGCCGCGACACGGTATTCGACGCGCTGCGACTTTTCCGACCCCTTGATGACGCGCAGCGCCGTGGTGCGGTTATCGACCCCCCACGTTGCATCCGTCGGCGCCCAGAAGCCGGGGATCAGCCGGGTATAGCTGTTGACCGTCGGCGCGATCATGGACAGGAACTCGGGCATCAGTTTCTGCTGCCCGGCGACGAACTGGGTCATGGTCTTGCTCATGCCGTCCGGGTTCTTGGCGTCGTAAAACACCGGCTTTCCGGCCGCTTTTCCGGCGCCTTTTTTGGCCAGCGAGATATGGATGTGGCCTGACTGACCGGGCCAGTCCGCAGACCACTTGGCCATGAACGTCGCCATCAGCCCGTGCTTTTGCGCCATGATCTTGGCGAAGGTCTTGAACAGCGCGGCCTTGTCGGCGGCGGCGAGGGCATCATCGACCGTGATCGCAGCCTCGAGGACGCCGGGGCCGGTTTCCTCGTGCAGGCCTTCCAAAGGCATGTCCATGGCCAGGCAGCCGTCGAGCAGTTCGCGGTACAGATCGCTTTCGACCGTGTTGCGCAACACCGAATAACCGAAATAACCGGGCTGTATCGGTTTCAGATCGCGGTAGTTCTTTTCGCGGACGCTGTGCGGGGTTTCCTCGAAGACGAAGAACTCGAACTCGAAACCGGCCTTCACCGTGTAGCCGAGTTTCTCGGCGCGGGCCAGTACGCGGCGCAGCGTGCCGCGCGGGCAGACGTCCTCGTACCTGCCGGAAAATTCACCGAGGAAAAACAGCATGCCGTCTTCCCAGGCGATGTCGCGGCAGGACTCCGGTAGTAGCCGCACCTCCGCATCGGGATAGCCGGTGTGCCAGCCGGTGATCTGCGCATTGTCATACAACTGGTCATAGGAATCCCAGCCGACGACCACGTCACAGAAGCCGAAGCCTTTTTCGAGCGAGGACAGGAACTTGTCCTTGCTCATGTACTTGCCGCGCATGATGCCGTCGATATCGAAGACACCGACCTTGACGTACTCCAGCTTGCGCTGCTGGATGATGGCCTTGGCATCGGCGACGGATTTTACTTTGCGCGCATTCATTACGGCCCCCTTTTAACGAAAACTGTGACGCAGATAACTGTCGACCCCTGCAACCGAAGGTATTGTGGTTTATGCTATTTTAAGGTCGCCAAGGCCCTTGCGCCAAGCGCAGGTTTGCTGCCAGAGCTATATCCGGTCAATAAATTGCCGCTTTGATGAGGATTTCCACCGCAATATGAAAATCGACCTCACCGAAACGCTGAAACGCGGCATCGCTCTGCATCAGGCGGGGAATCTCGGGCAGGCGGCGGCGGCATATCAAACGATTCTGGACGTGGCGCCCGGGCACGCCGATGCGCTGCATCTGTCCGGGCTGATCGCGCATCAGCAAGGCGACAATGACCGTGCCGTCGCGCTGATTTCGCAGGCGATCGGGTTCGATGGCAAGGTGGTTCTGTATCACGCCAATCTGGGCCGGGTCCTGAAAGCTTCCGGCAATGACGAAGCCGCGGTCGAGGCCTTCCGGCATGCCGTGCAGCTGGAACCGGACAGCGCCGCCCTGCATGCCGATCTGTCGTCCGCGTTGCTTGGTGCCGGCGAAGCCGATGCGGCGCGGGCGCGGGCCAATCTTGCGCTCGAACTCGATCCCGCGTCGGCGGAAGCCTGGGTCAATCTGGGGCTTGCGTTGCAGGACCTGTACGGCCCGGCCCACGATGACGCCGTGAACGCTTTTCAACGCGCCATTGCCCTGTCGCCAAACCTGGCCGGTGCGCACCTGGGACTTGGCGTCGCCTTGCATGAAGCGGGGGACGGGGCGGCGGCGAAGCAGGCTTACGGCAAAGCCGTTGCGCTTAACCCGGATTTTGTCGAAGGGCACTGCAATCTCGGCAATCTGGCACGCGACGACATGGATTTCGAGGCTGCCGTCGCACATTACCGCGCGGCACTCGCGATCGATCCGGCGCAGGCCACGGTGTGGGGGAATCTGGCGGTCGCTTTGCAAGAATCGGGCAATCTCGAAGAAGCGCTGCGTGCCTACGATCGTGCCATGGAACTGACTCCGGAAGCCCCCGACATCCGCCGCAACCGCGGCATGGCGCTGCTGGCCAGAGGGCATTTTGTCGAAGGTTGGCGGGATTACGAATACCGCTGGCAAACGGCGCGGTTCAGGAAATTGCAGCGCGACTGGCCGGTGCCGATATGGGACGGCGGCGATCCGACCGGCAAGCGCATACTGGTGCATGCCGAACAGGGGCTTGGCGATACCCTGCAGTTCTGCCGCTACCTGCCGATGCTGAAGAAACTCGGGGCGGATGTCGTGTTCGAATGCGCCGACAGTCTGCGCCCGCTTATAGAGACCATGCCCGATGTCGATGCCGTCATCGCGCCGGGGGACGCAATTCCGAAAATCGATTTTCACGTACCCTTGCTCAGCCTGCCGGGACTGTTCGGCACCACGGTTGAGAGCATTCCCGCCGACGTACCGTACCTGACGGCGCCGCCGGTCAGGCGGGCGAAATGGCAGCGGATATCCGCCGCTTGGCCATCAGGAGCGAAGATCGGCATCGCCTGGCGCGGCAGCCCGGACCACCCCCGCGATGCGGTTCGCTCACCGGGGCTGGCGCCGTTCATGGCGCTGACCGCTCTGGACAATGTGCACCTAGTGTCTTTGCAGAAAGAAGGCGGCGCCGAGGAACTGGCGATGACCGAAGGCGCGGCACGGATCATCGACCCCGGGGCGGATATCGGCGATTTTGCGGATACGGCGGCGCTGATGCGCGGACTGGATTGCGTTGTGTCGTGCGACAGCGCGCCCCTGCATCTGGCGGGCGCGCTCGGCATCGGGGCCTTTGCCGTTCTGCCGCATGTGGCCGAATGGCGCTGGGGAACGGCAGGGGACACGACGCCCTGGTATCCGGGGATGACGCTTGTGCGTCAGCCGTCACCCGGCGATTGGGAGAGCGTGTTTGGTGAAGTCAAAGAACGTTTTGGCTAATACGTCGTCATTCCGGCGCAGGCCGGAATCCAGTTTTCAAAGTACATTGATTGCACCCTGGACCCCGGCTTTCGCCGGGGTGACATCGGGTGGCTTGATCGGATGGTGTACTTAAGTGGAAATCACTGCCACGGCATCGAGAAGGTTTTGACGTTGGTGAAGCTCTTCATCGCTTCGATGACGCCTTCCTTGTAGCCGAGACCGGAATCCTTGACGCCGCCGAAAGGCGACATCTCGATGCGGTAGCCCGGGACTTCCCAGATGTTGACGGTGCCGTGCTGCAGTTCGTTGATGAACCGCGTGATGTAATCAAAGCGGTTCGTGGCGACCCCCGACGACAGGCCGAAGTTGGTGCCGTTGGCTACGCGAATGGCATCGTCGATATCCTTGATACGCATGATCGGGATGGCCGGACCGAAGGTTTCTTCGGTGACCAGTTCCATTTCAGGCGTCACGTGATCGACAACGGTCGGCGGGAAGATCGCACCCTCGCGGTCATTGCCGTGCAGCAGCGTGGCACCTGCCTTGACCGCGTCATCGACGCGGCGCTGGAAGGTGATGGCGGCATTTTCGGTGATGACGCAGCCGACATCGGTGTCGGCGTCGGTCGGATTGCCGGCCTTGAGTTTCTTGGCCTTCTCGACACAGGCGGCGGCGAATGCGTCGGCGATGCTTTCGTGCACCAGAATGCGTTTCACCGCCGTGCAGCGCTGGCCGGAGTTCTTGGTTGCACCGGCAACGGCCATGGTGGCGGCACGGTCGATATCGGCGTCTTCCATGATGATGAACGGCGCGTTGCCGCCCAGTTCGAGCACGGTGCGGCGGTATCCCGCTTTTTCGGCGATCATCTTGCCGACCGGTACACCGCCGGTGAAGGTGATCAGATCGATGTTCGGGTCGGTGATCATGGAATCGCCGATTTTCCCCGGCAGGCCGGTGACGATGTTGAACATTTCCGGCGGCAGGCCGGCTTCATACAGCACGTCTGCCAGCAGAATGGCGGTCAGCGGCGTCAGTTCCGTCGGCTTGCAGACCATCCGGTTGTTGGTGGCGATGGACGGCGCGATCTTGTGCGCAACCATGTTGAGGGGGTGGTTGAACGGGGTGATGGCGGAAATCACGCCGAGCAGCGGCTCGCGCTGGGTGAAGATTTTGCGGCGCTGGCCGTGCGGCGTCAGATCGCAGGAGAAAATCTCGCCGTCATCCTGAATACACAGCTGACCGGAAAGATGGAACACATCGAACGCGCGCCCGACTTCGTACAGGCTGTCTTTCTTGGACAGACCGCATTCCGCCGTGATCACATCGGAAATCTCGTCCTTGCGGGCAACCAGAAGCTCCGCCGTTTTCATCAGGATCTGCTGACGCTCGTAGCGGGTCAGGTTCGGCTTGAACGCGGCGGCCTTCTTGAAGGCATCGGCGATCTGTGCCGGATCCGCATTCGGAACCGTACCGACAACACTGCCGTCATAGGGGTTCAGAACCTCGATACGTTCATCGCTGTCGACGTGCTGGCCCGCGATCCGCATGGTTTCGTGTCGGGGCTGGAAGGTTTGTTCTGAGTGCGCGTCCATGATGAAATTCTCCGATTTTCAGGAAACGTGATTGAGAGCGACATCGAAGATGTCGAAGTTACGCAGCTGACGACCGCCCGGCAGCTCGCCCAGCGGCTTGGTGACGATCAGCGGCACGGTCTGTTCCGTGACCCCGCCGTGCGAACGCAGCGGTTCTTTCAGTTGCGACAGATCGTGACGGTCGGCACTGGTGCCGAGCACCTTGGATTTCCCGGAAACGACGATCAGGTCGCCCAGACGGTCTTCGGGCAGCCCGAAGATGCGGCAGCCTTCGGCGCGCGGGTAAACACGTTCGATTCCGTCGATCTCGCGAAGCCTGTCGGCAACATCCGCAGCGTCGTCGTCGCCCTTCAGATACACCGTCGCGAAAGAACCGAGCGCGCCGTGATGCACGACGTAAGGATCGGTGATCGGCAGGATCACACGCGCCTTTTCCACACCCAGCATGTCGTCGAGAACTTCCTGCAGGTAAATCACATCGGGTTCGCCATCGGCATTGAATTTTGCGTTCATGCCATGGTCGGCGGTCAGCGCAAGCGTTGCGCCCATGGCGTCGAGCTTGGCGAAATAACCGTCCATCATCGCATAGAACTGGTTGGCGACGGGGGTGCCGGGGGCGTGCTTGTGCTGAATGTAATCGGTGGTCGACAGATACATCAGATCGGGGCGCATGCTTTCCATCAGCTTGACGCCGGCATCGAAAATGAACTCGCTCAGCTCGGCGGAATAAACGGACGGAATTTCCCGCCCGACCATGGCCTGGGCGTTGTCGATGCCGTTTTCCGCCAACGTCGTCTCGTCCGCTTTTTCGGACGAGAAGCTGACCGCGCGGCCGCTTGAAAAGTCGAGGCCATGACCCAACAGCCGGCGCAGCTTGTCCTTCGCCGTGATGACGCAGATCTTTGCGCCGGCATCGTGAAAAGCCTTGAAGATGGTGTCGACGCGCAGAAACTTGGGGTCATTCATCATCACTTCCTCGCCGCTGTCGGGGTCGAGGAAGAAGTTGCCCGAGATACCGTGCACCGCCGGCGGCTGGCCGGTGACGATGGACAGGTTGTTCGGGTTGGTGAAGCTCGGCACGACACAATGCGCGCGCAGATCGGCACCTTTTTCGAGAGCTTTTTCAAGGAACGGCATATGCCCGCCGGCAATCGCCTGTTCGATGTAATCCGGCTCGGAGCCGTCGATGCAGACAACCACGACAGGTGTTTTTGGCCAGTTGTATGTACGGCCGTTCACGGTCACGGTTTTGTTGATGCTGTTCATGTTTCCAACTCTCTCTTACTTGCTTGTCAGGCGGCGGCAGGGCGTCCGTTTTGGACCCCCATATCGCTGAGCACGTTGCGGATGACGCCGAGTGCACCCTGCATTTGTTCGGCTCCGAGCGCGCCGATGCAGCCGATCCGGAATGACGGTGCGACGGTCAGCTTACCGGGATAGATGATGTAGCCCTGGTCCTTGAGGTGATCGTAAAACACCTCGAAATCGAAATTCGGATCCTCGGGCATTTTGAAGGTGATGATGATCGGCGCCTGCAGGTGATCGGGCAGCAGGGTTTCGAAACCGAGGCTGCGCATGCCGTCGATCAGGATGTCGCGGTTTTCCATGTAGCGCTTGAAACGGCCAGGGACACCGCCTGCTTGCAGAAACTGCCGGATCGCCGCATCGAAAGCGACGATGACATGAGTCGGCGGTGTAAAGCGCCACTGCGCGTTCTTTTCCATGGCCACCCATTGATCGTACAGATCAAGGCTGAGCGCATGGGCATTGCCCTTGCATCCTTCGAGCGCGGATTTGCGGATCAGCGCGAAGCCCATGCCGGGGACACCTTCAAGGCACTTGTTGGATGACGCCATGACGGCATCGAACGTCACCTTTGTGGCATCGAGATCGATGGCACCGAAAGCGCTCATAGCGTCGATGATCAGACTTTTGCCATGTCGCGCGCAGACCTCGGCGATCTCGGCAATCGGATTCAGGATGCCCGACGTGGTTTCGCAATGAACCGCCAGCACATGACTGATGTCATGATCTTCGGCAAGTATCTTGTCGAGATACGCCGGGTCCGGCGGAGTATCTTCCGGCGTTTCATACGTTGTGCAAGTGCGCCCGGCATAACCGAGGATTTTCACCATGCGCTGGCCGTATGCACCGTTGATCAGAACAAGGGCTCTGCCGTCCTTGGGGATCAGCGTACCGAGTGTCGCTTCGACGGCAAACGTGCCGCTGCCCTGAACCGGGACGCAGACATGCGTGCCTTCGGCGTTGGCGATTTTCAAAAGATTGGCCCGAACGCGGGCATTGGTTTCGATGAATGTCGCATCGCGCGAGCCCCAGTCGTGCAGCATCGCCTGCTTGGTTTCTGCGCTGGTGGTCAGGGGGCCAGGGGTCAGAAGCCAAGGATCTCGGTCTGAAGTCGTCATGTTTCTCTCCGCAGGATGATCAATCGTTCGCGAATGCGGACTTTATCGGGCATAAACGGTCAAAAGTCCACAAATAAAAAGGCCTGCGTAACGAAAATCAGCGTTTTCGCCAGGCCTGGGTGCGCCGTTGTATGCCGCGCGTCAGTAGCATGTGCAGCAACCGCACGCCGGCTGCGGTGCTGACGATCATCATGCCCATGGCGGCAGCAGGAGACTGGTCGCCGGCATCGTCCATGTTCAGCACGGCCACCGAAGCCAGCGTCGTGTCGGATGAATACAGGAACACCACGGCGGACACGGTGGTCATGGCGTTGACGAACAGATACATGGAAATATCAAGCACCGCCGGTGTGCATACAGGCACGGTGACACGCCAGAAGGTCTTGTAAAACGGCGCCTTCAGGGATTGCGAGACGGCCTCGAATTCCGGGTCCATCTGTTTCAGCGCCGTCACCGCCGACAGGTGCGAGACCGTATAAAAGTGCGTGATCGTGCAGATCACCAGGATCGGCATGGTGTGATACAGAAAGCCCAGCGGGTTCGACGGGTGGTTGAAGAAAAATACATAGGCAAGACCGAGCACGAGACCCGGCACCGCCATCGGCACCATGCAAAGAGCCTGCATCACCGTCCGGCCGGTCTTGAAACCGCGGCTTTTTTCCACCAGATAGGCGCCGAAGAAGATGATTGCCGTGCCGAAAATCGCGGTCCACGTCGCCAGTTCGATAGAGTTGAAATAAGACGCCCAGCCGCCGCCGTCCATCAGATCGAAATTGTAGTGCTTGGTTGTCAGGCTCAGGTTGTAGGGCCAGAAGGTGACGACCGATGAGAATATGGCCATCGCCAGAATGGAAACGATGATAAAACCGACCAGGCAGCAAAACGCCAGCATGATCATGTCGAACTGCCGGTTCGGTTTCGGCTGGAAAGGTACGGCGCGGGCTGACAGCAGGGCCACCTGTTTGCGCTGCACCAGCCGGTCGGCGACGAAGGCAAAGGCGGCCGGGATCAGCAGGGCCATGGAGACCACGGCACCCATCTGGAAATCATGCCGGCCGACGACCTGTTTGTAGACATCCGTTGCCAGCACGTTGTATTGCCCGCCGACGACCTTGGGGACGCCGAAATCGGTGATGATCAGGGTGAAGGCGACAAAGAACGCGGACACCAGCCCATAACGCATGCTGGGCAGCGTCACGGTGAAGAACGTCTTGATCTTGCTTGCGCCGAGAACTTCCGAGGCCTCGTAAAGGCGGGCATCGCTGAGCGACATGCCGATCAGCATTATCGTCATGACGTGCGGGAAAACGTAAAATACCTCGCCCATGACGATGCCGATGGGGCCGTAAAGCTCGGCGCCGAACAGCCATTCCTTGATGATGCCCTGGTTGCCGAAGAAAAACACCAGCGAGATTGCCGGCAGCAATGACGGCATCAGGATCGGGATCAGGGCCACACCCTTGAAAATGCTTTTGAACGGTATGCACGAGCGGGTCAGGGCATAGGCGTAAATAAAGGCAATGACCATTACAATCGCCGAGGCAAGAAGCGTGACCTTGAAGCTGTTGCCGATCGACCATGACAGTGCGGGCGTCGTCAGATAGGTGATGTAGTTGGCGAGGCCGACAAACTCACCGTGCGAATTCTGAAAACTTTTCTCGAGCAGGGCATAAAGCGGAAACGCGATGCCGATCAGCAGAAATAGCGCGATTGCGGCCATCGAGGCGCGCATGACGATGTCGTCGCGGCTGACTTTCGCCTTAACAGGCCGGGAAGTGGCGGCAATGGTATCGGTCATACGTAAAAATCAGTTCCTTGCCGGGTACACAATTGTCAGGTCGGCGGGCAGGGCGAGGTGAATTTTGCCGCCCGGCGTCATGTCGATTTCGCGCGCCCGTGCAACCGAGACATCGACCATCAGTTCCGACTCGGCACCGTTAACTGGCACGGTATGAACGCGGTGGAAGGAGCCCAGGAATTCGACATGTTCAATTGTCAGGTCGATCTGGTTATCGGCGCCGCTGGCACGGCTGCCGGTCAGGATGTTTTCCGGGCGAATGCAAAGGACGATGTCACTGCCGGTTTGCAGCCCCGGCGGCACGTCGCTGAGTGCGATATCGATCGTGCCGATCCGCGCTGCATTTTCGGATTGCAGGGTCGCTTCGATGAAATTGGTCGTGCCGATGAAGTCGGCGACGAACGGGGACGCCGGCTCGCTATAGATTTCATAAGGCGAGCCGACCTGTTCGATCACACCGTTGTTCATGACGACGATCCGGTCGGCCATGGTCAGGGCCTCTTCCTGATCGTGAGTCACCATGATCGTCGTGATACCGATCTTGTGCTGCAGTTCCTTGATCTCGTGGCGCAGGTGTGTGCGGACCTTGGCGTCGAGTGCCGACAGCGGCTCATCGAGAAGCAGAAGACCGGGTTCCGTCGCCAGCGCCCGTGCGAGGGCGACGCGTTGCTGCTGGCCACCCGATAATTGTGCCGGATATTTGTCTTCCTGTTCCGGCATGCCGACCAGTTCCAGCAGTTCCGTAACACGCTGGTTGGTTTGCTGTTTCGGGAGTTTCTGGTTTTCCAGCCCGTAAGCCACATTGCGGCGCACCGTCAGGTTCGGAAACAGGGCATAGGATTGAAAGACGATCCCGAAATCGCGGGACGACGGGGGCAGCGCGGAAATATCGCGCCCCTTTTGAAAAATCTGGCCGCTGGTTTGAATATCCAGGCCGGCAATCGCGCGGAGCAGGGTGGTCTTGCCGCAACCGGACGGGCCGAGGAAGCATACAAACTCCTTCTCGAAGACTTCGAGCGAGATATTCTTAAGCGCTGTGAAATCACCGAACTTCTTCGTGACGTCTTTGATCTTCAGGTACGGTTCGACGTTTACCGATGCCATGTTTGTTCGTGCCCCCTGCAAGCTGCAAACCACATTAGCGTAATGAAGTTACAATTTAAATGGATCGCCCCGGGGGAAATTTCCGCCCGGGGCTTTCCAGTTTCGTTATCCGGACCGCTTACTTCGGATCGGACTTGCTGTCGTAGCGCTTGCGCCATTCATCCAGAATACGGATGCGGTTGGCGGCGGCCCAGGCAAAGTCGTTGTTGATCATTTTGCCTTCGATCCCGGCCGGGAAGTTCGGAACCGGCTTGGATTTGCCTTTCATGGACACGACGGCATACGACTCGTTGTACATCGCCATGGCTTTTTCGCTGACGGACCAGTCGGCCAGTTTTTTCGCGGCGTCCAGATTCTTGGTGTTGTGAACGATGGCAAAAGCTTCGAGGTCCCAGCCAACGCCCGGTGTCGGCGCGATGACTTCAAGCGGTGCACCTTCGGACTTCGACTTGGCGCCACGATAGGCGAAAGATACACCGATCGCCGTTTCGCCGCGCGCGGCCAGTTTGCACGGTGCGGAACCGGAGTGCGTGTAGCGCGAGATGTTCTCGTGCAGGGCATCCATGTATTTCCACGCAGCGTCTTCACCCATCATTTGCATCCAGCTCGAAACATCGAGGAAGCCGGTCCCCGACGAGTTCGGGTTCGGCATGATGACATGGCCCTTGTAGACCGGCTTGGTCAGGTCGTTCCAATCGGTCGGGATCGGCAGATTGGCTTTTTTAGCTTCGACGGTGTTATAGCAGACCGAAGCAATCCACGCGCGCTGGCCGACCCACTGCGGGGCCTTGTTGACCTGGTCGTAGAATTTCGACTCAAGCTTGTCGAGACCCTTCGGTGCATAACCCTGGAAGTAGCCTTCGTTGCCGAGCAGCATCAGGCTGGTGGCGGCGAGGCCCCACACAACGTCGGCCTGCGGGTTGTCTTTTTCGGCCATCAGTTTCGATGTCACGATACCGGTGGAATCGCGGATCCAGTTGATGGTGACGCCTGGGGTGTCACTTTCGAAGGCTTTTTTGAAACCTGCCAGTTCATCGGCTTCGACGGCGGTGTAAACGGTCAGTTCGACTGCCGAGGCCGGTGTTGCGGACATGATGCCGAGGGCGGCGGCCCCGAGCGTCATGCTTTTGAGAAATTTTGAAAATCCTGCATTCATTATTGGTACTCCTAGCTCCCTGGTTGCAATATTGATGAAGTGATCAAACAGGCAAAAAGCCAATATTGTCAAC
This sequence comes from Thalassospiraceae bacterium LMO-JJ14, assembly GCA_021555105.2. Taxonomy (NCBI): domain Bacteria; kingdom Pseudomonadati; phylum Pseudomonadota; class Alphaproteobacteria; order Rhodospirillales; family Thalassospiraceae; species Thalassospiraceae bacterium LMO-JJ14. Next base: position 1,849,486 of record CP134604.1, read on the forward strand.
AAAACCGGTCATCGCGAATATAGCAAGCGTGTGCGTCGATCCGAAATTAAGGTGATGATTGAAAGTGCAATACTTTTACTGTTTGCCATCGTGCATAAAGATTAGCCAATCAAAGCCGCTGGGGGTAGCGCAAAATCTATTTGTAAAGAAAGTTTGATGTAGGTCGGCTCCTGCGGTTATTTACACGCTAATGTGGATGTTAACTGCGCCGAACAGAAGCGCGACATCGGACCGGGGACTGAGGGCATGCTGGCAGAAGAGCGACGTGCGAAAATTCTCGAAATTGTCAACGAGCGGGGGTCTGTCTCGGTCAGTGACCTGCACCGCCGCTTGAAGGTCTCACAGGAAACGATCCGCCGCGATATCACCAAACTTGCGCACGATACCCGGCTTCGCAAGACCCATGGCGGGGCTTTGGCGCTCGATCATTCGGAGCCGGTTTTCGATGAACGGATGGCCGTCAATATCGACGGCAAAAGGGCGATCGGCCGGGTTGCCGCGGAAATGGTAACGGACGATTCTACGTTGCTCATCGATTCCGGTACCACCACGCTTTGCCTTGCCGAGAGCTTGATGGAGCGCCGCCGTCTGACGGTCTACACCAACGATATTCATATTGCTCAACGCCTGGGCGGGCGGAACGACAATCATGTTTACCTGACGGGGGGGGAGCTGCTGGCCAGCGAAGGGGCGCTGGTCGGGCGCGATGCGACCGCCATGCTGGCCAATTATTATCCGGATTTCTGTTTCGTCGGTGCGGCGGCGTTCGCTAATCATCCCTGGATAATGGATTACACCCGCGAAGCCGCCGAGCTCAGAACGCAGATGCTGTCACAGGGCCGCACCAAGGTCGTGCTGGTCGATCACACCAAGTTCGGCCGCACCGCACCGGTCAAGGTCGGCGGGCTTGAGGACGTGGACATTATCGTTACCGATATCCCCCTGAAGGGCGAGATCAAGGCGGGCATGGCCAGGCTGTCGGCGGAAATCATCATCGCCGAAGAGGTCTGAGCGGACTTCCTGAGAGGCGCCATGCTTCGAGACGGACGCTACGCGTCCTCCACAGCATGAGGCGTATATTATCAGACCCTCATCCTGAGGAGGCCGAAAGGCCGTCTCGAAGGTTGCGTAAGGCAGGCCCCGATTATTCAGCTTCAGCCGTAATCATTTCGCCGTGCAACTCGCAGCCGGCTTCGGCCAGTCTGACGAATTCGTGGGCGATGCTTTCCGGGGTTTTCAGGGTTTCCGGGTTCTCGCCGGGCATGGCGGCGGCGCGCATGCCGGTCCGTGTCGGCCCCGGATTGACGAGATTGACGCGGATGTTCGATTTGCGCGTTTCCTCGGCATAAACCTTGGCCATCATCTCCAGTCCGGCCTTGGAAATGGCATAGGCGCCCCAGAAGGCACGCGGCTCGTGTCCGACCGTCGACGTCACATAGATCGCGCGGCCGCTGTCGGACGCCCTGAGAAGCGGGTCCATTGAGCGGGTCAGCCGCCAACATGCCGTCAGGTTGACGCTCATAACGTCGTTCCAGACCTTAGGGTCGAGTTGGTGCATCGGTGTCAGCACGCCCAGCAGCCCGGCATTGGCGATCAGAACATCCAGACGGCCGAAACGCTCGTACATCGCTGCGCCGACCTTGTCGATGGCGTCGAAATCCCTGAGATCGAGCGGCACCAGCGTCGATTCAATCCCGTAAGCGGTGCGGATCTCGTCATCGAGTTCCTCAAGCGCGCCTTGTGTGCGGGCAACGAGGATCGGGTGCGCGCCTTCCTCGGCAAAGCGTTTCGCAACGGCGCGGCCGATGCCGCGCGATGCACCCGTGATCAGGGCGATACGTCCGTCCAGTCGTTTGGTCATTGATGAGATTCCCGTCTAGTCCCGTTCGGCGAGCAGGGATAACTGTTTCGGAAGGCCGCCGCCATCGCGGTCGACAAGCGGTATCGGATACTCGCCGGTAAAGCAGGCATCGCAGTATTGCGGTATTTCGGCATCGCGTTTCGCTTCGCCGACGGCGCGGTAAAGACCATCGATGGAAATGAATGCCAGGCTGTCGACGCCGATGATATCGGCCATTTGCTGTACGTTGTGCTGCGACGCCATTAGCTGTTCGCGTTCCGGCGTGTCGATGCCGTAAAAGCATGAATGCGTCGTCGGCGGCGAGGAAACACGCATGTGAACTTCGGTCGCCCCCGCAGCGCGGACCATTTCGACGATCTTGGTCGAGGTTGTGCCGCGGACAATGGAATCGTCGACGAGGATAACCCGCTTGCCCTTGATCGATCCCAGGTTCGCATTGTGCTTGAGGCGCACACCGAGGTTCCGGATCTGTGCCGTCGGTTCGATAAAGGTGCGGCCGACATAGTGGTTGCGGATGATGCCGAGCTCGAACGGGATTTCGGATTCCTGTGCATAGCCGATTGCAGAAGGCACGCCACTGTCCGGTACCGGCACGATGACGTCGGCATCGACATGGCTTTCGCGGGCCAGTTCCTTGCCGATATTCTTCCGCACGGCATACACGTGGCGGCCTTCGATCATACTGTCGGGGCGCGCGAAGTAGATATATTCGAAGATGCAGAAGCGGCGCGGTTTCTTGGTGAACGGCTTTAGCGAATGCAGACCGTTTTCATCGATGATGACGATTTCACCGGGATCGACATCGCGGACGAACTTGGCGCCGATGATGTCCAGCGCACAGGTTTCCGACGTGATGATATAGGAATCGCCGACCCTGCCGATGACCAGCGGGCGGACGCCATGCGGGTCGCGAACGCCGATCAGCTTCTTGCCGGTCATGGCGACCAGCGAATAGGCGCCTTCGAGCTGCGAGATGGCATCGGTCAGGCGGTCGACGACGCGGCCGTATTCGCTGCGCGCGATCAGGTGAATGATTGTTTCGGTATCGCTGGTCGATTGGAAGATGCTGCCGCGTTCGATCAGTGCGCGCCGCACGGCATAGGAGTTGGTCAGATTGCCGTTGTGGGCGACGGCCAGGCCGCCGAATTTAAACTCGGCGAAAAGCGGCTGCACGTTACGGATGACCGTGTCGCCGGTTGTCGAGTAGCGGACGTGCCCGATGGCGGTGTGGCCAGGCAGTTGCTTGATGACTTCTTCGGATGAAAAGTTGTCGCCGACCAGACCGAGCGCGCGGTGGCTGTGAAACTGTTCGCCGTCATAGGAGACGATGCCGACGGCTTCCTGTCCGCGATGCTGGAGTGCATGCAAGCCGAGCGCGGTGTGCGCGGCGGCGTCGATATGTCCGAATATGCCGAATAATCCGCATTCCTCGTGCGGGTGGTCGTCATCGAGGAAGGGGTCCGTAGAGTTCATCATCGCGGGCATCCTAGCGCTTTCGTTCACTGATTGGAACCTGTGCCGTCGATCAGGCGCTCAAGATTTTTGCGCTGATCGGCATTGTATCCGTCCCGGGCCGGGGCGTCTTGCTGTTTCGGGGTCGGGGACAGCAATCCCTTGACGTCGATATTGGTTTTACCGCCGCCCGCCGATTTCCCGGAAATCTGGTCCGGCACCAGGGTTTTAAGTAATTCGGCGCCGGGTTTTATCAACTGCATGGTGCGGGCATCGCGGATTATGGCCGGCTGGTCTTCCTCGGGCATGATCAGTTCCAGCCCGATATAGGCGACGCAGACGAGAACCGCACCGCGTGCCAGGCCGAACAAAAAGCCGAGCGACCGGTCGAGCACGTTGAGCGCGCTGGCCTGAACCTTCTTGGCGATGGCGCGGGTGATCAGCGACAGGAATACCAGCGTGACGATGAAGATCACCGTACCTGCGGCGAGGTCCGCAGCGAGATCCAGCGAGATATACTTGCGGGCAAACGGTTTGGCATACGGAAAGCCGTAAAACGTCGCGAAAATCGCCCCGACCCAACCGCCGACGGACAGCACTTCGTGTACGAAGCCGCGCGCATAGGCGAGTACGGCGGAAACCAGAAGGATGAGGAGAACGCCGACATCGACGACATTGATCGGCAGATCGTTGATGGCGTCCATGTTCCGACCTCAGCCCAACGCCCTGTGGCTGCGCGCCGTTGGCAGAATGGCATCCGCTAACTCGCGCAGATGCGCGATTTCAATCATCTCGAGACCATGGTCGGGGTTTTTCGCACGCTTGGAAGCACGGACACGCGGTACGATGGCACGGGTGAATCCCAACTTTGCGGCCTCCTTCAGGCGTGCGTCGATCCGGGAAACGGGCCGGATTTCACCGGATAAACCGATTTCACCGAATATCACCGTGGGACCGGAAATGGCGTCCCCGCTTTCCGACGAAAGCAGCGCTGCTGCAACGGCAAGATCGGCGGCCGGTTCGGAAATCTTCAACCCCCCGGCGACGTTGAGGTACACATCCAGCGGCCCCAATGCAAGCCCGCAACGCGCATCCAGCACTGCCATGACCATCGCCAGCCGGCCACTGTCCCAGCCGATAACGGCGCGCCGGGGCGTCGCCAGCGCGCTGGGCGCGACAAGTGCCTGAATTTCAACCAGAACCGGGCGCGTCCCCTCGATCCCGGCGAACACCGCCGCCCCCGAGACATCGCCTTCGCGTTCGCCCAGAAACAGCTCCGACGGGTTCGTGACTTCGACAAGCCCGCCATCCGACATTTCGAAGACGCCGATCTCGTCGGCCGGACCGAAGCGGTTCTTGACGGCGCGAAGAATGCGGAACTGGTGCGAACGCTCGCCTTCGAAGTGCAGTACGGTATCGACCATGTGTTCGAGCACGCGCGGTCCGGCGATGGTGCCTTCCTTGGTCACATGACCGACCAGCAACAGCGCGAAGCCGCGCCGCTTGGCGAGACGGATCAGTTCCTGTGCCGATGCACGGACCTGCGAGACGGTGCCGGGGGCGGATTCTAGATTGTCCAGATACATGGTCTGAATGGAATCGATCACCACCACATCGATATGATCGGGCGTGTCTAGGGTCGAGACGATATCGCGCACATTGGTGGCGGCGGCGAGCGACACGGGGGCCTTGTCGAGACCAAGCCGGCGGGCGCGCAACCTGAGTTGGGCGATTGCTTCCTCGCCTGAGATATAGAGCGTCTTGCCCGACCCGGCGAGCTTCGCCGTGACCTGCATCAGCAGGGTCGATTTGCCGATGCCCGGATCGCCGCCGACCAGCACGGCGGAGCCGGGGACGAGACCGCCACCGAGCACACGGTCGAACTCTTCGATGCCGGCGACACGGCGCGGCGGGTCTTTTTCATGGCCGTCCAGACCGACGAATTCGATTTTTTTGCCGCGTTTGGAGCCAAGCCCCTTGGGCGCACTTTCGGTCCCGGTTTCCTCTGTCAGGCTGTTCCAGGCACCACAGGCATCGCAACGGCCCATCCATTTCGGATGTGTGGCGCCGCATTCCTGGCAGACGTAAACGGATTTTGCTTTGGCCAAGCCTCGCTCCCTTAGCCGACGGAGATTGAGGCTTAAGCCAATCCGGGCGTTGTCGCAAGCGGCCTCGTTTTTTCAATGATGCGGAGTTAGACTCCGCGCAACTTAGCGGAAGGATTTTCGATCATGTACACGCTTTATTGGGGGCCACGAACCAGCGCAATCGCTCCGGATGTGGTGCTCAGCGAGGCAGGCATCGATTTTACACGAAAACTCGTCAACAGGACCGACGGCCGTGTCGACGATCCGGCGTTCGAGAAGATTTCACCGATGAAGCAGATTCCGGCGCTCGTTCTGCCGGATGGCACGGTTTTGTGCGAATCGGCGGCGATTGCCCTGAGCTTGGCTGAACGGCACCCGGAAAGCTGCATGCTGCCCCCCGTCGCCGGCGAGGCGCGGGCAAAAGTCTATCGCTGGCTGATGCATATCCTGTGCAATATCTACGAATGTGATCTGCGATACAGTTACGCCGACCGCTACACGTCCGACCGAGCCGGCATCGACGGGGTCCGCAAGGCTGCCGCCGAGCGGTGGGACCGTGCGTTCGAAGTGATCGAAGCCGAAGTCGGCGACGGCCCCTGGTTCCTTGGGGCGGATTATTCACTTCTGGATATCTATCTCGCGGCCACGGTGTGCTGGCACTACGACACGCCGGCATTGCTGGCGCGCTCGCAGAACATTGCCCGGATATGCGCGAATGTCCGGAAGCGCGAAAAGAGCGGACCGCTGTTCCAACTTTATGAAATGCCCGAGCTGGACGGCTTGGTTTGATTTCTGCCTCATCGTGAGGAGCAGCTTCGCTGCGTCTCGAAGGATGAGCGGGTTGGTGTCTAACCCCTAACCGCCATCTTGATCGGGCCGTCGGCGCGGCCGTGGATGAACTGATCGACGTATGCGTTGTCAGAATGGTCAATGGCGTCGGTCGGCCCGGCCCAGATAATCCGGCCGTCATAAAGCATGGCGATCCTGTCGCCGATCTTGCGCGCAGACGCCATGTCATGGGTGATGGTCACGGCTGTGGCGCCGACGGTCTGGTTGACGTGCACGATCAGGTTGTTGATGACGTCGGCCATGATCGGGTCAAGGCCGGTGGTCGGCTCGTCGAAAAAGATGATTTCCGGTTCGGTGGCGATGGCGCGGGCCAGGCCGACACGTTTCTGCATGCCGCCCGACAGTTCCGACGGCGACAGATCGAGGACGTCCGGCGCCAGCCCGACGAGGCGCAGTTTCTCGGCGGCGATGTCACGCGCATCGGCGCGCTTGCATTGATTGCGGGCCAAAAGGCCGAAGGCGACGTTTTCCCAGACCGGCAATGAATCGAACAGCGCGGCGGCCTGAAACAGCATGCCGACCTGCCGGTTGATGCCTTCGCGTTCGCCCGGCGACATGGTCGTGACCTCGCGGCCGTCGATGGTGATCGAGCCGCTGTCGGGTTTCATCAGGCCGAGCATGCATTTGATGGTGACGGACTTGCCGGTGCCCGAGCCGCCGATGATGACCACGCTTTCGCCCTTGCCGATATCCAAATCGACATGATCCAGCACCACCTTGCGTCCGTTCGCAAAGCTCTTGCGAACGCCCGACAGACGGATCTTGGCGAGATTATCCTGTGACATCTTTGGTGAAGAACAAAAGGGTCAGGATATAGTTGAGGCAGAGAATCAGGATCGATGCCGAAACCACCGCATTGGTCGTCGCCTTGCCGACGCCCTGTGCGCCGCCGGCGGAATAAAAGCCGTGATAACAGCCCATCAGCGTCGTGATGAAACCGAACACCGACGCTTTGACGAGACCGGAAATCACGTCCATGGGTTCCATGAACTCCCACGTGTTCTGCAGATAGTTCGACGGGTTGAAGCCCAATTTATAGACCGATACCAGATAGCCGCCGAAGACACCGATGATGTCGGCGATGAAAATCACCAGCGGCAGCATCACCGTCCCGGCGATCAGGCGCGGTGCGACCAGATACTTCATCGGGTTGGTGGACAGCGTGGTCAGGGCATCGACCTGTTCGGTCACGCGCATGGTGCCGATTTCGGCGGCCATGGCGGCGCCAATGCGCCCGGCGATCATCAACCCGCCCAAGACGGGGCCTAGCTCGCGGGTAATCGAAAGGACGACGACGTTGGCGATCGCGCCTTCGGCAGAGAAGCGCGCGAAGCCGGTATAGCTCTGCAGTGCCAGCACCATCCCGGCAAAGATCGCCGTCAACCCGACGACGGGCAGGGTAAAGAAGCCGATCTCGATGATCTGGCGCAAAAGCTGGCGGCCATAGAACGGCGGTCGCACGCAATGCGAAACGGCGTTGAGTGTAAACATGGCCAATCTGCCGGTCGTGGCGAGAAACGCGAGGAACCCTCCACCAATCGGCCGCAACGGATTAATCATGCACCAGTCCCTTTATACGTGCGGGCGTAGCGCCGCCCGAGTCCGGTTAATACTTCATAGGGGATGGTCTGCCAATCCTTTGCCAGATCGTCGGGTGTGCGGTGCGCACCCATGAATTCGGCCATGACGCCGGGCTGGGCCAGGTGTTCGGGCACATCGGTGACGTCCAGTGTGATCAGATCCATCGAAACGCGCCCGGCAATCGGGGCCTTGTGCCCGTCGATGCTGGCAAAGCCGGTGTCCGAGCCGGCACGGTGATAACCGTCGGCGTAGCCGACCGGCACCGTGGCAATTCTTCTGGGCCCCGTGACCGGATGCGTGGCGCCATAGCCGACTGTTTCCGGCGGCGCGACGTGGCGCACCTGCAGGATACGCGCTTCCAGCCGCACCGGGTTGGCCATAGGGTTGGCCAGATGCGGTGTCGGGTTGCCGCCATAGAGCGCGACTCCCGGCCGGGCCACGGCGAAATGATAATCGGCGCCGAGAAAGACGCCCGATGAATTGCAGAGTGACGGTGTGCCCCGGCCAAGCCGCCCAAACGCCGCCTTGAACAGGGCAAGCTGTCGCGCACTCTGATCGCTTTCGTTAACGTCGGCGCTGGCCAGGTGGCTCATCACCAGGCCGAGATCGATGCCATCCAGCAGCGCATCGGCATCGCCCAGAAAGGTCTCCGTTTCTGCGAGGTCGAGGCCGAGACGGCACATGCCGGTATCGATGTGGACGTGGGCCTTCAGCGCCTTGCCCCGAACCTTTGCAGCATCGCGCCACAACGCGATATCGCCGAGTGAGTTCAGTACCGGCGTCAGGCCGTAATGCAGATAGTCGTCGACGGCGTCGGGCAGGGGGCCGTTAAGGACATGCACACGGACATCGGGCAGCTCTTCGCGCACAATGACGCCTTCGTGCGGATGGGCGACGAAGAAATCCACGCATCCGGCGTGAGCGAGGGCACGCACGACCGGCCGCGCGCCGAGACCGTAACCGTCACCCTTGACCGCGGCCCCGGCTTTGGCACCGGCGGCGTCGAGCTTCCCTTGCAATAGGCGATAGTTCGCCGCGACCGTATCGAGGTCGATGGTCAGGCGCGCGGCATAAAGATCATCCGGGATCGTCATACCGGATATATTCAGTAATCTTCGTGATGCGGGTCAAGATTTCCGAAGCGCGTGAACTCGCCGATGAAGGCCAGTTTGACGGAACCCACGGGACCGTGACGCTGCTTGGCGACGATGACTTCGGCCTTGCCGCGGGCGCGTTCGACCCGTTCTTCCCAGCCGGCCTGACGCTGTGCGAACTTCTCACCGCTTTCGTCGGCGCGCTGCATGGGCTCGGCTTTTTCGAGATAATATTCGTCACGATAGATGAACATGACGACGTCGGCATCCTGCTCGATCGACCCCGATTCGCGAAGATCGGCAAGTTGTGGGCGCTTGTCTTCGCGGTTTTCGACCTGGCGTGAAAGCTGCGACAGGGCCAGCACCGGCACGTCCAGTTCTTTGGCTAGCGTCTTCAGGCCACGGGTGATTTCCGAGACTTCCTGCACGCGCCCGTCGGATCGTGACTTGGCGCTGCCTGAGATCAGCTGGAGATAGTCGATCACGATCATGCCGAGATTGCTCTGGCGTTTCAGACGCCTGGCCCGGGTGCGGAGCGCACTGACGGTCAGCGCCGGGGTGTCGTCGATGAAGATCGGCACTTCGTGAAGCGCATTCGATGCCTGAGCCAGACGGGAGAATTCCTCGTTCGTCAGTTCGCCCTTGCGCATGCGGTCCGACGACACATTCGATTGCTCGGACAGAATACGTGCGGCCAGCTGTTCCGCCGACATTTCCAGCGAGAAGAACCCGACAACCGCACCTTCGTTGCCCTTTGTGTCGGCGAAGTTCTTGGCGGCGTTATAGGCGATGTTGGTCGCCAGTGCGGTTTTCCCCATGGCCGGACGTCCGGCAAGGATCAAAAGGTCGGAGCGGTGCAGACCGCCGAGCAGCTTGTCGAGATCGATCAGGTCGGTGCCGACACCGGCCAGCCCGCCCTGTCGCGCGTGCGCTGCGTCGGCAACCTTGATGGCTTCCATGACGGCGTTTTTGAAAGGCTGGAAACCACCATCGAAATCGCCGGTGGTGGCAAGGTCGTAGAGCGCCTGTTCGGCTTCTTCGATCTGCGTTGTCGCTTCCTGATCGATGTCGTTGTCGTAGGCATCGTTGACGACCCGCTCACCCAGCGAGATCAGCTCGCGGCGCAGGTGCATGTCATAGATGATGCGCCCGTATTCCCGCGCATTGATGACGTTGATGGCGCTGGCCGCCAGGTGCGCCAGATACTGCGCGCCGCCGATGTCATCGAGGGAGTTGTCGGCTTCGAAGTAGGGGCGAAGCGTCGTCGGGTCAGCAATCTGGCCGCGATCGATCAGCTTCATCATGGCTTCGAAAATACGCGCGTGCGCGGTCAGGGCGAAATGTTCGGCCTGCAGGAACTCAGCGACTTGTTCCAGCGCTCGGTTGTCCACGAAAATGGCGCCCAACAGACCGCGCTCGGCCTCGATATTGCGCGGCAATTGACGGTATGCCGGGGTATCGAGGTCGCTCGTGTCGTCGTCCGGGACAAGGTCCTGGGGGGCGTTTTGGGTGTTTGCAACCATGGCCGGACCATACTCGCCTTACGAAATATGTGCGCTTTTTCTTCTGTGGAATGCTGTGGAAGCTGGGGAAAACTCGCGAATAACTCAGTTGACTTTTGAAATCGAGTCTTGGAACCCATCCCATTCCGCCAATCAAAAGGGCGCGCCCTTGCGGACACGCCCTTTGTCATTCTCAAGTCTGCCTGAAGCGTTATTCGGGCTTTTCTTCTTCAGCGGCTTCCTGCACGGGGTGCACAGCTTCGACCACCGGCTCGTTTGCGGCGGCGGCTTCAGCTTCGGCCGTGGCTTCGGCTTCGGCGACAGCTTCTTCGGCAGCGCCTTCCTCGAACACCGCATCGGCCTGTTCGGCAACCGCAACCGCGGCTTCGGCGGCAGCTTCAGCTTCCGCTTCGATTTCGGCCTGTTCTTGCTGTGCCAGTGAAAGAACGGCGGCGCCGGTCGTTTCCTGGGTTTCCGCTTCTTCCAGCGAGCGGGCGATGTTGGCGATTACACTAATGATCACTTCGCCATGAAGCTGGACGCGAACCTCATGCATGCCGATGGTCTTGATCGGCTTGTCGAGGATCACCTGACCACGGCGGATCGTGGTACCGGCCGCCGTGACGGCATCGGCGATATCGCGCCCGGTGACCGAGCCGTAAAGCTGACCGGCATCACCGGCCTGGCGGATCAGAACGACTTTCAAGTCGCCCATCTTCGCCGCGACGGCTTCGGCTTCTGATTTTCTTTTCAGGTTGTCGGCTTCGAGCTGCGCGCGTTGCGCTTCAAAGTGCGACTTGTTCTGATCGGTTGCCCGAAGGGCTTTACCTTGGGGGAGCAGAAAATTACGGGCAAAGCCGGGCTTAACGGAAACGATGTCGCCCATTTGACCGAGTTTTTCGATACGCTCCAACAGAATGACTTCCATTATTCACTCTCCTGGTCATTGACCGGCTGCATCCTGTTGCGCAGTCCGATCCATTGTTCCAAAACACCAGCGCCGGCGACCAGAAACGCGGTCCATCCGAGCACCATGAGAAGTACGTAAAACGCGACAAGCATCAACATGCCGTTTGAAACCCTGCGCGCGAAGGTATGCACGACGGCAAGCCCCAGCAGGAAAAACGGCACCAGTGCCACGATCACAAGATTCCGCCCGAGATAGCTCCCGTCTCCGGGAACCACGAGGGCGATAACGCCTGCGCCGACCAACAGCCACGAGCACCAGTCCGGCAGCGTGATATCGGCATAGGAAATTTTCGGCCGCAGATTGCGCCCCGATTTCACCAATGCAGCCTGTCCGGCAGCCGCATTTACCAGATGCATGACGACCCAGCTTGCGACCGCCATACCGGGGAAGAAAGGCGCCAGATTGCCGGCCAGATTTGCACGGACATCGGCGGGAATATCGGACCCCATCCGTTCCAGTGCGCTGCCGATCAACCCCGCGACGATTTCCTGTAGCGGTCCCGCACCCTCGTCCATGATTGCCATCATGGCAAAAAACACGAGAGCCGTGGCACCGATAACGGTCAGGGTGCCGATCAGATTTCCGGCTGGATACCAGATCGGGTTCCCGTTGGTGTCGGGCTGAGTACGCAATGCCAACTGGCAAAGCACGATTGCCGGTACGGCATAGGCGAATGCGAACGGAATGGCGGTATATGCATTGCCGATCAGTCCGGCGGTAAACACCGCCGTCAGACCGGCGGTAATCGCCCCCTTCGTTCCGATCCCGAATCCTGCCAGATATAGCGGCAGGGGGGCCAGATAGAATAACGGCATTGCCAGAATCGAGCCGAACACGATGGAGAACACCGCGATCGCGCTGCAAATTCCGGCGCTGAGCGCCATGATGGGGGTGAAGGGCATAATCAGTCTGTCCGCTTGGGCGCGTCTACGCCTACGCCTTACTTAAGGACGTAGGGAAGCAGACCGAGGAAGCGGGCGCGCTTGATAGCGCGGGCCAGTTCCCGTTGCTTCTTCGCAGAAACAGCCGTGATACGGCTGGGGACGATCTTGCCGCGCTCGGAAACATACCGGCCGAGCAGTTTAAGATCCTTGTAATCGATCTTCGGCGCATTCGAGCCCGAAAACGGGCAGGTTTTGCGGCGGCGGAAGAATCCACGTCTCATTATTCTTCTCCCTCTTTGCTGTCGCTTTTGACTTCGGGCTTGTCTTCATCAAAGCGCGACGGACGGTCACCACGGTCACCACGATCGTTGCGGTCGTTGCGGCGCGGGCGATCATCACGATCCTTGTTGCGCAGCATGGCCGAGGGGCCTTCCTCGAAGCCATCGACACGGATCGTCATGTAACGCAGCACGTCTTCGTGGATGCGCATCTGACGTTCCATTTCATGAACCGCCGGCGCCGGAGCGTCGATGTTCATGAGCACGTAATGGCCTTTGCGGTTTTTCTTGATACGGTAGGAAATAGAACGCAAACCCCAGCTTTCGGTATTGACGACATTGCCGCCATTACCCGAGATGATTTGCGAAAAGGTTTCTGTAAGTCCCTCTGCTTGGGACGCAGAGATGTCTTGGCGTGCGATGAACACGCTTTCATAGCAGGGCATATTTTTGCTCCCTTCGGCTTTTCTCAACCCGGACATCGACCGAGCATAGCCAGGACAATCCCGGCAAGGAGTGACGAAGCGGCGCAATATACAGAGTTTCCGGGCCACTGCAAGGGTTTGCATGCATCCGGGCCGGGGTGAAATTTACGGTTGGGTCGGCTGGCTTAAATCGTTAATAAATAAGCATGAATAAGACTGCAGATGTTACCCCCTTCGATCTGACCGGCCGCCATGCTCTGGTGAGCGGCGGCGTTCGCGGTCTGGGGTTTGAAATCGCCCGCGGACTGGCGAAAGCCGGGGCTTCGGTGGCGATTACGGGGCGCGTCGAAGAAACCGTCTCGCAAAGTGCCCAGGCTTTGGCGGCAGAGGGTTTCGATGCCGAGGGCATCGCCCTCGACATGACGGATGACGCCGCTGTCACGGCTTGGTTCGAAGCCTATGACAGGGATATAGACATCCTCGTTAATAATGTCGGTATGCGGGACCGCCGCGGCACGCCCGATCTGCCTGCGGAAGCTTTCGCGCGGCTTTTGGACTTCGGCATTACATCCGCGTATCGCATGTCCAGGCTGGTGCAGCCCGGCATGGCAGCACGCGGCAAGGGGGCGATCATCAATGTCGCGTCGATTGCGGGACCGCTGGCGCGGCCGGGTGATCCCGGTTACACGGCGGCAAAGGGCGGCATGGATGCGCTGACCCGTTCGCAGGCCGTCGAGTTTGCGCCGATGGGGATTCGCGTCAATGCCATTGCCCCCGGGTTCTTTGCGACGGAAGCTAATCAGGAATGGGTCAGCGACCCGGTTGTCACCGACTACATCGAACGCCGCATTCCCATGCAACGCTGGGGGCAACCGTCGGAGGTCGCAGGGGCTGCGGTCTTTCTGGCATCGGAAGCGGCCAGCTACATCACCGGTCATACACTGACCATCGATGCCGGCCTGTCGGTCAGAATGTAATCAGGATTCGACGAAATTCACCAGATCGCGGCGGCGCAGCACGCCGATGACACGACCGTGTTCGGCGACGCCGACCCTGTCCCATCCGTCTTTTCTGAGCGCTTGCAGGACCACATAGGGGCTATCCGTGATGCTGCACACCGGCCGGTTGCGCTGCACGGCCTCGATGATCGGATAATCCAGCGCGCGGACGCCATCGCGTTTGATCAGGGCCATCACGTCCTCGTCCACCGCAACGCCCATAAACCCGTATTCTTCATCGTAAACCGAGACCGAGCAGCCGGGGCTCGCCGCCAGCCAGTCCGCGATATAGCCGATCGTCGCCGTGGCCTCGACATCGCGCGTTTGAATATCGTGTGTCCCCAGAAAATCCCGGATCATCACCGGTGGCCAGGGGCGGACGGATACGGCGTCGTTTACGGGGCCAGCGGCCCCGTTCAGGACTTCGATGATGTCGTTTCTGACGATGTCGTCCCAGGCATTCATGTTCATCTTCGCCTCCGGAGATAATTCTCAGTAGGGCGAGAAATACGCCGGCAACGTAATCGCGGTATGTCGGCAATGTAATAAAGTGTTACGCGATGCGGTGGCCCAAGCTTGACAGCCCTGAGACCTGCGGCCAATTTGCGATGAAACCAAGAACGCACTTCCAATGGGAGGACACTTAATGTCCCGAGCTTTCGTTTTTCCCGGTCAGGGGTCTCAGGCAGTCGGTATGGGCAAGGAACTTGCCGACGCGTTTCCCGCCGCCCGCGAGGTATTTCAAGAAATTGACGAGGCCCTGAAGCAGAAACTCTCGGCCCTGATGTTCGGCGGACCCGAAGACGAACTGACACTGACCGAGAATGCGCAGCCTGCCCTGATGGCGGTCAGTATGGCGGTGATGAAAGTTCTGAAATCCGAAGGCGGTATCGATCTCGTCAATGTCGCCGATTTCGTTGCCGGGCATTCGCTGGGTGAATATTCCGCTCTGGCAGCGGCCGGGTCGTTTTCGCTGGCGGATACGGCACGCCTTCTGAAGACACGCGGCCAGGCGATGCAGCAGGCGGTTCCCGTCGGCGAGGGGGCGATGGCCGCCTTGCTGGGGCTCGACCTCGAGCAGGCCCGTGACGTGGTCGCTGAGGCGGCCGGCGGCGATGTCCTGGCGACGGCGAACGATAACGCCCCCGGGCAGGTCGTCATCAGCGGCAAGCGCGAAGCGGTCGAACGTGCCGTTGACGTGGCCAAGGAAAAGGGCGCCAAGCGCGCCATGCTTTTGCAGGTCAGCGCCCCGTTCCATTGCCCGATGATGGCGCCGGCGGCCGATGTCATGGCCGATGCGCTTGCCGAGGTGAATATCGATGCTCCGCAGGTGCCGCTGATTGCCAACGTCACGGCGGCCCCGGTCGAGGATCCGGCGGAAATCCGCCGCTTGCTGGTCGAACAGGTGACGGGCATGGTGCGCTGGCGCGAAAGCTGTATGACGATGCGCGGAAAAGACGTGGACACGCTTGTCGAAGTTGGCTCGGGCAAGGTGCTTTCCGGTCTGGCCAAGCGAATCGACAGGGAATTATCGGCATCGAATATCGGCGTACCGGCCGATATCGAGGCGTTTTTGGGTACTCTTTGAGGCCCTGACGAGCGAAAGGAAAACTTATGTTTGATCTCACAGGCAAGCGGGCAGTGGTTACCGGGGCTTCCGGCGGCATTGGCGGCGCTATTGCCAAGGCTCTGCATACGCAAGGTGCAAGCGTCGCGCTGTCCGGTACGCGCGTTGAAGCATTGCAGGCGGTCGCCGATCAGCTGGGCGATCGCGCCTACGTGGTGCCGGCCGATCTGTCGAGCGCGGAAGGGGCGGACAAACTGATCAAGGATTCCGAAACCGCCATGGGCGGGATCGACATTCTCGTCAACAATGCCGGCCTGACCCGCGACCAGCTGGCGATGCGGATGAAGGACGAAGACTGGCAGACGGTGCTGGATGTCAACCTGACAGCGGCTTTTCGGCTTTCGCGTGCATGCCTGCGTGGCATGATGAAGGCGCGTGCGGGACGTATCATCGGCATCACCTCGGTGGTCGGTGCGACCGGCAATGCCGGGCAGACCAATTATGCAGCAAGCAAGGCCGGCATGATCGGGATGTCGAAATCGCTCGCCCAGGAAGTCGCTTCCAGGGGAATTACGGTGAACTGCGTTGCGCCGGGTTTCATCGAAACCGCGATGACGGATGTGCTGTCCGATGATATTAAAACCAAGCTTCTGGCGGGAATCCCTGCGGGACGGCTGGGGAATGTGGATGACATCGCCGCCGCCTGCGTCTATCTGGCCAGTGACGAAGCCTCTTATGTTACCGGACAGACCTTGCATGTGAACGGCGGCATGGCGATGATATAAGGGCAATCCGCCTTATGAAGTTTTCCGTGCTAACGTTCTGGTAATGGCGAAAAGAGTGTGTTAGTTACCCCCACCTTTCGGGGGATTATAGGCGGGAAACCGTTGTTTCATGAGGGCCTTCGGGCCGGGGAGCGAAGCTCTCAAGTTTAAACCGTAAAGATCGGGGAAAATCGACAATGAGTGATGTTGCAGATCGCGTAAAAAAGATCGTTCTTGAGCATCTCGGCGTGGACGAGGACAAAGTCGTCGAAGGCGCCAGCTTCATCGACGATCTGGGCGCTGACAGCCTGGATACCGTTGAATTGGTGATGGCATTCGAGGAAGAATTCGGCATCGAAATTCCGGACGATGCGGCCGAAAAAATCCTGACCATCAAGGACGCGGTCGACTTCATCGAGTCGCAGAGTAACTGACCTGATACACGGTCGTATCCACATCAGGTGGGTATGACCGGTTATCATTGAAACGACGGGCGCTATCTATGAGACGTGTTGTCATCACCGGGATAGGTGCGGTTACGTCGCTTGGTGTTGGTGCCGAGCATAACTGGAAGAATCTTCTCGAATCCCGCTCGGGTATTCGCGGGATCGACAGGTTTGACGTTTCCGATCTGCCAGCCAAGATTGCCGGGTGCGTTCAGCCGGGCGACGGCAGCGGCGATACCTTTAATGCCGATGACTGGGTTCCGGCCAAGGACCGCCGGCGCATGGATGATTTCATCATCTATGGGTTATGCGCGGCGGAACAGGCCATTGCCGATTCCGGTTGGGAACCGAAGACCGAAGAGGACGCCTGTAATACCGGCGTACTGATCGGCTCCGGCATCGGTGGCCTGCCCGAGATTGCGCGCGGCGCCATCAAGGTCGATGCCGAGAAGAACCCGCGCCGTCTTAGCCCGTTTTTTATTCCGGCCAGCCTGATCAATCTGGTCTCGGGGCATGTTTCCATCATGCACGGCTATAAAGGTCCGAACCATGCCGTGGTCACAGCGTGCTCGACCGGGGCGCATGCCATTGGCGATGCCGCGCGGCTGATCATGTGGGAAGATGCAGATGTGATGGTTGCCGGTGGCGCCGAAGCGGCGATCTGCCGCGTCGGGATTGCCGGCTTCTGTGCCGCCCGCGCACTTTCCACAGGCTTTAACGACACCCCTGAAAAAGCATCGCGTCCGTACGACGTCGACCGTGACGGTTTTGTCATGGGCGAAGGTGCGGGTGTGGTTGTGCTTGAGGAATACGAACACGCCAAGGCGCGCGGCGCGAAGATTTATGCCGAGGTTGTCGGTTACGGCATGTCCGGCGATGCGTATCATATTACCGCACCGGCGGAATCCGGCGATGGTGCGTTTCGTTGCATGAAGGCGGCGCTCAAGCGCGCCGGCATGGACCCGAGCGACATCGATTATGTGAATGCACACGGCACCTCGACGCCGCTTGGCGATGAAATCGAATTGCGTGCGGTCGAACGTCTTTTCGATGGCCATACGCAGGGCATGTCCATGTCCTCGACGAAATCGGCAATCGGACATCTGTTGGGTGCCGCCGGTGCCGTCGAGGCGATTTTCTCTATCCTGGCGATCCGTGACAACGTCGCGCCGCCGACCTTGAACCTCGACAATCCATCGGTGGACACACCGATCGATCTGGTGCCGAAGCAACCCCGTGAGCGGCCGATCCGCGCTGCGCTTTCGAATTCCTTCGGGTTCGGCGGCACGAATGCGTCGCTGATTTTCCGCGAGGTTGATTGAAGGCCGGCGGCATGATGCGCCGTCTTCTTATCCTGTTTGCGATTTTGATCGTCCTTGCCGGGATGACCGGCGGGGCAGGCTTTTTGTGGCTGCAATCCGCGTATAACGCATCCACGCAAACCCAGAATGAAAAAATCATCGTCATCGAGCGTGGCAGCTCGGTGGCGTCGATTGCCCGGCAGTTACAGAGCCTGGGGCTGATCCGCTTTGCCCGTGTCTTCCGTTTAGGTGTCCGTCTGCTTTCCGACAATAAACCGTTACAGGCCGGCGAGTACCGGATTCCGGCGCAAGCAAGCGCATCGGCGATTGCCGAAATCCTGAAATCGGGTGCCCAGGTGGTTCACAAGCTGACGATTGCCGAGGGGCTGACCAGCATTGAAATCGTCGATCTGCTGAGTGACGAGCCGTTGTTGAAAGGCGAGGTCAGGGGCATCCCCAAAGAGGGCACGCTGCTGCCGGAAACATACCACTTCCATCGCGGCGAAACGCGCGCAGAAATCATCAGGCGCATGGGCGATGCCCTCGAAGAGGTTCTGGATGAGTTCTGGGACGGACGGGCCGACGGGTTGCCGTTCGCATCCCCTGAAGAAGCGGTTATTCTGGCGTCCATCGTCGAAAAGGAAACCGCCGTCGAAGCCGAGCG
The DNA here is from genome assembly GCA_021555105.2 of Thalassospiraceae bacterium LMO-JJ14. Lineage (NCBI taxonomy): Bacteria > Pseudomonadati > Pseudomonadota > Alphaproteobacteria > Rhodospirillales > Thalassospiraceae > Thalassospiraceae bacterium LMO-JJ14. The sequence goes on from CP134604.1 coordinate 1,868,209, forward strand.
CAGTCTGGTCGCCGGTGTTTTCATCAACAGACTGAAAAAAGGCATGCGCCTGCAATCCGACCCGACGGTGGTATATGGCATTACCAATGGCGCCGGTCCGCTAGGGCGGCCGTTGTCGCGCGCGGATCTGAATGCAAAAACGGCTTACAACACCTATCAGATCGGCGGCATGCCGCCGACGGCGATTGCCAATCCGGGCCGGGCTTCGATCGCGGCTGTTCTAAACCCTGCAACAACCGATGCCCTGTATTTCGTCGCCGACGGCAGCGGTGGGCATGCTTTTGCAGCGACGTTGGAAGAACATAACCGAAATGTCCGGGCGTGGCGCAAGCTGCAACGGGCGAATTGACGGGCGTCAGACGGATTTTCTGGGGGCCCTGCTGAGGATCGCGTTGTAAACCGGCCCCGGCAAAGTTGTCAGGATCCGCATTATCCAAACCATCTGCCACGGAAAGGCAATCGTCTTTTTGCGCCGGTATAGACCGTCGGCAATGATCTCGGCGGCTTTTGCGGCAGGCATCAGGAACGGCATCGAAAAATCGTTGGCATCGGTGATGCGGCTTTCGACGAAGCCCGGATAAATCATGCTGAGGTCAATGCCGTCATGTTTCAATTGCGGGCGGATGGCTTCCCCCCAGGCTTTCAGGGCGACTTTGCTCGCGGAATAAGCCGGCGCTGTCGGCATGCCGCGAAACCCGGCAATGGAACTGACAATGGCAATCTGTCCTTTGGCTCGCGCACGCATGGCCGTCAGCGCGGGCAATACCGTGTTCAAGACGCCGGTAAGATTGATGGCAAACACATCGTGCGTCATTTCGTCGTCACCTTCGCCTGCGCCCGCACTGCTGGAAATACCGGCATTGGCAAACACCAGATCGAGCGGCCAGCGTGCTTCGATATCCGCGACGAGGGCAGACATTGCCGTGCGGTCGGTGACATCCGCCACGTGCGCCATCGTGTCGGCGCCTTTTTCCTTCAGGTCGGCTGCAACGGCCTGAAGTCGTTCGGCGTTCCGCCCGGTAATCGCGATCAGCACGCCCGGGGCGGCGAGTTGGCGGGCGACGGCGGCGCCGATGCCGCTGCTGGCGCCGGTGATGAGGATGCAACGATACGGTTGGATAGCCATGATGCGGTTATAGACAAATTACGTGTCGAAGGCGATGCCGATTGGCGGTTCTGCCGCTTGTAGCCCGTGAAGCGGGCGGCTAAAGTCTCGACATTCGATGGAAAGGAACTGCGTTGACAATCAATTCAATGACCGGGTTTTCCCGTGCCACCGGGACACACGCGGCTTGGTCGTGGACGTGGGAACTGAAAAGCGTTAACGCGAAAGGGCTTGATGTCCGCCTGCGTTTACCGATGGGCTTCGACAGTTTTGAACCGCCCGCCCGCACCCTGCTTTCGAAAATTTTCGATCGCGGCAATGTTTCGGTCAATCTAATGCTGAAGCAGTCGGACACATCGTCTGGATATCGCATCAATGAAGAACATTTGCAGACGCTGCTGTCTGCGGCAGACCGCCTGAAAACCCGGTTGCCGGACGCTGCACCCCTCAGCATAGATGGCATTCTTGCCCTTCGCGGCGTTATCGAGCCGATTGAAGAAGATGTCGACGAGGCCGCCCGCGCCGCATTGGAGTCGATGTTGCTGAAATCGTTGGATACGGCCGCCCATGATCTGCTTGCTGTTCGCGAAGAAGAGGGTGGACGTCTGGAAACGGTCCTCGGCGCGTTTGTCAGGTCTCTGAGCGAGCTGTGTGCTCAGGCACAGGATGCGGCGATGTCGCAGGAAACGGCAATCCGTGCCCGCATGAAAGAGCAACTCGACGCGATCATCGAGGATGTTTCCACCATGGATGCAGGACGGCTGGAACAGGAAGTCGCCTTGTTGATGACGAAAGCGGATATCCGCGAGGAACTAGACCGTTTGGGTGCGCACATTGCATCCGTCCGCGAGCTTCTTGAGGCGGGCGGTGCTATCGGCCGCCGTCTTGATTTCCTGTGCCAGGAGTTGAACCGCGAAGCCAATACAATATGCTCGAAAGCGCACGAGACGTCGCTGACGCGCATCGGTCTGGATTTGAAGGCAACCATCGAACAATTCCGTGAGCAGGTGCAGAATATTGAGTGATAACAACCAGTCCATTCACATTTCTCGTCGTGGCTTCATGCTTGTGCTGTCCTCACCGTCGGGGGCAGGCAAATCGACGATTTCCCGTGCCCTGCTCGAAAAACACCCGGACCTGACGATGTCCGTGTCGGCGACCACGCGGCCGATGCGTCCGGGCGAGGTCGAGGGAAAGGACTACTTCTTCGTGAGTACGGAAGAATTCGAAAACATGGTCGCTGCCGGCGAACTGCTCGAACATGCGAAGGTCTTTGATAATTATTACGGAACACCGCGCGCCCCGGTCGAGGCGGCATTGAAAGCCGGTAAGGATGTTCTGTTCGATGTCGATTGGCAGGGGACGCAGCAATTGCGCCAGAATGCTCGTGACGACCTTGCCAGCATCTTTATCCTGCCGCCCTCGGTGGAAGAACTGGAACGGCGGTTGTATGCGCGTGCGCAGGATCCAGTCGAGGTCGTGAAGCGCAGAATGGCCAAAGCGACGTCCGAAATGAGCCACTGGGCCGAGTACGATTACATCATCGTCAACGAGGATATCCCGCACAGCGTTTCCGAAGCGGAAGCGATCTTGTCCGCTGAGCGGCTTAAACGCGAGCGCCGTGTCGGACTTGCAGAATGGTTGCGCGGTATGGGCGTCGGCCAGTAAGCCTGATCCAGAAGAACTAGTCCTGGTCTTCAAGCATCCGCGACAGCGCGCAAAACTGCTCGATTGTCAGTTGCTCTGCCCGCAGTTCGGGATTGATGCCGGCATCTGCCGGATTGATCCCCACGGATTTCAGTGAGCTGCGCAGCATCTTGCGCCGTTGACCGAATGCCGCCTGTGTCACGCGCTCAAGATGGGGGAGCGATGCTTCGGCGATTTTATTTTTACGGGGTATGAGTTCGATAACGGCTGACATGACTTTTGGCGGCGGCGTAAAGGCGCGTTTGTCGACGTTGAAAAGGATGCGGGCCTCGCACAGCCATTGCGTCAGTATCGCCAGCCGTCCATAAGCCGAAGTGCCGGGCTGTGAAGCGATACGCTCGGCAACCTCTTTTTGGAACATCAGGACCATCCGCTCGATCCCGTCCAGGTTGTTGAGCCACTTGATCAACAGCGCGGTCCCGACGTTATAGGGCAGGTTCGAGATAATAATGCCGGGTTGTGGCGAGAGACCGGCGAGATCCGTCTTCATCGCATCCGCTTCGACGATATTCATGACGGACGGATATACGGACTGCAGACCGGCAAGGGCGTCGATACAGCGCTTATCGCGCTCGATCACACACAACGATGCGGGATGACAGGCTAGGATGGAACGGGTAAGGCCTCCGGGGCCGGGGCCGACTTCGAGGACATGCTTTCCCTCAAGCGGGCCTGCGCTGCGGGCAATGCGGTCGGTCAGATTGGCATCGAGCAGAAAATGCTGGCCGAGTGATCTCTTCGCGCCGAGGCCATAGGCCTTGATAATGTCGCGCAGCGGCGGGAGGTCGGTATCGGCGCTCATGTGATCACGTTGCTTTGTAGGCGAGGCGGCTCGCGCTGATCTCGGAGGCCATCTTCAATGCGCTTATCAAACTCGACGGATCGGCCAGGCCTTTGCCGGCGATATCAAGCGCCGTGCCGTGATCGGGCGAGGTGCGGACAATCGGCAAGCCAAGGGTGACATTGACTGCATTGTCGAATTCCAGCGCCTTGATGGGGATCAGCGCCTGGTCGTGGTACATGCAAAGCGCAGCGTCATAGCGTAACCGGGCGCGTGGTGTGAACAGGGCATCGGGCGGCACAGGCCCGAACAATTCCACGCCCGGCGTGGCCAGCGCCTGAATAGCGGGAGCGATGATGTCTTTATCCTCGCGCCCGAGTTTGCCGTTCTCGCCGGCATGGGGGTTCAACCCGGCCACGGCGAGGCGGGGATTCTCAATGCCGAAATCCTGCCTCAGGGCGGTAATAACGAGCCTGCCTTGTTCAATGATCGCCTCGGTCGTCAGCTGGTCCAGTGCGTCACGAAGCGGCAGATGGACGGTAAGCGGCACGACGCGGAGTGACGGTGACGCCAGCATCATGACCGGGCGCATGCCGCCACCGACCAGTTCCGCCAGATACTCCGTATGGCCGGGAAAACCGAAACCGGCATCGTACAGGGTTTCCTTCTGGATCGGGTTGGTGATCAGGGCATTCGCCTGGCCATCTGAGGTATATGCAACGGCGCGTTCTATCGATTCCAGAACGGCTTTCGCGGTTTGGATGCTGGGAATGCCAGCATCTGCCTGCGCGTCTGCCGTAAGCGGCAGGACGGGTAGGGCATCGGCGAATACAGCGGCTGCCTCGGCCGGCGTGCCGATCTCGGTAATGTTGATGTTCCAACCGTTAGCCGTGGCGATTTTTCTGAGGCGATCTGGACTATCAAGGGTGAAAAACGGCGACAGCCGGTCGCGGAATCCCGACCATGCTTTCAATGTCAACTCACCGCCAATACCGGCTGGTTCACCCATCGTCAGCACACTTGGCGCCTGAGTTGTCATATCCTGGATCAGAGCCTGATGTCGATGAAGGCCTGGCGGCGGAGTTTATCCTCGTGCTGGGCTGCCATGCGCGCGATCCGGCGGTTGAGAATGCGCAGCCGGATGTTTCCTCTTGCTGCGGCGATGGGATCTTCCTGACCCCCGGATTCCCTTGAACAGACCATCAGAACGATCACGCCGTCGGCCGTGCGGAGCGGCTGGCTTGCTTGATCGACATTCAGGGACCTCACCATGGCCTTCAATTGCGGGTTGAGTTGGTCGAGCTTGAACTTGCCTAAAAATCCGGAATGCTCACTACCTTCGGATTTTGAGATTCTGCTGAAAGCATCGCAGTTTTCGGCGCTTTGTGCGAGTTGCGTTGCCTGCATAGTCGTATCGGTGATTGTTTTGGGGTCGGCGTTCTGCGGAATCGTCAGATGCAACTGGTGGATGCCCAGCGTAATGTCTTCAGGACTGGCTTCTATACCCTTGGCGATCCGCTTGTTGCGCAGTAGCAGTATATACACGCCGTCATCCGTTGTGATCGGCGATGACATCTGCCCTGGCTCAAGCCTCGAGACGACACCGCCAAGGACGGCGCCGAGATCGGAGGCCAAGTTCCATCCCAAATCACCGCCATTCACGGCGCTGGCCGATTCCGAGAAATTCTGTGCCATTTGCGGCCAGCTTGCACCGGCGCCAAGTTGTGCATGAATGCGCTGCGCAACTTGTTCGACTTCGCTGCGTGGTTTCTCGTCGTAAGCCAGAAAAATCTCGGCGACGTGGTATTCAGGTTTGCCTGCATCGGCACGCATTTTTGCCAGTACATCCTCGACTTCCTGATCGGAGACGGAAACCAGACGACTGAAAAGCGATCTGACGATGTCGCCCCAAACAATATCGGCGATGACCTGCTGTCTTAGTGATTCCGGGTCGATGCCGACCCGTTCCAGCGCCGCATTCATCTGTCCGGGAGGTATGTTGTTGCGTTTTTCTATTTCGGCGATGGATCTCTGTATCTCACTCTCCGGCGCTTCGATCTGAAGCCGCTTGGCTTCCTGCATTCTGAGCTTTTCAATAATCAGACGGCGCAGGACATCGGGTGCTATCCGCTGTTGGTTTTGCGGCGTGTTCGGGATTTGTGAAAACGTGATGACCATAAGAATTCGCTGCGACAGGTCGTATACGGAAATGACATCGTCATTCACGATGGCTGCAATATTAAGCGTGTCCTGGCTTCGAGCGGCGGAGACGGCAATAAATTGCTGAGCCGTGCAGGCAAATAACAGTGCTGCAATCAGAAAAAACTGTTTTAGACGCATTGGTTTCAAGAATTTTGCCATGAATGGATTTTCCCAGTCTTACTGTAAACGGGAAGCCCCCGAGTGAATTTCTCCAAGAGTTTTCAGCACGACGGTAAACGTAACTGCGTCGGACGGCCTTAAATCCCGGTCTTCGAAGTAGGAACGGGAGAATTGAGATGTGAATTTAATACACTCATCCTCATAAACGATGCCGAAGCCGAGTGAGCGCAGGTCAGATGCTGAAAGATCATGGCGCGCTCTGACATACGTCGACCAGTTTTTGCTGATCTCGGATGAAATTCCCCCATTGATTTCTTCCCGTCCGGAAAACTCGCTTCCCTGCTTCTGATTGATAAAGATGTAATCCGTATTCACGTTAAACGCCGGTGTGCCGATGTTAGCTGACAATTCATTGCGTTGGGGTGACAAATTATCAGGGCTGAACTGGGTCCGGTAAATCATGTTCAGGTATTTCTGCGGTGAAATCTGCACGCGCCCTACAAAGTCCGAGAAATTGTCCTCAAGCCCGGAAGATTGACTGTAAGAACTGTCGATTCTCGGGCGGTACGACTGGCCCAGGAAAACGGACGTGCTGCCGCCTTCATTTCCAGTAAGGACCCAATTCAGGCCGTAATTGAAACGCGTGCCGCCATCGACACGGTCAAAGCCATCATAACGGTTATCCTGGAAAAGATTGGTCTCGTCGAATTCGATTTCCTGGCTGTCCTCGTTGGGGATTTTATCCGGGTTGCCGCCGTTCGGGGCAACGGTGACGGAAGCCAGGGGTTCGATCGTCTGGCTGAAGTTTTCGCCCGGGCGTATCAGGGGGAGTCGCCACGAAAGAGAAGCGCGAGGCACAAACCTGCCGCTCATGCCGGTGTAACTTGAGCCGTCATCCCGGGTGACGTCTGATGCATGATAGGCATCAGCAGCGAGCGAAACCGAGGCGTTATAAATTTCACCGAACGAGCCGTTGAACGGCCTGTCCCATCGTGGCCGGAATGCGAAACGGCGGGTGTCAGTACCTGAATCCCTGATGATATTCAACGCGTTGAAATCAAATGAAGCAAAGCCGCCAGCCCTGTCACGTTTGCCGCTGTAATTGAAATCATACATAGGCAGTACAATCGGCGAGTCTCCGGATTCTTCTTCCTGTCTTAAATCGTTGAAGGCATAGGTGTTCAGTGCCTGATAATTCTGACCGCGGAAACCTTCCAGGTATCCTCTGGAAACAAGAACCGGCTCCGTGTCGAAGCCGTAGCGGCGTGTGTAGGTATCGTCGGATGCCGTTTCGACTTTCAAACCGGCACGCCAGGTGGGGTCGATGTGATATTCGGTTTCCAGATCAATGTATCCACGCGATCCTTTATCAGGGTCGTCTACGACAAAATTGCCGTCGGCTATGATGCTGCCGTGCTTAAAATTGCGTCTGAACTGACCTATTGCGCCCTGACCGCCGTCGGTTGCCAGCATCGGGGCGAAGGTTGCATCCTGATGTTCGTCAATGGCCCAGAAGTACGGGGTGCGTAACTGTAAACCCAGATCCGAGGAATTCGAGAAAGTCGGTGCGAGGAAACCCGAACGGCGCTTTACGGTCGGGTCGGGATGGCTGAGGTAAGGCGTATACGCGACAGGGATGCCGTAAACCTCGAGCCAGGCATTACGGTAAGAGATTTGCTTTTGTTCTGAATCGTGGATTACGCGGATGGCTTTAATCTGCCAAAGCGGTGCCGCTGACGGGTCGTCCTTGCACAGATTGCAGGGGGAATAGACGGCCCTGCTGATCTCGGTGATTTCAGCGTTGGAACGGCGAGCGCCTGCACCGGCTACCCGCGATTTATCCTCGAGTACCAAGCCGATGTTATAGATGATGCCGTCTTTGAGGTCGCCCGTGATTTCGACCTTGTCGCCGAACAGAACCTTACCGGTCTGATCGGTCATGGAAACATTGCCATCGGCGATGACGACGTCGGTTTTCTGGTTATAGGAAACCTTGTCTGCAATCAGGGAACGGGTCCCGTATGTGATCCCAACGTTTCCTGTTGCGACGACCAATCCCAAGTCGCGATCATATGTCATCGAATCTGCGCTTAATTCAGCACGCAGAACGTTCAGGTCCTGATTAACCGAGGACGCAGCAGTCGCCGTACCTTTTATCGGCTCCGGGCTTTTTGTCTTATCGCTGGATATGCCGGTGGTCCGGTCTTTCGGGATGCGCGGCGAACTGCCGAAAAGCGTACCCAGCGGTTTGGCGTCCGTCGCATCGCTGCCGGGTGTTGCATATGCCTTGTGTGCAGGCTGCACTTCACGTGCCTGAACGGCGGCCCCGGACGTCTGCGCGCCTGCAGAGGTTGGTCGTGCCTGTGGCAGGTTGATCAGGGTGCCCAGAGGGCGTGTCGCCGAGCCCGTGGTGGTGGTATCCTGACCCGTCGGGGCGCTGACGCGAGCCGGGTTCGAGGCCCAGTTCCGGGGCAGGACGGATCCGGTTTTCCGCACGGGTTCCGCTGGCGCGTTAAACAGACTGCCGAGTGGGCGGTCTGTGGCGTCTGCGGCCGAACTCTTTGGCGCGGTGCTGGCGGCGGGAGAACCGGTGCCTGTTTGCTGATGCGGGATCGGTGGGATGGGTGAGCGGACCTGCGGCGCCGGCTGTTGAACCCCCGGAAACAGAATGCCAAGCGGTCGTTCCGCATCCTGCGCGTGGAGCGGCTGGGCAAATGCCATCAACAGGCAGACCGTGGCTGCAGCCGGGAATTCAGGTCTCAACAGACGCATCATGGTTTGACGGCAAAGACGCACTCAACCGTCCTCCAGATGTAAAAGGGTTCCGAGCCCCAGCAAGGTGGCGACCCCGGATGGTGCCCAGGCCGCCAGTGTGACCGGGATGCTGTCGGATAGACCCAGGGCGAAAACGACATCTGAAAAGAAATAGAGCAAGAAGCCGGTCAATACACCCATTGATATGATGAACGTGGTGCCGCCCCGGCGCGAGCTTTGGCGAAGCGTAAAGGTTGCCGCGATCAGAACCATTGCGCACATCAATAACGGAGAGGCCAAGAGGGCATTCAGATGCAGCCGGTGGCGAATGGCCGAAAACCCGGCCGCTTCCAGCGTCTCGATAAAGTCGGACAACGCCCAGAAGGACATCGTTTCCGGGGGCGCAAAACTGTCCTGGATTTTTGTCAGTGTGAGATCGGTCTCCAGCCAGTATTCCTCGTAAGTTTGTGTGCCTTCCTCTGGTTTTTGGATATGCACATCTCGCATGTACCAGAAACCATCTTCGAGGCGTGCATAGGCGGCATCGAGACGTTCCTGAAACTTGTCAGTTCCTTCATATACGAACACGACAACTTTGTTGAGCTCTACGTCCTGGCCTTGCTGCAGAACGGAATTCGAATGAATGACGGATTGCCCCTGGGAGTTCGCCTGACGGAGCCACAGTCCGGATTTTGAAACGGCGAGAGAATTCGCCTGACCGCGAAGTTTTGTCGCCTCGAGTTGTTCGAATCTGGTCAGCATCGTCGAAGCAAGCGGGTTGAAGATGGTGATATGAAAAACGCCAAGGGCCGCAGCCAATAAAAGAACCGGCAGCAGGAATTGCCAGGCTGAAACGCCTGCGGCCCGGGTGATGACCAGTTCATGCGTTCGCGCCAGCCGCCAAAAAGCCGACATGCCGCCGAAAAGTACGGCGAAAGGAAAGGTTTCCTGGCCCATGTGCGGCAGCCTGAAGAATGCCATCTTGATCACATCCGTGAAGGTGATGTCAGGGAGAGACGCAGACCGGCGCAGCAATTCGATACTGTCGAAAAGCATGACGACCAAAAGGAAAACGGCAAAACATGCCAGAAAGCTGACAAGAAAATGCCTGCCGATGTAAATTGAGAGGGTTGTCGATACGCGCATCAGTCCCTCATGCCGTCTTCAGTTTGTTGCGACGGTGCCGTTTTGGCTGCTTCGGGCCTTTCGGGTGGCGCATCAGCATGATTGTGCCTGCCAGCATGGGAACGACCGCCAGTACATAGAACAAAGGCGTCAGAACAAGATTTTTGGCAATGACGTTTTCAAGTCCGAGTGCTGCACCTTGTAAGGAAATCATAATCGTCACTGCAGTTACAATTCGCATCGACTGGCTGCGTCGTGTGATCGGTCCGTACAGCAGACAAGCGAGCCCGATCATGGCATACCCGACGCCCAGAAGCGGGGTGACGAAACGTTTATGAAGTTCGACCTTATACTTGCCCCAGTCATGTGGATTTATGTCCTTGGCGCTTTCGAGGTTGATAAGTTCGCTCATCGATCGTTCTCGGGGTTCCCTGAAGCGCTCGGAAATACTTTCGGAACTGGTCGGTACTTCAAAGACATACCGGTCGAAATACAGGATCGACAGCTTGTTATTGGTGCCGATTGTCTGACGGTTGCCGTTATACATGACGACACGGGGTCCCTTGCCGGTATCCACCAGCGCGCCCCTTTCCGCCATTAATGTGACGGGGGCGGTCTCATCGCGCTCATCGTGCACGAGAATCCCGAGAAGCTGCCCATCTGCTGCACGTTCACGGATATAGACAGTGACGGTCTCGGAAAGCGGGTTAAACGCACCTTCCTTCAGCAGTACATGCGAATAGGTATTGCGGATTTCCCACTGCAAAAGACGGAATGCCCGGTAGGATTCCGGCAACAGATAGAGATTGAGGAAGTAGCCAAAGAGCAGTGTCAGAAATGTAATGATCAGGGCCGGTTTCGCGAGCCCGAACTGGCCGACGCCGGCGGCGCGCATGACCACCAGTTCACGGTCCGTGACCATCTTGGAATAAGTGAAGACGATGATCGTGAACAGGGCGATCGGCAGGATGACGGTGAGGAAATTCGGCAAAAGCAGCATCGTCATGTAGACGAAGGTGCCGGCGCTGACACCCCGGTTGACGATCATTTCGACGAACCGGAGTGACTGCGAGAGCCAGATAATGCACGTCAGTCCCGCACTCACCAGAATCATACCGGCGAAGAGCTGGCGCAGCACGTATCGTGTGTAGCTGTTCATGCACTCGAACCTAACCTTCGGAGACCGCCCAAATTGTGGTATCGGCGGCAAAAAATCAAGGAATCTCCGTAAATTAGCGCATGCTATGGTTAATTAATCAGATCGCTTCCGGCGGTGTCTCGGCGATAATCGAACTGCCGTCCAGAACGGCATCAGCGAGACCGGGTGCCTGCGTCAGGATATGCCGCGCATAGAAGCTTACGGACACCTGCCGGCGCTGGGCGAGCAGGGGGTTTTCCGCGCTCCGGGCCTTGGATGCCTCATAGATCCGCACCATCAGCCAGCCGCCGATGGCAATGCCTGCCAAACGTAGATACGGCACCGCGCCAGCCAGTGCGGTGACGGGGTTTTCTGCGAACCCCTGCACAATCCAGTTGGTGGCCCGCTCCAGTTCATCGATTGCCTTGCTGAGCCGGGCATGGTCATGACCCATGGCTGCGATGGACGCTCGCATTTCGGCGATCAGAGCCGTCATCGTCTCGCCGCCTTCGCGAGCGATCTTACGCCCGGCCAGGTCGATGGCCTGAATGCCGTTTGTACCTTCGTAAATCGGTGCAATGCGGGCATCGCGCAGATGCTGGGCGGCGCCGGTTTCTTCGATAAATCCCATCCCGCCGTGTACCTGAACGCCGGTATTTGCGACCTCGACGCCGATATCCGTGCTCCATGCCTTGACGATCGGCGTCAGCAGATCGACGTAGGATTGCGCCTTCTTGGCCACTTCGGGATCCGGATGGCGGTGCGCGATATCAAGCCGGGACGCCACCCAATAGGCCAGCGCGCGCACGGCTTCGGTCTGGCTGCGCATCGACAACAGCATGCGCCGCACATCCGGGTGCTGGATGATCGCCACCGGTTCTTTGCTGGCGGAAGCGCTGTCGCGGCCCTGAACCCGTTCATCGGCAAAGGCACGGGCGCGTTGATAGGCTCGCTCGGCGATGGCGACCCCTTCAAGGCCGACGGCCAGGCGGGCGTTGTTCATCATCGTGAACATGTATTCGATGCCGCGGTTCTCCTCGCCGATCAGATAGCCGATGGCGCCGTCGTTTTCGCCGAACAGCATGACCGCGGTCGGGCTCGCGTTGATCCCGAGCTTGTGCTCGATGGATCCGCACCGGAGGTCGTTTCTGTCGCCGAGCGACCCGTCCGCGTTGACCAGGAACTTAGGCACCACAAACAGCGAAATGCCCTTGATCCCGTCGGGCGCGTCGGGGGTTCGGGCCAGCACCAGATGAATGATGTTCTCGGTGAAATCATGCTCACCATAGGTGATGAAAATCTTCTGCCCGGAAATGCGATAGGCATCACCATCACGGACCGCCTTGGTTCTGACGCGCGCCAGATCGGACCCGGCCTGCGGCTCGGTCAGGTTCATGGTGCCTGTCCATTCGCCGCTGATCATATTTTCAAGGTAAATACCTTTCAACTCGTCCGATCCGTGGATGGACAACAACTCAGCAGCACCGCCGGTCAAGAGCGGGCAGAGGCCGAACGCCATGTTCGCGCCATGCCAGATTTCCGAAACCCCGGTCGACACCAGCCAGGGCAGGCCCTGGCCGCCATACTTCGGATCGAAGGGCATGGAATTCCATCCGGCGTCGATAAATTGTCGATAGGCTTCCTTGAAACCGCTGGGCGTGCGGACCACGCCGTTCTCGAGCGTGCAACCTTCCCGGTCGCCGCTGACGTTGATTGGGTCCAGGACATCGGTGCCAAGCTTTCCGGCTTCATCGAGGATCGCCTGCACAAGGTCGGGCGTTGCATCCTCATAGCCGGGGAGACCGGAAATATCCTCGAGATTGCCGATTTCGTTCATTACGAAAAGCATTTCCTCGACGGGGGCACGATACGCGGTCATGCGTTTCTCCTACTTTTCTTTCAACAGGGCACCAATATTCAGGTCCGGGATGGTGGCGCCGGTTTTCGCGGCCAGTGCCTTGAGGTCGATACGCCGCGATGCCCGTTCCGATGCCGTGATCATGAGTTGGGTGATCTCCGCAATCACTTCGGCAGGCAGTGCCCCATCGGGTGCCTTGCCGATGTCGCGGACACGGCTGTCGGGCAGGGGGACCTCGGTTTCGTTGCCGTCAAGAAAATCGGCGCGGAACAGCATCGTGCCATTCTGCAGGACAAGTTCATCGATGATCAGGCGCTGTCCGGAGGCGGCTTCCTCGTCATCGTTTTCGGACCGCGCCACCCAGGCTTTGTTGCTGTCCTTGAGCCGCATCAGATTGACGCGGCCATCCTTGATTTCGAGAACGATTTTGGGCTGATCGATCACAACCCGGTTCAGCGCAATCGCCTTGTCCGCCATCCGGTCGGTATCGGCATTGAGGGTGATCAACGGGATATGTACGGCATCGGGCGCGGTGAACCCCGGCGGGTTTTGAATTCTGAGGCCGATGATCCGCCCGGCTCCCGACTTTAGCGACATGGTGGCTTCGGTAACGCTCACCGGGACCTTATAGGCTTTGGACGCCGTCCCCTCGATCGTGTCCTTAATCAGCTCATCGATGTTGAACAGGACATACGTGACGGATACGAGGACCAGAATAATCGTCGCGGTTAGCGCCAAGCCACTGAATAAAAAAGCTTTTCTCATAAACCTGTATGCCGCCCAACGTTATGTTCTTTTCTGGACGATATCCGCCGGTCATCCTTGCCGCAAGGCATAGTGAGCCGGGTTTATTTCCAACACATCAAGGAAACCGCTCGCTTTTACAAGCATGATTTGCTGCACTGATTCCAAAGGGGGAATGGCCGATGCCACTGCATTTTGATGATGGGGAATACAATGCACGTGCGGCAAGGGCACGGGACGCTTTGGCGGCACATGATCTTGACGGACTTTTGATGTTCGCCCCCGAAAGCCACTACTGGCTGACAGGATATGACACATTCGGTTTCGCACTCTTCCAGTGCATGGTGATGTGCGCCGATGGCGATATACACCTGTTGACGCGCGCCCCGGATCTGCGCCAGGCGCGCTATACGTCGACACTCGACGATGATCACATTCATATCTGGGTCGACCGTGAAGGCATGGCGCCGGCGGACGATCTGAAAGCGCTGTTGGACGCGCTTGGCCTTCATGGCAAGCGCCTCGGCATCGAAAAGTCCACGGTCGGGCTGACGGCTGCGAACTGGGATATGGTGCGGGGCGTTCTTGGCGAGGATTTCATCGATGCATCGACGCTGATCCGCGACCTGAGAAGGGTAAAAAGCACGGCCGAGATCGCCTGCCACCGCCGGGCTGCCGAACTGGCGGATGCGGCGCTTGAGGCGGGCATAGAACAAACCCTTGCCGGCGCCTTTGAAGGGGATATTCTCGCCGCCATGCAGGGCGCCGTTTTCAAGGGGGGCGGCGATTACGCAGGCAACGAATTCATATTGGGGTCCGGTCCGGGCGCGCTGCTTTGCCGGTATTATTCCGGCCGCCGACATCTGGATGCGACGGACCAGCTGACCATCGAATGGGCGGGTGCCTATGCGCGCTATCACGCGGCGATGATGCGGACCCTTGTCGTCGGCGGGCCGGTCGATCTGCAAAAAAGGATGCATACGGCCTGCGTCGAAGCGCTTGAATCCTGCGAGGCGGCGATGATCCCCGGCGATCCGATGGGCAATGTCTTCGATGCCCATGCCCGGACGTTCGATGCACACGGTTTCGAACATGCCCGGCTGAATGCCTGCGGATACGGCATGGGGGCTGTCTATAATCCGATCTGGGTCGATTTCCCGATGTTCTTTACCGGCAACCCGTTGCCGATGGACGTCGGTCAGGTATTCTTCATGCACATGATCTTGATGGATTCGGAAAGCGGCTACGCCATGTGCTGGGGACATTCCGTGCTGATCGGAGAGAACGGCGTGGAGAGGCTTTCCAAGGCCCCGCAAGATATGATTGTTTGCTGACATGACCATCTCGTCCAAACCGTTTGATATTGTTTTCGATGCTGGCCGTCATCCGCTGGCCAAGCTCGGCTTTATCCTTCTGGCGACGGAACAGACGGTGCAGGACGATATGATCGCGATTTGCCCGCCGGGCGTCGGCGTTCATTTCGCCCGTGTCGACAATCCGGATTCGATCACCAACGAGAGCCTTTCCGCCATTGCCCCGGACCTGACGCGGGCGGCGCGCACGATCCTGCCGGACGGGAGTCTGGATGTCGTCAGTTATGCCTGCACTTCGGGGTCGCTGGTATTGGGTCAGGAACGCGTCGAGGCGTTGCTCAGGGACGGCAATCCGAATGCCAAAGCTTCGTCGATTATCGCCGCGGTGATTCGGGCGCTACAGGCTGTCGGTGCTAGGAAGATCGTCGTCGCGACGCCTTATCTGGATGAAATCAACACGGCTGAGAAGGCGTATTTGCAGGACCGGGGCTTCGACGTTCTGGACATACAGGGTCTGAATCTCGAAAAAGACAGTGACATGGTGCGCGTCAGCCCCGATTTCATCATGGACATGGCACTACAGCTCGACCGGCCGGACGCAGACGCGATTTTTATATCCTGCGGGGCGCTGCGCTCGGTGGATGTCATCGAAGCGCTGGAGGAAAAGACCGGCAAGCCCGTCATTACGTCCAATCAGGCGCTGGCGTGGGATGCGCTCCGACTTGCCGGGATGAACGAAAAACGCGACGGATATGGCCGGCTTTTACGTGAATTATAAGGGATGGCCGATCAGGGCTGCGGGCGCGTGAAGACCCAGGTGGTCTCGTCGGACTGATCGGGCTGATAGCTATAGCCGCCGTCATTGAAGGCCTTGAGCTTGGCTTCCGTCTCGATCCTGTTGACGATCATATAGCGTGCCATCATGCCGCGCGCCCGTTTGGCGAAAAGGCCGAGCACGCGCGCCGTGCCGTCCTTGATTTCCTTGAACACCGGCGTGACGATGCCGCCTTCCAGTGCTTTGAGGCGGACGACCTTGGCGTATTCGTTCGACGCCAGATTGATGATCCGCCGATCCTTGTGTGATTTGGTGGCGGTATTCAATTGCTCGGTGACGCGATTGTCCCAGAAGTCATATAGGTCCTCGTTGCCATTCACCGGGAACTTGGTGCCCATTTCCAGGCGGTACGGCTGGATCAGGTCCAACGGGCGCAGGACGCCATACAGGCCTGACAATATCCGTAAATGATCCTGTGCGTATTCCAGGTCTTTCTTTTTCAGGCTCGGCGCATCCAGCCCGACATAGGTATCGCCGGCAAAACTGAACGCGGCCTGGCGGGCATTCGCCAGGTTGAACGGCGGCTGGAAATCCTGGAATCGCCGAAAGTTCAGATCGGCCAGCTTGTCGGAGATGCTCATCATTGCCTTCAGGTCCGAGCGTTTGAGCTTTTTGGCGTTTTTCGCCAGAACCTCGGCGTCTTTCATCAAAACCGGCTGCGTGTGTGCATCCGTGATCGGATCGCTCTCGAAGTCGAGCTTTTTCGCGGGAGAGATGATCGCGAGCATGGACCGGATTCCTTTTTTGACCGTTTCTAAACTACACCTTACATATAGAACGCTCACCCCAACCTTCAAACCTTAAGAGATATTCATGTTGAAGATGTACGGCCTCAAGAACTGCGATACCTGCCGCAAAGCCGTGAAATGGCTGGGCGGGGAAGGAATCGATCATGAATTCATCGATGTGCGCAAGGATGGCATAAGCGAAGCCGATATCGCTGAATGGGCAGCTTCGGCGGGTGTCGATTCGCTTTTGAACAGGCGAGGCACAACATGGCGCGGCTTGTCCGAGGCAGACAAGGCGAAAGCCGATGACGGCGGCGCCATCGCCCTGATGGCGACTTACCCGGCTCTGATCAAGCGCCCGGTGTTCAACAACAACGGCGATATCCGGGTCGGCTTCAAGACGGATGAGCAGGACTGGCTGAAAGCGTGATCCGCTTATAAGGCAAGCGGGCCGCTGCGCTGTTGCCATGCTTCAAAGCCACCCCGGAGGTATGACGCCGAAATACCCGCTGAGCGCAGTTCCGCCGTGGCGCTTTGGCTGACTTCATGGCCGTGCACGCAATAGCAAACGACGGGAAGCCCGTCATTGACGCTATCTGCCCATGCTTTGACATTCTGAAAGTCCTGCCAGACGGCGCCTTGTATTTTTGCCGGATTTTTCTCGACAGCGGGCTGTTTGCGGACGTCGACGATATGAACCGGGGCTTTGAATTTGATGAGGGTTTCAAGTTCGTCCTGCGTGATCATGCTCATGATGAGTCTCCTTGCGTTAGCAGGGTTGCGGGCGAGAGACGTTTAGATAAAGGAAGAAACGAGGCCGAAAGCGGCACCCAGTGCGACTAGCAATGGAATGCCGAGCCGGTTCGTGACCAGTAAAGCCAGGGAGATCATGGCCGCAGCAACGGCGATCCACTGGATTTCACCCTGCTCGAGAAATGCGGCGCGGCCGAGGAAGATCGCGAGGCTGAGAATTACCCCGACGACCGCCGCAGTAATTGCCGACAGTGCATTTCGCGCCCAGGCGAACCGCTGGATGCTCTCGACATAAGGCGCACCGGCGATGATCAGGTAAAATGACGGGATAAATGTCACATATGTGGTCAGCAGTGCGGACAAGATTCCGGCACCCAGGCCGCCGTTGTTCCAGCCGGCGAAAAAACCGACATAAGTCGTCACCAGTATCAGCGGCCCCGGCGTGGTCTCAGCCAGCGCCAGACCGTTCAGCATGTCGTCGCCGGAGAGCCAGTGGTATGTGTTCACCCCGGCATCGGCAACGAAAGGCAGCACCGCATAGGCGCCGCCGAAGGTTACGAAAGCAGCCGTCGTAAAAAGCTTGATCACGTCGGCGAACGGTTGCGAACCAAGGATGCTCACGGCCAGAGCCGACGGGGCAATCAGGGCGGCAAGAAAGATGATGCTTATTCTTATAAACCTGCGCATTGCCGAAGGTCTGGATGCGCTCTGCACCGTATCCTCGATGGGATGTTCGCCATGCCCTTTGGTCAGCGCATCCGGCATGAACCGCGCGATTGCAATCCCGGCGATCCCGGCACCAAGGATGACGACAGGAAACGGCACGCCGGTGAACTGCAGGGCGGCAAACGCCGCGATCGCCAGAGCAAGCGGCACCGGCCCCTTGCAGGTCTTGCGGCCGATCCGGTAGACGGCGGCGACAACAATGGCGACGACGACGGGTTTGATCCCGGCGAAAATCGCGGCAATGGCGCCTTCGCCGCCGTATGCGGCAGCGATCCATGCGAGGAAAATCATCAGCGCGCAGCCCGGCACAATGAATGCCGTTCCGGCAAACAGCGCCCCTTTGACGCCGTGCAGGCGCCAACCGATATAGGCGGCGAGCTGTTGTGCTTCGGGTCCCGGAAGCAACATCGAATAGTTGAGGCCGCGCAGGAACGCGCCCTGGCTGATCCAGCGCCGGCGATCGACGCATTCGGTCTGCATCATGGCGATCTGGCCCGCCGGGCCGCCAAAACTCATGAAGCCGAGTTTTATCCAATAGCTTGCGGCTTCCGCAAAACTGGGAGCGGTGTTGGTATCGGTAGAGGTGGTGTTGTTTTTAATGTCGTCCATGGACCCTCACATTCGGGATGTCCCGAAGTCAACTAGCGAGGGCAGTTCTTGGACGATCCATCGCCTTTGAATGCCGGGCGACTGCCTCGAGCCCGACGCACAACTCATAAAACAATTCGCTCACGCAGAAAAGAAAAAACCTCACAGGATCGTGACACCCCGTTAGATCAACGTGACACCACTTCACAAAATGCTTCGCTATTATGCTTTTGCCGGTAACGAGCCGGCTGGGGATTTTTAATTCACTACAGGAGAACTTTTTATGTCCATTCAAAAGAAAACCGTTGGTGCTACGCTCGCCACTGCCGCCGCCGCAATGTTCATTGCCGGGGCTGCTCTGACCGGTGCACCGACCGCCGCCAAAGCCGACGTCAAATGCGCCGGCATCAATTCCTGCAAAGGCCATGGTTCGTGTGCCAGCGCATCCAACGCTTGCAAGGGCCAGAACGCCTGCAAGGGTCAGGGGTGGGTCAGCACCACCAGCGCGTCCGATTGCACAGGTAAGGGTGGCCACGTCGTCAAAGGCTGACGCAGACTTCCCAATACGTTACTTTGAATCGGAGGGGACGCGGATGCGGCTCCTCCGTTTCTTTTTTACGGGCGAACACGATGGCACTTGAAGGTTTCGGTCTCGGTCTCAGGCCACAGCATTTTCCGGACATACTGGGCGACGATCCGGATGCGACGGCCGGCGTGGACTGGTTCGAAATCATATCCGAGAATTTTATCGGCGCCGGTGGGCCGCCGCTCCGCAATATGATGGCGGTGCGCGAACGTTTTCCGATCGTCATGCACGGGGTGTCGCTGTCAATCGGCTCGACCGACCCGCTGGACATGGATTACCTGAAGGGCCTCAAGGCTTTGGCCGATCTGGTCGAGCCTGCGCTGATTTCAGATCATCTTTGCTGGACCGGCGTGCATGGTCTCAACATGCACGATTTGCTGCCGCTGCCGATGACCGAAGAGACCGTCACGCACGTCGCATCGCGGGTCATGCAGGTTCAGGATTTTATTGGTAGGCGTTTCATGCTGGAAAATGCTTCCACCTATGTCACGTTCGAAGAAGACGAAATGACCGAGTGGGCATTCTTGTCGGAAATCGCCGAGCGAGCCGATTGCGATATTCTTCTAGACGTCAACAACATCTATGTGTCGGCTTTCAATCACGGCTTTTCGGCAGACGATTATCTGTCCGGTGTGCCGGCAGGACGGATCAGGCAAATCCATCTGGCGGGGCATGAGCACAATGGCGATTACATCGTCGATACCCATGACGAGCCGGTGCCGGATTATGTACTCGATCTGTATGCGAAGACCTTGGAGAGGTTTGGTATGGTGCCGACGATGATCGAGCGCGATGCCAATATTCCGCCGTTCAGCGAGCTTGTCCGCGAGCTTCAGGGCGTCAGGCATATTGCCGAGGCGGTGCTGTCGAAAGTACCGGCATGAAGGATTCTCTTTCACAGTTGCAAGATAAATTTCAGGCGCGGCTGTTGTCAGGCGATCCGTCAATCGATCCGCATCTGACGGCAGGTGGGCCGTACATGAAAGCCTATGATCATGCGTACAGGGCGCGTCTCGTTGAAATCCTGACCGAGGATTTCGAGGGGCTGCACACGCTGCTGGGGGACGAGAACTTCTTTCAGACGATGACCGATTATGTTGATGCGTATCCATCGACGTCGCGCTCGGCGCGTTGGCTGGGCCGGCATTTGCCCGATTGGCTCAGACATTCGGAGGCCTGGGCAACTCAACCCGTCGTCGCCGATATGGCGGCTTTCGAATGGATGATCGGTCTTGCCTTCGATGCACCGGACGCGGCGCTTGTCGCGATCTCGGACATGGGGGCGGTTCCACCAGAAGCTTGGCCGATGCTGACGTTCACGTTTCACCCGGCGCTTAATACGGCGCAATTGACGCATGATGTTTCGGGTTTCTATCAGGCTGCCAAGGCGGGTACCGACCCGGATGGCCCACCGGTCGCATATGATCATCCCGTGACCTGGGCCGCATGGCGTGATCCGCAAAGCCTGATGGTGACTTACCGTGTACTGGATACGGACGAAGCCATGGGACTTGCGGCCGCACAGGACGGTCAGACATTCGACGGCATTTGTGAAATCATCGCCGACTGCACGGAAGCCGACGAAGCGGCTGTTCGTGCTGCCGGGCTGTTGAAGGTATGGATCGAAAGCGGATGGGTGATCGGCCTCGATGCCGAGGGCATGAGCTGGTAGCGCCTAAAGCACCTTGCCCGGGTTCATGATCCCGCTCGGATCGATGATCGACTTGATCTTGCGCATCAGATCGATCTCGACGGGCGAACTGTAACGGACCAGTTCTTCACGTTTCATCCTGCCGATTCCGTGTTCGGCGGAAAAGCTGCCGTTCATTTCTTCGACCAGATCGTTCAACGGATCGGTGATGTCATGCCATTTGTCCAGAAACGCCTGAGGGTCCATGCCCTCGGGCTGGGTCAGGTTGTAGTGCAGGTTGCCGTCGCCGATATGCCCGAAGGTCATGGGGCGTGTGCCCGGAATAATACGCTCGACGATAGCGTTGCCCTTGGTCATGAACTCCGTCACGCGGGAAATCGGGATCGACAGATCGTTCTTGATCGATGCGCCTTCGAATTTCTGTGAATCCGAGATCGCTTCGCGGATATGCCACAGGTCATGGCGTTGCTGACCGCTTTCGGCGATTACGGCGTCGACGACGGCGCCGCTTTCGAACGCGTCACCGAGAAGATTCTCCAATGCCTCGCGGAGATCCGTTCCGGACCTGGGCGAGGTCAGCTCCATCAGCACATACGCTGCATGTTTATCGGCGAACGGATCGCGGAGACCATCGGTATATTCACACGAAACCCAAAAGCTGTTGCGGTTCATGTATTCGAATGCCGTCAGGGTATCGCCGACCACGTTCGATGCCTGACCGAACAGTTGCATCACCGCATTCGCATCCGCCAGGGCGATCAGCGCCGTTTCCGTTTGCTGCGGTTTCGGGAAAAGTTTGAGAACGGCCGCAGTGATGATACCCAGCGTCCCCTCGGCACCCATGAACAGGTGCTTCAACTCGTACCCGGTGTTGTCTTTTCGAAGACCCTTGAGACCGTTCCAGATGTCACCGTTGGGCAGGACCACTTCAAGGCCCAGCACCAGTTCGCGGGCATTGCCGTAACGAAGTACATTGGTGCCGCCGGCGTTGGTCGAGAGATTGCCGCCGATACGGCAGCTACCTTCCGCTGCGAGGCTAAGCGGAAACAGTTTGCCCGCTTCGTCGGCGGCGTTCTGGATATCGGCAAGGATGCAACCCGCACCGACGGTCATGGTGCCGTTCAGCGTATCGATTTCGAAAATATCGTTCAGCCGCTCCGTGGAAACGATGATTTCCTGATCGGCGATGCCGCCGCCGACAAGTCCTGTATGGCCGCCGAGCGGGACAACCGGCACCCCGGCATCCGCGCAGGTCTTGAGGACGAATGCAACGTCATCGGTCGTTCCGGGACGGGCCACGAACGTCGCCGAGCCGCGATACAGGCCGCGAGCTTCGACGTTATAGGCATCCAGTGCGCCGGGATCGTCGACGTAACCGGAGGGGCCGAGTTGCTGTTTGATTTTTTCAATAACGGAATTTTTGTCAGTCATGGGGCAGGATATTGGCGTCGGCGACGGCGATGATCAAGACCGAACGGCACGCCGAAGCCGATCATTTATGGCAAGACCCAGACCGCTCTGCGGTATAGGGGCAACCGCGATGGCTTCAGCATTGCCTTCATCGAGCGCATGCAGCATCTGGAACAGATTGGCCGCTGCCTGTGTCAGGTCCCCGTCGGGGCTGAGGTTGTAACCACCGGGTGTGCCGGTCGTGCCAAAACCGACAAAGACCTCGCCGGATTCTGCGGACAGGGCATTCATCCGGAGCTTGGCCTTCGGCGCATAATGGCGGCTCATCATGCCGGGGGATTTCGGTGCGTGATCGTCGCTGCCGGCCATGGCGAGAGGGCCGATGACGCTTTCGATATCTTCTTTCGATAGGCCGCCGGGGCGCAGCAGTGTCGGTGTCGCGGTGGAAAGGTCGACAACGGTCGATTCCAGGCCGACCTCGCACGGGCCGTCATCGAGGATGATCTCGGGTCCGCCATCTTCAGGACCGGGCAGGGAGGCGGCGACGTGAACGGCCCGGCTTGGGCTGACGGCGCCGGAGGCATTGGCGCTGGGCGCGGCCACAGGGACACCGCAGGCTTCCAGGAATTGCCGCGCTCGGGGGCGGGCGGGAATGCGCACGGCGATGGTCGACAATCCCGCCGTCGTCAATGCCGCGATACCGGCGTCGTCGCGCTTGTTCAGGACAAGGGTGAGCGGACCCGGCCAGAAAGCATCCGCCAGCAAGGTCGCGCGTTCATCGACAACGGCAATCGCCTTCACGCCATTCATGTCAGCGACATGTGAAATCAGCGGGTTGAAGGTCGGACGCCCCTTGGCAGCGAAAATACGCGCAACGGCATCCGCGTTCGTTGCATCGCCGCCAAGTCCGTAAACGGTTTCCGTGGCGAAAGCGACCAGACCGCCGGCACGGATGATCCGGGCGGCGTCTTCGATCGCCGCATCATCCATTGCGCGGATCGGCGTTTTCGCGGTCATGTGTCAGGCTGGGTCGGGGACACCCGGTCCCCGGGCGATAAAGGAAGGATTACGGAATTCCGGCTTGCCGTACTGCAACTGCCTGCCGTCTTCGGTAATGACTTCACCGCCAGCATACATCAGCACCGCGTGTCCAGCGGCCGTGTCCCATTCCATGGTCGGCCCGAAGCGCGGATAGACGTCGGCTTTACCTTCGGCGACACGGCAGAATTTGAGGCTCGAACCGGCGCTGATACGCTCTTTGACAGGCAGTCCGGCGAGGTAGTTTTCGGTTTCTTCGGTCAGATGGCTTTTAGACGCAATGGCGGTCAGGCCATCCTTGGGGGCAAGGCGGCAGGATATCTGGATCGCTTTGCCTTCACCGCCGTACTGAACGAACACACCGGCACGCGTCGCGATAAAGGTATCGTCGCTGACCGGAAGGTGCACGACGCCAAGAACGGGAATGCCGTTTTCTATCAGGGCGATATTGACGGTGAACTCGCCGTTTCTGGAGATGAATTCCTTGGTCCCGTCGAGGGGATCGATCAGCCAGAACGGCTTGTCGCCGATGACAGGTGCTTTCCCCTGCGACATCGCTTCTTCGCCGACCAGCGGAAACTCGCCGGTGATGCCTTCGCGGATCATGCGGAAGATCAGGTCTTCGGCCTGGGTATCTGCCTCGGTCACGGGGGAGGCATCGCCCTTGGCTTCGACGTCGAAGTCCGTCTTGTAGACATCCATGATGACACGGCCTGCACGGCGCGAAACTTCACCGATTTGTTCGGCGAGGCCGAGTGTGACGTTGAGTACCATGATGCGTGCTCTCCGGCAAAATTGACGTATGCGGACAATTGCCTTCACCGGACCGATAGTCAACCGGGCCAATCATCCGGCGGTTCAGGAATGCGCGTGAATTTCCTCGGCAATAAAGCGGTTGGCGCGGAAATCCGGCGACCAGTGGGTAATGCCCATTCCGGCCTTGTGCTTGAGGTGCTGAAGGAACTGCTTCGGATCCGGCAGCTGCTCCCAGACCGAGGGGAGAAACAGGGCGCGGCGCCCGCCGTCTGCAATCACGAGGCCGTCGATGCCGGGTCGTAACTGGCGCAGCAAATCGGCCTCGTCCTTGATGTGCATGGGCGATTGCGGGCTGAGGACGGAGATCGAAAGGTGCAGGTCTTTATATTCATCCGGCCCGACCGCCTTGAAACGGGGATCGTTAAAAGCCGCCTTGAAGGCATTCGTGGCGACATCAAAAGCGAGCGGCTGGTGCGCCACCGGCGAGCCGATGCAGCCGCGGAGCTGCTTATCGCGCGTTTTCAGCGTCACGAACGATGCCCCGTTGGCCTGCAGCGAAGCGGGTTCCGCCGGCAGATCAAGGGGCAGGGGTTTCTTGTGCATGAGGCCATGACGTATCGAGGAATCGGCGATTTCAAGCAGACGCGGACCATGCTCGGCCAGAAGCTGTTTTGTTTGTTGTTCAAAGTCGGCGGCAGTGGCGGGGGACGGCGCCTTGTTTCCGTCTGCCGGTTCCTTGCGTTTAATGGTGATGTTGAGCGGCACTTTCCGCTTTGCCGTTTTCGGCTCGAAGAACGCCCAGGCGCCATACCCGACGACCTTGTCCTTGCCGCCGGCGGTATCGCCGGAATTTTTAAGTTCAAGGGTTTCGACCGTCATGCCATGCGCCTTGGCGAGGGTCAGCAGGCCACCGACCGGGAACCGACCGCAGGCGCCGTTGCGCTCGATCTTTGCCGGGTCGAACGCGGTGATGGCTTCACAGGTGCGCCGGTCGATTTCCCTGGCGGCCTCGTACCCGAGAAAATGACTGAGATCGGACGAGACGACGATCAGGGTTTCCGGTCCGCCCCACAGCGTTTCGAGGACTTCGGCGACTTTCGACGGCGGCGTTTCGCCGACGACCAGCGGCACCAGCTTGAAGTCGCCCAGAACCTCTTGCAGGAACGGCAGGTGCACTTCCAGCGCATGTTCCGCCACATGCGTCGGCGGAAAGACGCCGACCTGGGGCAGGTTTGCGATTTGCGATTCAGCGTCCTTGTCGATTTCTATGCGACCCAAGGGGGTCTCGAAATAATCGGCGCCGGAAAGGGCCAGCCCCTGTACCGCGACACGGTGGCAAGGCCCCAGCAGGACAACACGCTTGATACTGTCGGCAACGGGTTTCAGCAGGGCATAGGCCTTGGCGGCAATGGCGCCGGAATACCGGTAACCCGCATGCGGCGCGATAATCGCCTTCGGCGCGGGACCCGTGGGGGTGCCGGCATCGTTCAGGAAGCCTTGCACCTCGACCTGCAGGACGCGGGCATCGTTTGGATAAAAGGCTCCGGCGACGGCGGGTTTGCGAATAGCGGTCATCTGTCTCTGTTCCAAAAGCTCATTTGATTATTTTAGAGCAAAATGACGGTATTCGAAATACCACGTCACTGTTTTGCCGACGGGCAGGGAGGTTTATAATAATTATATGACTGATGCTGCCCCCATGATGGACGAGACCTTTGCTGATGCCGTGCCGGGCCGCTACTGGCACAAGCTTGATGACGGCCGTATCCAGTGCGATGTCTGCCCGCGTTTTTGCAGGCTGCACGAAGGCCAGCGTGGGCTGTGTTTCGTGCGCGGCCGTCAGGACGATCAGGTTGTGCTTACGACCTACGGCCGCTCCAGCGGTTTCTGCGTCGACCCGATCGAGAAAAAGCCTCTGAACCACTTCCTGCCGGGGACCCCGGTGCTGAGCTTCGGCACGGCGGGTTGTAATCTCACATGTACGTTCTGCCAGAACCACGACATTTCAAAGTCACGCGCGTTCGACAAACTGCAATCCAAGGCAACGCCTGAGATGATTGCCGCCGCTGCCGTCAAAACCGGCTCGCGGTCCGTCGCCTATACCTATAACGATCCGGTGATCTTCCTCGAATACGCGGTCGATACGGCGATTGCCTGCCGCGAGCGGGGGATTAAGAACGTCGCCGTGTCGGCGGGGTATATCTGCGATGCACCGCGCGAAGAATTCTACCGGCACATGGATGCGGCCAATATCGATCTGAAAGCGTTCACGCAGGAATTCTATCGCAAACTCTGCACGGCCGATCTTCAACCGGTGCTCGAGACGCTCATGTACCTCAAGCACGAAACGGATGTGTGGTTCGAGATCACCGATCTGTTGATCCCGGGCGAAAACGACTCGGAGCATGAAATCGAGGAAATGACGCAGTGGATCATGGAGAACCTCGGCCCCGACGTACCGCTGCATTTCACGGCGTTTCATCCGGACTGGAAAATGCTCGACAAGCCTCGCACGCCACCGGAAAGCCTGATCCGGGCCCGGGAAATAGCCATGAAGAACGGGATACGATACGTTTATAGCGGCAATATTCACGACAAGCCGACCCAGAGCACGTATTGCCATAACTGCGGCGAACTGCTGATCGGACGGGACTGGCACCAGCTGTCCGACTGGAATCTTGTGTTCGGCGGGAATCACATTTGCGACTGTAAAAACTGCGGTACACAGCTGGCCGGTGTGTTCGAGGAAAAACCCGGGGATTGGGGCCGAAAACGTGTTCCGATCCGCTTTGGCGATTAAATCTTTCTTGTCGGTTTTAATATACGTCTCACAGCGTGACTTTCCGCGCCTGACCTGCTAAACGCGCGCCCATATTCCAGTTAAATAAGGCCATTAAGTTTAATGACCAGAAAACAATTTTTGATCGCGCTGAAGGTCGTTGTTTCCATCGGCTTGATGAGTGTCCTGATCAGCGGGATCGACCTCGGCGCCGAAAAGGACCGCATCATATCGGCCGACATCGGCCTGATGCTGGCGGCTGCTTTTGTGCTGATATTCCAGATGGGAATCGGCGGCGCGCGCTGGTGGGCGGTGATGCGTGCGATCGAGCATCCATTGCCGTGGCTTGAACTTACGCGCCTGTTCTGGATCGGTGGATTTTTCAGCCAGGCACTGCCGTCATCGGTCGGTGGCGACCCGATCCGGATTTATATGGCCTACAAGGACGGGCTGCCGCTCGGCAAATCGATCAACGGCGTGATGCTGGAACGGGTCGTAACGATCGTCGGTCTTGTCGTGCTGGTTACGGCTGTACAGCCTGCGTTCCTGCCGAAACTCGATGATCAGGCGCAGATGCTGACGCTATGGAGCCTGTTCCTGCTCGGGGTGGGAACGATCGCCGGTATTATCGTCTTGATGTGCCTCGACCGTCTGCCGGCAGCACTGACACGCTTCAGGGTTGTTCGTGGTCTGCACGAGCTTGCCGGCGATACGCGGAAACTGTTTCTGCACCCAGGCCATGTCGTCGCCGCACTGTTTTTCGGGGTGATGACCCACATAAACATTTCATTGTGCGTCTTTCTGCTGGCGCAGGGACTTGCCGTCGATGTGACCTGGCTGGACTGCATCGTACTGATGCCGCCAGTGATCCTGGTAACCACCTTGCCGATTTCCATAGCTGGCTGGGGCGTCCGCGAGGGGGCCATGACGGTCGCTTTTGCGCTTGTCGGCGTATCCCAGGGCGGCGCCGTCGTCCTGTCGCTGTCGATGGGCTTGCTGGCGATCGTCATTAC
Source organism: Thalassospiraceae bacterium LMO-JJ14 (assembly GCA_021555105.2). Taxonomy (NCBI): domain Bacteria; kingdom Pseudomonadati; phylum Pseudomonadota; class Alphaproteobacteria; order Rhodospirillales; family Thalassospiraceae; species Thalassospiraceae bacterium LMO-JJ14. Next base: position 1,895,919 of record CP134604.1, read on the forward strand.
GCTGCCGGCCGGCGTGGTCTGGTTGCTGGGCCGCAAGAAGGGCGAATCGATCTCGGTCGCCGAAGCCGAGGCTGCGGTCGAGGAAGAACTCGAGCACGCCGCCGAAAGTGCTTCCGAAAAGTCCTGAACCATCGAAGCGCGGCCTTGAACCGTGGACGCTGGCCTATACACTCGCTTAAACCGTTTTCACAGCGAGGTTCTCCATGAAGGTCACGTTCACTAATCCTGCACAGCCCGCCAAGGGTATCGCCGTTGTTTTCGCCGCCGAGGGTGGCAAATGGACATCGACGGCAGCGGCTCTCGATAAAAAACTCAATGGCACTCTCAAACGTGCCGCCAAGGCCGCCAGCTTCGATGGCAAGAAGAAACAGACGATGACGGTGCTGGCGCCGGGCGGGACCAGCCTGGACCGCGTGCTTTGTGTCGGTGTCGGCAAGCCTGGCGATATTACCGCCGAGAGCATGGCCGAAGCCGGCGGGGCGATTTTCGCAGCCCTCAAGGGGGCGGGTAAAAGCGCTGAAATGCACGTCGACGACATTCCCAGAAGCAAACTGAAAGCCGACGAATGTGCCGCCAACCTGGCTTATGGCGCTAAGCTGCGGGCCTATAAATTCGAAAAATACAAGGGCAAGGAAAAGCAGGACAAGCAGCCGGGTATCGATACACTGTCGGTCCGGTGCAATGGTTCCGCATCGGCCCGCTCGAGTTACGCCAATCTCGCGAAGATTGCCGATGGTGTCTACTTCACCCGCGATCTGGTGTCGGAGCCGCCGAATATTCTCTACCCGGCCGAATTCGCGAAGCGCCTGAAAAGCGATCTGACCAAGCTCGGCGTCAAAGTCACCATTCTCGGCGAGGCGCAGATGCGCAAGCTGGGTATGGGATCGCTCCTGTCCGTCGGCGACGGCAGTTCGCGCGAAAGCCAGATGGTGGTGATGGAATGGAACGGCCTGCCGGCATCCAAGAAGAAAGGCTCGAAGCCGATTTCCTTTATCGGCAAGGGGGTCTGTTTTGATACCGGCGGTATTTCTCTCAAACCGTCAGCCAGCATGGATGACATGAAATGGGATATGGGCGGCGCTGGTGTCGTTTCCGGACTGATGAAAGCGCTGGCCGGCCGCAAGGCCAAGTGCCATGTGATCGGCGCGGTCGGGTTGGTCGAGAACATGCCGGACGGCAACGCCACCCGTCCCGGCGATATCGTCAAATCCATGTCCGGACAGACCATTGAGATTCTGAACACCGATGCCGAAGGCCGCCTGGTGCTCTGCGACGTGCTGCACTACGTCAACAGCAAGTATAAGCCGCAGTTCATGGTCGATCTGGCGACGCTGACCGGCGCGATTATCATCTCTCTCGGGGCCGAGCGCGCCGGCATGTTCACCAACGATGACAACCTGGCTGACCGCATCTTTGCCGCCGGCGAAACCATCGGCGAGCGCGTCTGGCGTTTTCCGCTGGGCGAGGAATACGACAAGGATCTGGATACCGCTGCGGCCGATATGCGCAATATCGGATCCGGCCGCGGCGCCGGGTCGATTACGGCGGCGCAGTTCCTGAAACGCTTTGTCGGCGACACGCCATGGGCGCATCTGGATATCGCCGGTGTGACGTGGTCCAAGAAAGACACGCCCGTGGTGCCGAAGGGCGGCACGGCTTTCGGTGTCCGATTACTGGATCGTTTCGTCGCCGATCATTACGAATAGGCTTCGTTCGGGACGCAGCTTTGCTGCTCCTCGCGATGCGTCCGGGGTTAAAACTTCGTGCCGGGGGAGTTCGCTCAGGGCCGTCTTGAAGCATGTGAGGCTAAAAATGGCATGACCGAAATCGGCTTTTATCACCTGACGCGTTCCGGCCTTGACCGGGCACTGCCGCAGCTTCTGCAGAAAACCATGGAGGCGGGGAAGCGCGCGCTCGTTGTGCTGGGCTCGGATGAGCGTGTCCACTGGTTCGACGATTACCTGTGGACGTATGATTCCGCGTCGTGGATGCCGCATGGCTCGGCTAGGGACGGCGAGCCCGAAATGCAGCCGGTGTGGCTCGATACTTCCGACGCCAATCCGAATAATGCCGAATTTCTGTTCCTGGCCGACGGCGGCGCATCGGCGCGCGTCGGGGATTTCGAACGCTGTTTCGATCTTTTCGACGGTCAGGATGAAGACGCCGTTACCGAAGCGCGGGCGCGCTGGAAAGCATTGAAGGACGCCGGGCATGAGCTCACGTACTGGCAACAGGGCGAGCGCGGCTGGGAAAAGAAGGCTTAACCGTAAAAAGAATATCGGGGGAAGACAGATGACCAAACGCTGGGTGAAGCGGCCCGAGGGATCGACCTGGGGGGACTGGGGCGATGACGACGAGTGGGGACGGAAAAACCTTCTTACACCTGACAAGGTCAGAGCTGGCGTTGCCGAGGTGACGGAAGGACTGACGTTCTGCCTGTCCATGCCGCTCGATATGCCGGGCGGTAATGGCGTCAATCCGAAACGCTTCCCGCCACAGTTCGGCCCCGTGTTCCACCCGCCGGGCGGCGATGCGTTCTACTACAATATGGAATGGCGGAAATGGCAGGACGGCAACATGGATGTGTCGTCGGATGAATGCACCACATTCTGGAACCAGTATTCGACGCAGTGGGACAGCTTTGCGCACGTCGGTAGTATGTTCGATGCCGATGGCGACGGCGAGCCGGAACGGGTCTACTACAACGGCTTCCGTGCCGATGTCGACGTTCTGGGACCGGATCACCCGGACGGCATGGGCGCGCGTTCGCTTTCCGTTGCGGGGATGGCCGAGGCCTGCATGCAGGGCCGGGGTGTTATGCTGGACATGGTGGCGCACCATGGCCGCGAGCGAGTCGTTGTCGGCTATGACGAGCTGATGCGCATGTTCGAGGCTGATAACATTGTCGTCGAAGAAGGCGATTTCTTTCTGTTCCACACCGGTTGGGACGACATGATCTTCGAGATGGACGGCAATCCGGACGCCAAGAAACTGCATTCCAGCGGCGCCGTGCTGGATGGTTATGACGAGAAGCTTTTGCAGTGGATTACCGACAGCGGCGTTGTTGCCCTTATTTCAGACAATATGGCGGTTGAGGATTCTCATGGATATGGCGAGACCCAGGGTGGGTGTTCGCGTCTGCCGCTGCACCGTCATTGCCTGTTCCGTCTTGGCGTCCATCTTGGTGAGATCTGGCATCTTTCAGAACTGGCCAAGGCGCTCAGGGAGCGGGGCCGCTCGCGGTTCCTGCTGACGGCACCGCCGTTGCGGCTGCCAGGCGCGGTGGGATCGCCGGCGACACCTGTCGCCACGATCTGATCGATGCTGCAGCAACGCGAATTCAATCCCGATCAGCCGCAGCCGCTCGAGGGTGTGCGGGTGCTGGACCTCTGTCGCCTCGTGTCGGGCAATATGCTGACCCATCAGCTGGCCGATTTCGGCGCCGAGGTGATCAAGATCGAACCCGCCGGCAAGGGCGATCCGCTGCGTGCCTGGACGCAAGGCGGGATCGGCACGTTCTGGAAAGCGTATTGCCGCAACAAGAAAAGCATGGCGATCGATTTTCGCGCCGAGGGCGCCACCGAGGTCATCCTCAAACTTTGTGAAACAGCGCAGGTCCTGGTCGAGAATTTCCGCCCGGGCCGGCTGGAAGAAATGGGGCTGGCCCCGGATATCCTGCTGGCCCGTAATCCGAAGCTGATCATCGTACGGATTTCCGGTTTCGGCCAGACCGGTCCGTATCGCGAGCGCCCGGGATTCGGATCGCTGGTCGAGGGTATGTCGGGCTTTGCCTACCGTAACGGTTTTCCCGACCGGCCGCCGCTTTTGCCGCCCATTGCCATGGCCGACATGATTGCCGGTCTGCAGGGGGCCTATGCGACCATGGTGGCGTTGCGTGAAGTCGAGTTGAAGGGCGGCAAAGGACAGGTGATCGATATGTCCCTGCTGGAACCAATCCTGTCCACGCTGGGGCCGTCGGCCATGGATTACCTTGCCACGGGCGAGGTCGCGGAAAGGGTCGGGAACCGTTCGAACACATCGGCGCCGCGCGATGTATACACGACCCGCGACGGGGGCTTCATTTCGCTCTCGGCTTCCATCCAGCAGATGGCCGAGCGCGTATTCCGCACCATCGGCCGCGAAGACATGATCGACGATCCGCGTTACCGCACCAACGCCGAGCGGGTGGCGCGCCGCGACGAGGTGAATGACATTGTCGCCGAATGGGTGGCGGCGCGCGATATGGATGAAGTCCTGGAAATTTTCGATGCGGCGGGCGTTACGGCCGCGCCGATCTATAATGCGGCTGATATTCTCGACGATCCGCACGTGAATGAGCGGGGCGTGCTGGTCGAAGTGCCGGACGACGATCTGGGCCGTGCGCCGATGCACAATATCCATCCGTATCTTTCTGAGACACCCGGCGGCTTTCGTATTCGGGCGCCGAAGCTCGGCGAGCATACCGATGACGTGCTCGGCAATGGCGGCTTTAGTGCTGAAGAGGTCGAAAGCCTGCGCCGACAGAAAATCGTCTTTTAAGGATCGTTTCGCCTGCGGCGGATGCTCCAGGCCAGGATCATGCCGATCCCCCCCATGCCGGCCATGGCCAGATATGCCTGCCCCTGATAGGCACCATAAAGGTGACCGGACAAATAACTGGTAAGGCCGATGCCAAGGCCGGAAACCAGTAACGCATAGACCGTCTGTGCCGTCGCCGAAACTTCGTCGGGCATGCGGTCGGCGATGAAATGAATGGCACCGAGATGTGCCGCGCCGAAGGTGAATGCATGCAAAAGCTGCAGCAAGACAATGACCGGCATGTCGACCGCGTAGGCGGTCAGTGACCAGCGGATGAGACAGGCCAGTCCGCCCAGCGCGATCAGTCGTGCCGGGCCGATCCTGCGGATGGCGTTGGCGGCGAAGACGAAAAGAATAACCTCGGCAATGACGCCTTCGGCCCAAAGCATGCCGATGACGCCTTCGCCCAATCCCATGCGCAGCCAGTTCAGGGTGCCGAAGCCGTAATAAAGGGCATGCGATCCCTGTATGCACGCCGTCGCCGCAACGAACACCAGAAATGTCCTGTCGGTCAGAACATGCGTCAACGGGGCGGTTTCCTTTGTCGCGGCCCGCGTGCGGAGATCCGGCAGGAGCAGGCTGCAAAGCACGGCGATCAGGATTGCAACGGCGATGCTGGTCCAGATCATCCCGGGATCGGCGCCCTTGAGGAAGAAGCCGACACCCGATGCACCGACAATGAATGTCAGCGACCCCCATAACCTTACCCGCCCGTAATCGATCCCGTGATTGCGCACGCCGATCATCGACAGGCTGTCGCTGAGCGGCATCAGCGGCCCGAGCACACCGGCGAAGCAAGCCTGCAGCATCAGGATCGCTATGAAGTCGTCCAGCAAGGCGAACGGCAAAAACAACAAGAACGCGCTCAACGACAATGCGACGATTGGCCGTTTGCGCTCGCCCAGGCGGTCGCAGAATCGCGCGATCAAAGGGCTGATAAAAACCCGAACGACACTGCCTGCGGCCAGAACCATGCCGATTTCCGATGCAGAAAGTCCTTTCGCGGAAAGCCAGACCGGCCAAAACGGCATCATGATGCCGATGACCAGAAACATGCCGCCGAAGTGCAGGGACAGGCGGAGTGCGGTGCTCATGACGCTATCGTTTCAGCAAAATTCTTCAGATAGCCAAGTCCGCTTATGGCGCGCGATCCGTACCATGACGTCATCTCGCCATCAATCAGATGCGCCTTGTGCGCGTGTTCGGGAAACGCCGCTTGAAAAGCATCGATATCGGTTTTGCCGAAGGCATATGGCTCTGTCGAGAAAAGCACGAGATCGACATCATTCAACATGTCGACGTTGAGGGTAACTTCAGGATAACGCGCGGCGTCACCGCTAAGGGCAGGTTCGGCGCCCGGTGTTGCGGCCTGCCAGTTCACCAGCCCCAGCATGTTCGCGATATAGGTGTCCGGGGAAATCGCCATCCACGGGTCTTTCCAGATCAGGTACAGTACACGCCGATGCGTAAACGGCCCGGTTTCAGCAAGTGCCGCATGCGCATCGTTATAGGCTGTGACCAACGTTTCTGCTTTGGCACCGGCGTTGAAAATACCGCCGATAAGCCGGAACAGTTGAATATTATCGTCCGGATGCATGGGATGGGTGACGATGACGTCGATGCCCTGGTCCCGAAGCGCATCGGCCATGTCTTTGGGGTTCTCATCGACATTCAGCAAGGCATGCGTGGGCGCCAGTTCGGCGACGCGGTCCATTTTGATTTTCTTTGTGCCGCCGACGGAGGGGACCGTCTTGAGGCCTTCGGCTGGATGGATGCAGAATTGCGTGCGCCCGGCGAGGTTCTGTTCAAGCCCGAGATCGAATAACAGTTCTGTCAAGCTCGGCACCAGCGAAAGGATGCGCGCATCCGGAGCCTGTTCGAATGTTTGCCCAAGATAATCGGTGAGCGGGATGTGCATCACGGCTCACGCCGCGCCTTCCAGCGCTTCCTGAGCTTCGAGCCAAGCCGCTTCTTCCGTTTCAAGGGCTTCCTTGATCTCAGCATGCTTGAGCTGCAGGTCCATTAAATCACGGGTTGAATTGTTATATACTGCGGGGTCGGCAAGCTTGGCCTCAAGCGCAGTTTTTTGCTCTTCGAGTTTGGCCATCCTGGATTCCGCATTCTTGATGGCTTTGCGGAGATTTGCCGTCGCCTGACGTTGCTCGGCACGTTCCTTGCGGGCTTGTTTGCGGTTGTCGCGGCTGTGCTCGCCCTCGGTCGACTGCTTGCCGGACTGACGTTTTGCTCTGCGCGATGCCTGCAATTCAGCGGCATAATCGTCGAGTGTCCCGTCGTAGGGTAGGCAGGTGCCGTCCGCGACCAACCACAATCGGTCGGCGACCAGTTCGATCAGGTGCGCGTCGTGGCTGACCAGAATGACGGCGCCCGGGAATGCGTTAAGTGCCTGCACCAGCGCTTCACGGGCATCCACATCCAGGTGGTTGGTCGGCTCATCGAGCAAAAGAATATTCGGCTTGCCGCAGCTCATCAGCGAAAACAGCAATCGTGCTTTCTCGCCCCCGGAAAGGTTCTCGACACGGGTGTCGGCCTTGTCCGAGGAAAAACCGAAGCGGCCAAGATGGCCACGTACCTGACTTTCCTTTCTATCGCCGAGCGCACGGGCGACATGGTCATAAGGCGTTTCATCCAGGTTTAATTCGTCCGTTTGATGCTGGGCGAAATAGCCGATTTCCAACTTCGATGCTTTGACAATCGTGCCGTCCTGCGGCTTCAGGCGCTGGCTCAACAACTTGACGAGCGTCGACTTGCCGTTGCCGTTGGCGCCGATCAGTGCAATGCGGTCATCGGGATCGATGCGCAGGTCCAGATGTTGCAGGATTGGTTTTTTCGCCTCGTATCCGACGCTGACATCCTGAATGGCCATCAGTGGCGGCGGCGGCGGATCCGATTCCGGGAACGAGAACTGGATGGATTTGTCCTCGATTGCGGCGGCAATGGGTTCCATTCGTTCCAGCATTTTCAGGCGGCTTTGCGCCTGTTTGGCTTTGCTTGCCTTGGCGCGGAACTTGTCGACAAAACTCTGGATGTGCGCGCGTTGGGCTTCCTGCTTCTCGCGCTGCTTGGATTCATGCATCAACCGCTCGCTACGGGTTTTTTCGAAGCGATCATAGTTCCCGGCATATCTGGTCAGCTTGAACTCTGCGAGGTGCACGATGCCATCGACAATTTGGTTCAGAAAACGCCTGTCATGTGAAATCACCAGCAAGGTGCCGTTCCACGTAAGTAGATACTGTTCCAGCCACAATGCGGCTTCGAGATCCAGGTGGTTGGTCGGCTCGTCGAGCAAAAGGAAGTCCGGGCGTGCGAACAGCGCGGCCGCCAAGGCAACGCGCATTCGCCAGCCGCCGGAATAATCGGAACAGGGACGTTGCTGGGCTGTTTCATCAAATCCGAGACCCGCCAGAATACGGGCGGCGCGGGCCGGTGCGCGTTCGGCATCGATATCGGCCAACCGGGTATGGATTTCGGCAATGCGCATCGGGTCCTGGGCAACCTCAGCTTCGCTGAGCAGGTCGGCGCGCTCGGTATCAGCGGCCAGAACCGTATCGATCAGGCTTTCCGGCCCGGCAGGCGCTTCCTGGGCGACCTCGCCCAGACGCACGCCCTTCTGTAACTGTATCCGGCCGCCATCTGGCTGCACATCCCCGGTTATAAGACGAAACAGGGTTGTTTTGCCGGTGCCGTTACGGCCGACAAGACCCAGTTTCTGGCCGCGCTCGACGTTCAGCGACGTGCTTTCCAGAAGTGTGCGCCCGGCGATCCGGTAGGTGATGTCCTGAATGCTTAACATGGCGCGGGTCTTAGCATGCACCCGGTTTCTTCAAAAGGGGGATTCCCAGGAATATTAAATGTTTGTCCGAATACGCCAGGCTCATGTTTCCCGGGATAATATCCTGCCGGCCCGGTATGTGCTGAATACAATGCCTGGTGGGAATATTAATATATCAAATCGAGCCGTTTTATTATTGTTTACTCGTCCTGACTGCACGATGGGCAGGTTGTCTGGCGGGTGAGCAGAATATGGCGGTTGAGCAGAATATGGCGATGGTAGAAAATGGCATCTAGGTAATATACGCAACTTTTCATATGGCCCTGCGTATGGTCTTTAGAATCCGGTAGCGACCTATGAATTGAAAAATATAAAGAAATCCAACTGAATATTCAGACGGAACAGCGATCCAGAGAATGCAAAGAGAATGCAATCAGCTTAATTAGCGAGTTCCCTTGACCCGTCATCGAAATTTGAAACTCAAACTGATGTATGCGGCGCCGTTTCCGGTTGTCGCAGCCGTCCTGTCTTTTTTGTTTCTGTCGATATCGATTGGCGCGGTCTCATATTTCCTCAGTGTTTCTGCCGACAGAGAGAACGATGTCGCTTTCAGGGAGTCTCAACATATAGTCGAGACGGCTTTTTCTCTGGCGCAACGTGACGTCAGCAATTGGGTAAAGGACTATGCATGGTGGGACGACACGGTCCTGAAAGCATCAAATAATGTCGATATTGAATGGGCTGAAGACAATATCGGCACGTACATGCAGGAATCATTCGGCATTACCGGATCTTTTATTGTTTCCCCCACTCTGGAAACGATTTTTCACTCTCCGAGATCGGAAAACGCAAATGACGACGCGATTGCTTTTCTGGGCGTAACCGGGCGTGATTTTTTAGGCAGCGTGCAATCGACAAGCATGGACAAAAGTATTCCGCTGACAACGTACACGTGGTTCAAGAACGACCTTTATCTTGTTGGTGCGGCGGCGATCACGAAAGAACATCCGACAGCGGCGGAACTGGTCCCTCGTTTGCGCTCGGTACTGATATTATACAAGAAGCTGGATCGTGAGCAGATAGATGAAATGTCAGCGCTATTTCTGCTGCGTGATCTGCAGGTCACTGTCGAAGCGCCACAAGGGGCCTCGGCGTGCATTCCCATGTATGACAACGGCGGGAATGTGATCTCATACATTAGCTGGACACCCGGCAAGCCAGGGGATCAGCTTTTTATGGAGTTGTTGCCTAAAATTTCGCTGGTCTCCATTTTGCTGTTCATAATGGCTTTGCTGGTCTTTTTTGCATGGTGGCGCACGGCGTCACAGGCAAACGAGGAAAAGTCCAGATTTCTTGCAAAAATGAGCCATGAGCTTCGCACGCCCTTGAATCCGATCATCGGGTTTTCAAGCCTGATGTCGAACGAAACGCTGGGGCCATTGCCGGATACTTATAAGGGTTATGCTGATGATATCCATCAGTGTGGTGTGCATTTGTCGGCGATTATCGAAGATATCCTCGATGTGTCGCGGATCGAATCCGGGGAAATGACCCTCAATGAACAGGTTTTCGATATTGCCGAGCTGATAGAGAATCTGCCGGCCTTTTCCAATCGTGCCACCGGTCATGATGCCGTTGACTCGTCTACGCCCGAAATTCGCAAGGAAATCGCAGAAAATATGCCGCAACTGCGTGCCGATAAGCTTCGTATCCAGCAGGTTCTGATGAACCTGCTTTCGAATGCCATGAAGTTTTCCGAAGGCAAGGAAATCGTCATTCGTGCAAATAAAGAATCAGATCACATTATCATATGTGTTGAGGACCAGGGGGTCGGTATATCCGAGCACGATATGAACCTGCTCTTTCAACCCTTCGTTCAGGTCGGTCAGCAATCGATTGAAAACCGTTCTCACGGCAGCGGGCTGGGATTGCTGGTCTCCAGGGAATTGATGCGGTTGCATCACGGCGAACTGTCGCTCGAGAGCGAACCGGGAAAGGGGACCACCGCGATTATGAAGTTCCCGGCAAACCGCTCCGCTTGAACCATCGGGACGGACTTTTAATTCACAGCTGGTTTTTTGCCGGCCGCCAGGCGCGGATACGTGACTTGGCCTCCGCCAGTTCATCCGGGCCAAGGGCCTTGGCAATCCGTGACTTTTCCCGCACCAGATCGGCACGGCTTGGCGCCGGCCATGAGCGCTCGGCCAGGGAGATCCATTTGAATGCCTCAATCGGGTTACGAGGGATGTCCTGCCCATTGTAAAAGACGGCCGCCAACCGGCGTTGCGCGGGGGCATAACCTGTCTCGGCTGCCTGTTGTAAATACGCGAGCCCCACATGCCTTTTTTTGCTGTCGCCGTTCAGCAAAAGCCGGGCGAGATCGTATCGGGCCGGGGCGTGCCCGCGGGCTGCGGCACGGCTATACCAGTCGTGTGCGGCAGTGGTGTCCCGGGGGACGGCGATCCCCTCATGATACAGGCGGCCAAGATCATGTTCTGCCGGCGCATAGCCTTTGTCGGCGGCAACCATCAACCAAGCGATGGCTTGCTTGTAATCCCGTATCACGCCATCGCCCAGACGGTAGATATTGCCGAGAGTAAAAGCTGAGATGGCTGATCCGTTTTCTGCAGCGCGTTTATACCAAAGCAAGGCCTGATCAAGATCTTGCGGTGCTCCTAGGCCTAGCCGGTATGCATTGCCGAGATTATATGCAGCCTCCGCATGCCCCGCTTCAGCGGCACGCCGGAACCAGCCTGCTGCCATGGCAGTGTTGCGGGTGAGCCCGTCACCATTGAGGTACAACGTCGCCAGGGCATTCGCGGCTTCTGTATCGCCGGCCCGGGCATCGTCCTCAAGATATGGGATTGCTGCGATTACATTGCCGGCTTTGTAATACGCGAGGCCTTGTGAGAACTGCCGCGGCAGACCGATGTCACTGAAATGCATGGTGCCAGGCAGCACCGCGCAGAACAGGACAATGGCGATGGATTTTATTTTACGGCGCCCATGCCGGTTTTCCGCCGTGTCCGATTGAAGAGCAGGCGCCTTGGCGTAAGTCAGCGCGGCATCGTGAATGATTTTTCTGAGGTCGTCCGCGCGCAGTGGCCAGATCAAGCCGATATCGACGGCAATTGCCGCTTGCGGCGTATCTCCGAGAATGCGCCTGAGTTTTGATGATTGCCAGGCCACGATCTGCGGATGCTTGAAATGGAACAACAGCCGGTCATGAATGTCCCCGGTCGCACCGCGACGCGCCCCGGCCTGGATTTTGGCAATATCCGGCCAGCGGATGGGGGTCGAGAGGATTTTCGGAATTTCAATGCCGCCGGGGCTGACGCGCATCAGGGGGGCTGCGTTAAAAAGCCGGATCGCCGCCAGCGCCAACGCGACCGCCGAGATCGAACTCAGCACGATCCATGCAGGTTCACCCATCCAGACGAGAGCGTCCCGGCGCAAGGCCAGTAACCCGAATAACGGCAAGGCAAGTAACACGGATACGGCAATTGCCGGCAGCTTTCGCGGACGGATCAGTGTTATGGGCTGGAGGTCACGGTCATGGCGCATGATCGTTGCAGCATACCACGCGCACCGTGGTGCAAATATGCCCGATTGCCGGCACCGATACGAAGCCCCCGGTGACGTGGCGGAATCACTTGCTCAGCCGGGCATTGAGGGATCGGGGTGTTCGGCGGTATTCTATGCGTATACGTTAACGCCGGGAGTTGAAGCCCAGATGATGATCCTTGTTGGACAACTCGATTCGCCGTTCGTCCGTCGTGTTGCGGCGACGCTCAGTCATTACGAGCTTCCGTTCGACCGCCATGTGCTTTCGGTTTTCGGCGATCGCGATGAGGTCATGCGCCTCAATCCGCTCGGCAAAGTACCGGCCCTGATTATCGATGAAGGGGAAACGCTGGTCGACAGCGCCATTATCATTGATCACCTCGATCAATTGGTGGACCCGGATATTTGCCTGACGCCGAAGCAAGGGGCCGGGCGACGGCAGGTGCTCCGGCTGGCAACCATCGCCATGGGCATGTCGGAACGCGCCGTTCAACTGCGTATTGAGACGGTCCGCCGGCCTGCGCACCTGCAGAGTGAGGAGTTCATCGATACCTACCGGAAATCGATTCGCGACAGTCTGGACTTTCTGGACCGGGAAGCAGCTACGCCATGGATGGCCGGTGCCGCCTTGAGCCAGGCCGATTTCGCCGTCACTTCGGCGTTGACCCATCTTTCCGCAAAAATTGACGCGTTTTCCGACCTCCAGGCATGGCCGAGGCTTGCTGCAATAAGGGCGGCGGGCGAAAAGCTGCTGGCCTTCAAGTGCAATCCTTTCATGGAAGGCTGACAAAGCTGTTTCGACAGCGCTTCAGGTCGTGTAACGTCTGGCCTCATGTCAGATGTGATTACCGATACGGAAACCCTCCGCGCTTTTTGTGACTCCCTCGTCGACGAATCTTACGTAACCGTCGATACGGAATTCATACGAGAAAGCACTTTCTGGCCCGAGCTTTGTCTGGTGCAGGTTGGCGGCACCGAGCAGGCCAGGGCCATCGACACGTTGGCCCCGGGCATAGATCTGAAACCGCTTTACGATCTCATGGCGAACACCAAGGTGCTCAAGGTGTTTCATGCCGCGCGTCAGGATCTTGAGATTTTTCTGCATCTCGCCGGCGCGCTGCCGCGCCCGATCTTCGATACGCAAGTTGCCGCCATGGTATGCGGCTTTGGTGATTCGGTGGGTTATGAAAACCTGATCACCAGGCTGACAAACGGGAAGATCGACAAAGGGTCCCGGTTTACCGATTGGAAACTTCGACCGCTCAGCGAGAAGCAGATCCAATATGCTCTGGCCGATGTGACGCATCTCAGGCCGGCCTATGAAATTCTTGCCGGTAAACTGGAACTTTCCGGCCGCCAGTCCTGGGTAAAGGCGGAAATGGAAATTCTGGAAGACCCGAAAACCTATATCGTCGATCCGGACGATGCCTATTTGCGGATCAAGACCCGTGGCGCGAAAGGCAGGCAATTGTCCGTATTGCAGGCCGTTGCGGGTTGGCGCGAGCGCGAGGCGCAGGCGCGCAACATACCGCGGAACCGCGTTCTCAGGGATGAAGCGCTGCTGGAAATATCCCACCGCATGCCGAAAACGGTCGACGACCTGGCCAAGACCAGAGGACTGGGCCGCCGCCTCGCGGAAGGGTCGTCGGGTGACGCCTTGCTGAAGGCCATCCGAAAGGGAGCCGATGCGCCGAAATCCGAGTGGCCGACGCCGCCGGTCAAGCCGGACCTGCCGCCATGGACGGCCGCCGCCGCCGATCTGCTGAAAGTGCTACTTAAAATGAAATGCGCGGATGCCGATGTCGCCACGAAGCTGGTAGCCAATGCCGCTGATGTGGAACTGATTGCGGCCTTCGGTGAAGATGCGGATGTCCCGGCGATCAAAGGCTGGCGCCGTTCCGTGTTTGGTGAGGATGCCTTGCGGCTTCGCCGCGGGGAGATATGTCTGAAACTCGACGGCGAGCGGGTCGCCATTGTCGAGAAGGATGTCGTTTCCGAAGCCCCGGATTAATTCCTGGAAACCGTGCCGCTGACGCCGAGGCTCTTGCAGAGACCGCGAAACCGCCGGTCGACCGTTTCCGATTGGAATGCACGGCTGTTACCGGGAAGATGTAGTATCAGCTTCTTGTCCGTGCGTTCGAGGCTGGTTTGCGACAGCAATCCCGGCGCCGATCCGGAAAGGGTATGCGCCAGCCTGATAGCCCGGCCGATCCCGTCGACCTTGTTGAGTTGTTCCGGGTCGAGGAGGCTGCGCACATCGTTCACGACCGGCGCATTCGAATCGCCGTTATATCTGACGAAGACGGTTGCCGCGATAAAGACCCTGTCGGCGTGAGACAGGCCTGCGAACGGCAGGCGCAGAGCGCGGAAAAAGGAATGCTCGGCGCGGTAATCCGGATGCTCATTCCAGCCGATGTCGGACAGCAGACATGATGCCAGAATGCGGCGCCGGTCTTCTTCTTCGAGGCTGGGGAATATAGGATCGACCCAGCCCGCAACTTCGGCGCCTTTGAGGGAAAACCGCCCGGTGCGCTCGGCCAGTGTTTCCGCCCCGGCAATCAGCGGGTCCTGATGACGCATGTCTTCCGGCAGATGTTGCAGCATTTGCCCTTCACGCATCCCAAAGCCCGAAAATACGACTGAAGCCGGCTCGGCCGCTTCGATCATGCTGCCAAGGACTTCCGTTGCAAAGGGAACGCTTTTAACCCGCGAAGGCGAGATCGAGGAAATACGCCGTAACGTTCCGGTGCTGAGGCCGGCCATCAAGCGCGAGAGTCCCAGAGCATCGTCAGCCCGGATCGTATAGTTGTCGACGACATGCAGCGGATAGTTCGTCTGTTCGATGAAAACCCTTGCGATGGCACGCATGATGCCGCCGGTCAGATACAGGCTTTTGCCTTTGGCCTGTTTGAGCCATTTCTTTTTCGCGAAATTCTTGTCGATGATGTCCTTGGCGCGTGAAATATCGTCGCCGGACATTTCCTGCAGGCGTAAATGACCCAGTGGCAGCGTTCCATAAGTCTTGCAGTTGCCATTTTCCAATCGCACCAGATCGAGCGAGCCGCCGCCGAGATCGCCGAGTATACCGTCGGCTTTCGGGACACCGACGACGAGACCCAGTGCGGAAAGCTCCGCTTCTTCAGAACCGCTGAGAACCTGGACGGATATGTCGAACTCTGATTCGATCCTGTTGACGAAATCGTCGCCGTCCGATGCATCCCTGACGGCAGCCGTTGCCACCAGATCGAGTTTTTCCACGCCCATCGCCTGGGACAAGCGGATAAACCGCCGCAGGGAATTCAGGGCTTTCTTGACGCCGGCAGGAGAAAGTTTACCCGACTTCGACATGCCTTCGACAAGGCGGCACTCGGCTTTTTCGTTGAACATCGGTACCGGCATGCGCTCGGGGACATCATATACAACCAGCCGCACGGTGTTGGAACCGATGTCGACGATCCCGATGCGGCCCGTGACGGTCGATGTGTCCGGGTGCAGGCGAATAGCTTTTTCAGTCACAAAGCGATCCTAAGTCCTGTGGCATGGCCCAATATAAGGGCCGTCAATGTCTGGTGATTTTCGTTGCTCAGGTCAGCTTTGGCTAGTGTCGTCTTTGTGGGTCATTTCCTGACCGACATTAAGCGCTGAACCGCGCCCGGACAAGCTCGGGTTGGTCATGAAATATTCCTGTGCGGACAGGCCTTCCCCGGTTGCAACCCGCTGGAAGTTGCCATCGGGATGCATGATCCAGCTTTGCGCCTGATCGCGCAGGTTGGCGATCATGATTTCTTCCAGAACCTGTTTGTGGACGGTTGGATTTTCGATCGGCACCAGCGTCTCGACCCGGCGATTCAGATTTCTGGGCATCAGATCAGCCGAGGCGATGAATATCTTCGCCGCCGGGGAGGGCAGGCTTTCGCCGTTGGCAAAGCAATAAATGCGCGAGTGTTCAAGAAACCGCCCGACAATGCTTTTGACCCGGATGTTCTCGCTCAGCCCTTTGATGCCGGGACGCAGACAGCAGATGCCGCGGATTACGAATTCCAGTTGCACACCGGCTTGCGAGGCTTCGTAGAATTTCTCGATCAAATCCGGATCGACGAGGGAGTTCATCTTCATCCAGATGCCGGCCGGTTTTCCGGCTTTGGCATTCTTGATTTCGACATCCGTCAGGCGCTCAAGCGTTTGCCGTAGCGTCAGCGGTGAAAATGAGAGTTTTTCCATCTGTGCCGGCTGTGCGTAGCCTGTCATGTAATTCAACAGCCGGGCGGCATCGCGGCACAGTGCCTGATCGCAGGTGAAGAACGACAGATCGGTGTAAATCTTTGCGGTAATGGGGTGGTAGTTCCCGGTTCCGAAATGGACATAGGATTTCAAGGTCTGTCCTTCGCGCCGCACGATCAGGTTGACCTTGGCGTGAATTTTCTTGTCGACGAAACCGTAAACGACCTGTGCGCCCGCACGTTCCAGATCGCGTGCCCAGCGAATATTGGCTTCTTCGTCGAAACGGGCCTTCAATTCGACCATCGCGGTCACCGACTTGCCCGCTTCGGCAGCCTCGATCAATGCGGCGACAATGGGGGAGTCGTTCGACGTTCTGTAAAGTGTTTGCTTGATGGCGACGACATCCGGGTCCCGGGCGGCCTGGCGGACGAACTGCACGACAACGTCGAAGCTTTCATAGGGATGGTGGACGATGATGTCTTTCTTGGAAATCGCCGCGAATATATCGCCACCGAAGTCGCGAATTCGTTCCGGGAAACGGGCGTTGAAGGGCGTAAACAGAAGATCGGGGCGCTCGCTGAGAATCAGTTGCTTGGTGTCGGCAAGGCCAAGCGGGCCGCTCATGGCCATGGCAACCCCGTTCTCGGCACCCATTTCGCCGATGATCAGGTCCTGCAACTGTTGCGGCATGTCGGCATTGAAGGTCAGGCGGATGACCGACCCGCGGCGGCGGCGTTTCAGGGCGCTTTCGAAGGTTCGAACCAGATCTTCGGCTTCTTCGTCGATTTCCATTTCGCTGTCGCGGATGACACGGAAAGAACCGTTCTCGACCAGCGAAAAATCGGGGAACAACTTGTCGATAAACAGCAACACCCAGTCTTCAAGGGCGAGGAAGCGAATGTCGGGGCCGGGCAGCCGCACATAGCGTTCAAGCTGCGACGGGATCGGCAGCAGGGCGCGCAGATGCTCATCGAAATCGCGGTGCTCAAGCAGCAAGACCAGCGAGAATCCGAAATTCGGGATAAACGGGAAGGGGTGCGCGGGATCGACGGCAAGCGGCGTCAGGACAGGGAACACGTGCTCCATGAATTGCTGTTCCAGCCAGACCAGATCGTCTTTTGAAACTTCATCGCGATTGAGAACATAAATTTGCTTCGAGCGCAGTTCCTGGCGCAGACGGTCCCAGATGGCATGCTGTTGATGCATCACCGTATGCGCCTGGCGCTGGATGGCGTCGATCTGTTGCGAAGGTGTCAGGCCGTCGTCGCTCGTCTGCGTCACACCGGCGCGGATCTGGCCGCGAATACCGGCAACGCGGACCATGAAAAACTCATCAAGGTTGGCAGCGGAAATCGACAGAAAGCGCAGCCTTTCCAGGAGCGGATGCGCTTTGTTCTCGGCTTCCTCGAGAACCCGCGTATTGAACGAAAGCCACGACAGTTCACGGTTCAATAGATGCGGTTCATACGTCACACGATCTAAAGCGGCGCTCTTTTCATCAGGGGCCTCGCTTTGGTCCTTGCCGTCATTGCCTGATTCTGGCGGTGTCGTTTCATCCATCGGGTTCACCAAGATATGGAGATTGCTGCTTTAATGATACCAGTCCCGGGCCGGGAATGTCACTGAGCGGAATTTTGACAGTTATAAAACCACGGTCTTGCCGAGGTTTCTAATCAGTCCCTTCTGGATCAACATGCAGCGAACATGTTCTAATTACGGTGGACTTATATCTTCCGGAGATAAACACACGTTGAAAAGATTACTTGGGCTGCTGATCGTAATTTGCTGTCTGGCGGGGAATGCCTCGCCGGCGCAGGCGAATATCACGCTCGCCGAATACATGGCGCTCCGGGCCGAAGCCAAGTCGGGGAACAAAGGCGCCGAAGCCCGTTGGCGTTATTATATCATCGGTTTGATGGATGGGATCCAGGCGGTCCAGGCACCGGCATCTGCCGCGGGTACGAGGCTGCATTTCTGCATGCCGGATACCTTGCCGATTTCGCCACGGTTTCTCGACGAATTCATCCAGGAAGCGATATCGCAGCTCAGCGCCAAGGGCGCGCTCAAGAACCGTATCGGGCAGCCGATGGCGGTTCTTGTCGCATTGGAACTGAAAAACGCGTTCCCTTGTGAATAGAGCGCTTTACAGCGTCCCCGGATAGTTGCCGCCGTCGATCAGGCAGTTTTGACCGGTGATGTACCCGGCCTGTGCGGAACACAGATACGCACAATACTCCCCGAATTCAGCGGCATCACCCAGACGCCCCGCAGGAATGCTTTCGGCTCGCTGTGCCGCTGCTTCTTCCAGGGTAATGCCGTCCTTGCCGGCGTGCGCCATCAGGTTCGATTTCAGCCGGTCCGTATAAAAAGCGCCCGGCAGCAGGCCGTTGATGGTGACGTTGTGGCGAACGGTCTTGCGGGCCAGTCCGGCGATGAACCCGGTCAGTCCGGCGCGCGCGCCGTTGGAAAGGCCGAGAATCTCGATCGGTGCCTTCACGGAACTCGACGTGATGTTGACGATGCGGCCGAACTTGCGCTCGATCATGCCGTCCACGGTCGATTTGATCAGGAAGATCGGCGTCAGCATGTTGGCATCGACGGCCTTGATCCAGTCCTCGCGGTCCCAATCGCGGAAGTCGCCCGGCGGCGGGCCACCGGCATTGTTGACAAGAATATCTGGCGCCGGGCAGGCCTCAAGCACGGCCGCGCGGCCTTCCTCGCTGGTGATATCGCAGGCGACGGTCTGCACCTTGCCGCCGCCGAGGGCGCGGATTTCATCCGCAGCGGCGTTCAGCGTTTCCTCGGTCCGTGCGCAGATCGTCACGTCGACACCTTCGCGCGCCAGGGACGCCGCACAGGCTTTTCCCAGTCCCTTCGACGCTGCACAAACGATGGCTTTCTTGCCGGCTATTCCCAAATCCATTCGATCCTCCCGTTGATATATAAACTTGCAACTACTCTATGATGTCAAAAAGCCCGGTCAAGCGGGCCATTCCGGCGTCATTTCAATGTCACTTGAGTTAGCATGTGGTGACGCGTAAGTCGGTTTACATCGACGGGGAAGGTGAAAATGTGCTGATCGCAATCGCTAGCGGCGCATGGTACCCGCAACCGAATGGCGTGGTCTGGGTATTCGGAACCGTATGCGAGCATCCGAAAGCCCGCGGTCATGATGTGCAGCCCATCAATCCAGGTTTGGCAGGCTCGCTTGATGGTTCAGAACCTCACGCGCCAGCGGCACGGTAATCCGGCGCTTGTCTTCTAGCGCCATCCGGTCTGCGCTGGCGACAAAGGCCTGGGCTGCGGCGAAGGATCTTTCGATCCGCGGTACGACGAAATCAAGCACCGCCTGTTCGATGCCGATCTGTCTGTCAGCGAACAGCTTGACGAGAATCATCGTCAAAAGCGCATCGTCCGGGGCCGATATTTGCACCGACGGCGCCGCGCGCAGCCTTGAAGCCAGATCCGCAAGGGCGATACCCCAGCGGGCTGCCGGTTTGCGCGCCGTCAGCAGGATTGCCCGGCCGTCTTCGCGGGCCTGATTATACAGGTGGAACAGTGCTTCTTCGGCGACGGGGTCGCCGGCGAGGGTGTCGCAATCCTCAATGACCACGGCCCGGACGTCAGGAAAAACCGGCGTCGCGTTATGCAGAAAATCATGCGCCATTTCCATGGCCGATGACTTCGCCATGAAAACCCGGGCCAGATGGGTTTTGCCGGAACCGGTATCGCCGCTCAGGACCAGAGCCGGCGCTGGCCAGTCCGGGTAGCGGTCGATCCACGCGACGGCTTCGGCATTGCAGGGGGCGACGAGATAATCGTCTTCACCAAGTGCCGGGCGGTGTTCAAGATCGAAGGCAAGCTGCTTGGGGCTCACTTGCCCTCCGACGTACTATTGTTCTCGCCATGATAAAGCTCGCTTTGCAGGTACTGCTCGATCCCGAAACGGACCAGCACACCGCTGACGGCGGCAACGGGCAGGGCAATCAGAACCCCGGTCAGGCCGAATAGCGTCCCCCCGGCGAGCATCGCAAAGATGATCCAGATCGGCGACAGTCCGACCCGGCCGCCGACAAGTTTCGGTGTCAGGAAGTAGCTTTCCAGGGTTTGTCCGCAGATAAACACGGCGGCAACGATCAGGATCGATACCCAATCCTGCTGAAACTGGGCAATGGCCAGTCCGACACCGATGAAGAAGCTGACCGCAGCGCCGATATAGGGAATAACAGCCAATGCACCGGCGGCGAGGCCGATCAATAGCCCGGCCTTCAGTCCGGCAAGGCTGAGCCCGATTGCATACAAGACTGCCAGCACGAGGCAGACGCTGGCCTGACCTCGGACGAACCCGGCCAGGGTTTCGTCGATCTTGCGAACCTGCTCGCGGATCGTGTCGGCGGATTTCAGCGGCAGCCAACTGTCGACTTTGGCAACGATTTCATCCCAGTCCCGGAGCAGGTAAAACGCGACGAGTGGCGTAATCAGGATAAGCGACAGGAGGTTGAGGACAGCCAGTCCGCCGCTCCAGACATTCGCAATGAAGCCTGAAAGCCACTTGAAGACAGTGCCCGCATAATTCCCGGCAGCTTCCTTAAGTTTGCTTACGGTTTCGGCCGTGAAGTCGGCGCGAAGTTGTTCCATCAAGGGCGATAATATGGCCTGGAACTGATCGACCATGGCGGGGACTAGCTTGATCGCAGCGGTGATCTGTTTTTGCAGGGCGGGAAATATCAGGACAACAATACCCGTGGCTGCGAGGAAGAAACCCAACAGGATTAAGGACGTCGCCAGTGGTCGTGACATGCCTACGCGCTCAAGCCGGTCGGCGAGCGGATCAAAGAAATAGGCGATGGTGATGCCGATGACGAACGGCAAAAGCACATCGCTGAGCAGATGAAGGATAAAACCGGCACCGAGCAAGGCAATCAGCCAGATAATCACGTGTTGTTCACGGCTCACGATTGTTTCCCTTTGTATCCGCGTCGCTTACCCGTTCAAGTACATGTACCCGCATGGTCCAGATGTACACGTAAGCAGCCCCTGAAACCAGTGTCGTGACTAAAACAGCGGTACTCAGCAACGTTACGACGGGTGCGATGGGGGACGCAAATACACTCGGCAACATGGCGGCTATGATCAACAAAAGCTGCATCACCGTGTTCAGCTTGCTGACCAGAAGAGGTTCCATATTCAGCCTGCCCGTTAGTTTGTCGAAGAGCAGCGCGCCGCCGACGATCAGGGCATCGCGGGAAACCACAGGAATGACGACCCACAACGGCAGAAGTCCCTTGCCGCCGAGAACGATATAAGCGCTTACCAAAAGTGTTTTGTCGGCAATCGGATCGAGATAGGCGCCGAGATCGGTCTGCATGTTGAAGCTTTTGGCGATGATCCCGTCGACGGCATCGCTGATGGCGGCTGCCAGAAACAGCCAGAACGCGGCGGCGGTTTCGTCGATCAGGATCAGCCATACGAAGACAGGCACCGACAGCAGTCTGGCCAGTGATATGATGTTGGCGATGTTCATGCGCGCTGATGCTTACACTGATCAGGTCTTAGGCGGCTGAAAGACACCGATCGGCATGATGATCCATTCACCGCTTTCCTGCAGCATCGACAGGTTTGCCTGCTCAAGGGCGGTGATCAGTTGCTCCGCGCCACCAACGAAATGCACATTCACGCGGACCTGATCCTTGGACATCAGGACAATTTCGGATTCCCGGATGATGCCGACACGCGATAACTGATCGCGGATGGTGAGCCAGTCTTTAAGGCCGGTGATCGGAATGGTGACAGCCAGAACCCCCGTGCCGGACTGGGAAATCAGATTCCGGCGTTTCCAGATGTTCTCGATTCGCTTCGCCGTTGCTTCCGTCACACGTGCCATCATGGCATCCGGTGTCTCGCCTTCGTTTTGGATATAACTGTCCGTGCGGTATTCCACTTCGATCGGATCGCTTGGGCGCAACAGTGTCACGGTCATCATCTGCCGGCCGCTTGCCGGATCGGCTGTTTGATTGTTATGGGCAACGACTGTGTCGGCGGCGGCATATCGTTCGGCGATAACGCCGAGCCTGTTGGTGTCGCCTGCCATTGCCTCGCTGACGCCGACGGTGGAAATGTCCGAAAGATCGCCGATCGGCACGATAAGAGGCACCAGTCCCTCGGGGCGGTCCCGGCCGCTCCATGCCTGACGCCAGGGATTCGGTTCGTCCCACAAAACGGCACTGGCACCGATTTCGTAAACCGGAAGCACAACCATCGGCTTTGAAGGGGTTTCCGCGAACGGGACATTATAAGACCGCAGCAGACCGCGAATGGCATCGGGTTTGAAGCGGTAGTTCAGGCGCGCAATATATCGCACGCTCGACGCTTTTTCCCGCGCAACCGAGAAATCGCGAACATACGGTGCGATTTCGGCATTAGAGAATTCGGGAATGCGTTCTTCATCCTCGCTCAGGGTCATTCTCGAAACAAGCACGTAAAAAGCGCGCCGTTCCGCTTGCGCCAGAGCCTGCTTACGGGCTTCGGCAGCCGTCGCCGCCTTGACGTCGACGCCGACATTTTTCACCTCGAAGACATCGGCCCGGGCAAATTGGGCTGGCCAGGAGACCATGGCGGCGATAAACAGCGCTGCCAGCAGGCGGGGATACGGAGTGAAACGTTTTTCGGCTATGGGCGCCATGAGTTCTTCTTTCTGCGCGAGGTGGCCGCTCTTACGCCCTGTTTAAGCCTTGTTGGCACAGGGGACGGCGCGTAATTTAGCATACTAACGCCAAGGAGAAAGACCATTACCGAGCCGACTGAAAAAACCACGGATAAAGCCGCTTCCGCACTTAGCTACAAAGACGCTGGCGTCGATATCGAAGCCGGCAACGAGTTGGTGCGCCGGATCGGTCCGATTGCAGCGAAAACCATGCGTTCAGGTGTCGTTGCGGATTTGGGCGGTTTTGGGGCGTTGTTCGATGTTGCCAAGGCCGGATACAAGGATCCGGTGTTGGTTTCCGGTACGGATGGCGTCGGCACCAAGCTGATGCTGGCGATCGAAAGCGGTGTACACGGCAGCGTGGGTATCGATCTGGTTGCCATGTGCGCCAACGATCTGGTGGTGCAGGGCGCGGAACCGCTGTTTTTCCTGGATTACTTTGCCTCTGGGAAGCTCGACGTCGGGGTCGCGGAAAGTGTCATCACCGGCATTGCCGAAGGATGCAAGCAGGCAGGCGCTGCGCTGATCGGCGGCGAAACGGCAGAAATGCCCGGTATGTACGATGACGGTCATTATGACCTTGCCGGATTCTGCGTCGGTGCCGTGGAACGGGCCGACGTGCTGCCCAGATCGGACATCGCCGTTGGCGACGTTATTCTCGGTATAACATCTAGTGGTGTGCACTCGAACGGTTATTCGCTTGTCCGCAAGGTCGTGGCGCGCGCAGGTCTGGCCTGGGACGCACCATCGCCGTTCGACGAAGCTAAAACCTTGGCCGAATCGTTTCTGACGCCGACACGCATGTATGTGAAGCCCTGCCTCTCGGCGATCAAGGCCGGCGGCGTCAAGGCGCTGGCGCATATCACCGGCGGTGGGCTTGTCGAAAACCTGCCGCGCGTTCTGCCGAAAGGTATGGGGGCGGATATCGATGCCGCTGCATGGCAGGGCCTGGCGGTATTCTCGTGGCTAAAGAAAGCCGGAAATATCGACAGCGCCGAGATGTTCCGCGCCTTTAACGCCGGTATCGGCATGGTTGTCGTATGTGCACCGGAAGATGCCGGAAAGATTTCCGATACCCTTCGGGCCGCCGGAGAAACCGTGCAGATCATCGGTCAAATGACCGGGGCTGCCGGGGCTGATCCGGTTGTCATCAAAAACGGCGATGCGCTATGGCGCGGATGAAGATCGCCGTTCTCGTTTCCGGCCGGGGATCGAACATGCAGGCGATCCTCGATGCCAGTGCCGATAATCAATTCCCGGCAGAAGTCGCCGTCGTGATCTCAAATATAGAAGGTGCCCCGGCGCTGGCCCGTGCCGAAGCTGCCGGGGTCAGGACGGCTACGGTCCGTCACAAGGACTTCCCCGATAGGGAAAGCTTTGACCGGCGCGTCAGCGAAGAAATCAAGTCCGCCGGATGTGAGCTGGTCGTTCTTGCCGGGTTCATGCGATTGCTCAGCGAAGAATTCTGTGAAACGTGGCGTGACCGGCTGATAAATATCCATCCGTCCCTGTTGCCGTCCTTTAAGGGCTTGGATGTGCATGCGCGGATGATCAACGCCGGGGTCAGGTTCGGCGGTTGCACGGTGCATTACGTCCGCCATGAAATGGACACGGGCCCGATTATCGTTCAGGCGGCAGTCCCCGTTCATCCGGGCGATGACGCCGATACACTGGCGGCCCGCATTCTTGAGCAGGAACACATCATCTATCCGCTTGCCGTCAGGTGGATTGCCGAGGGCAGGGTCCGGATCACGGGCGAGGTTGTTCGGGTTTCCGGCGCAAAGGCGCCGGATGGGGCGTTAATCAACTATCAGGACTGAACATAAAAAAAACCCGGCCGAAGCCGGGTTTTTTGATTCGAACCGACCAAAGTCAGCCGACAATTTCGGTCTCAGCAAAGAAGAACGAAATTTCGATGGCGGCATTTTCCGGCGAATCGGAACCGTGCACCGAGTTGGCTTCGACGTTTTCGGCGAAGTCCTTGCGGATCGTACCTTCGTCGGCGTTTGCCGGATTGGTCGCGCCCATGATTTCCCGGTTCTTGGTCACGGCGCTTTCGCCTTCGAGAACCTGAACGACAACGGGACCCGAGGTCATAAAGTCACAGAGGTCGCCAAAGAACGAGCGTTCCTTGTGCACACCGTAAAATGCCTCGGCCTGTGCACGGGTCAGCTGAATGCGTTTTTGCGCGACAATGCGCAGTCCGTTTTCTTCGAAGCGGGCATTGATCTTACCCGTCAGATTACGGCGCGTGGCGTCTGGTTTAATGATCGAGAGTGTCCGTTCTACGGCCATGTCTCTCTCCTAGTCTGTTGCGGTTAAAGGTAAAAACCTAATTCGCCGGATTTTTTTACCGGTTCCATAAAAAGAAAGCCCCTCAAGCAGGAGCGGGCGGGTTATAACGGTCCCCAGACGGGGTGACAAGCCCATAAAAATGAAATCATCAACCACGGAACAGAGAGATATTCCATGATTATCGACCATCGCACCTACACCATCGCACACGGACGCAACAAGGAATATCTGGCGCTGTTCGAAGCCGAGGCACTGCCCGTGCAATTAAAGCATATAGGCAATCTGATCGCCTATTTCACCACCGCCGTGGGACCGGTGAACGAGGTTGTCCACCTTTGGGGATTTGAGGATTTCGCCGACATGGAGCGCCGCCGCAAGGCACGCGATGCCGATCCGGCATGGGCTGAATACAAGCGCAAGTCGGCTGGAATGCTGATCGACCAGCGGAACAAGATTCTCACACCGGCCAGCTTCTCGCCGCTGAAATAGCCGCCCATCTGCGTAAACGCGCTAGATTATCAGCCGCGTAAACGCGCTAGATTATCAGCCGCGTAAACGCGACATGTCATCGCCGTAACCGGCGGCATCGATGCGGACATCGATCAGCTTCGGTCCCGGTATTACAAGGGCTGCCTTCAGTTGCGTCGCATCGTTGGCGCGGACGCCCTGCCAGCCATAGGCCTTGGCGATGGCGGCAAAGTCCTGTGCCGGATAGCGGACGCCCAGGCTCGGCCGCTGTTGGCGTTGCTGCTTGATGTCGATCAGCGAGAGTGCGCTGTCGTTCATGACGACCAGCGTGATATCCAGGTTCAGTTCCCTTGCCGTTGCAAGTTCGCCGACGCACATGGAAATGCCGCCGTCACCGGTGACGGCCATGACCGGTGTCGCCGGATCGGCAAGCGCCGATGCTATGGCTGCGGGCAATGCATACCCCATCGTCGAAAGACCGTTCGATTTCAGAATGCCCTGTGGCTTCGTGGCCGGCCAGCGGCCGATGGTAGCGAACATGTGGGCGCCGGCATCGACGCATATGCGCGTGCCGTGATCTATCGATTCGCCGATCGCGTCGATCGCCGCCGCTGTCGAGAAGCCGTTGCTGTCAGGTGTGTAAATCCGTTCAGCAATGGCTTTCAATTCATTGAGGCCGCTGTCGGCCCAGCCGCTGTCCGTGAGGCCATCTCCGAGCGCGCGGAGGATCGTCTCAAGGGGGCCGGTCAGTTTAAGATCGAACGGCACACGCGGATTCGCGGGCGAGCCCTCGCCGATCTGAAGGAACGGGGGAAAATCCGCCGGCCATGTGCCCGGAATGAATTCAATCGGATCGAAGCCGATGCCTATTATCAGGTCCGCCTTTTGCAAAATCGGCATTTCACCGGCGGCCCCCGTAATCGGCCCGATGAATCCGGGGGATTCTGCGGATATAATGCCCCCCGCCTTATAGGTGGTCATGGCGGCGCAGCCCAGCCGGTCGGCGAACGCGCGGACGGCGTCCGCATGCAGGCGGGCTTCAAGGCCGACAATGACCATCGGCCGCTTGCTTGCGGCGATCATGCTTGCGGCGGCGGCAAGGTCATCTGTCGATGGCGGTGGTGGTGTAGCGTCATCTGACGGTATGCATGTGTTGGCTTTGGCGGCGGCATCGCCGGCCGTCAGCTCGACCATAACGGGGCCTTCAGGTGCGCTGAGCGTGGTCTTCAGCAAATTATCTAGAACCTCGGCGCCGTCGGCCGGTTGCAATCGTGCCGTGCCGCGCGAGATCGGTGCGAACATTGCCTGCTGATTGAAATGCTGATGCATCGTCGACGCCGGACCGTCGATGAACAGCACCATGGGCGAGCGCTCGAGCGATGCATAGGCAAGCCCGTTGGTGGCGCTTGATGCGCCAGGTCCGACGCCGACGAGAACCGCACCCGGGGCGCCGGTCAGTTCACCTGTCACGGCGGCCATGATGGTCGCTGCGGCTTCGGTACGGGTCAGTGTAAACGGAATGCCGGCCTTGTCGGCGGCATCGATCAGATCAAGGCTGGAGCCGCCGCCGGGTATGCCGAATATACGTGTCACCTTGCGGGCCTTCAGAACCTTTGCAATTTCTTCGGCAAGCGAGGCCATCAGATATTTCCAAACTTTTTCATGGCATCTGAAAACTTCATGCCGTTGCGAATTGCATCGGCCGCTTTTTCATCTTCGCGTGTGAACGCCTCGGCAAGCGTGATGACATCTTCGACGGCGCTGGCGGGTATCGACAGAATGCCCGTGTCGTCGGCGACGATCCAGTCCCCGGCGCTGACGGTCACGCCATCGACGACGATGGTCGTGCCGATGTCGGCGACCCGCAGGCGGCAACGCCCCGTGGTCGGGATCAGATGCCTGGAAAAGACCGAAAACCCGGCCTCGGCGGTTTCATCGGCATCGCGCGCGCCGCCGTCGATGGCAATCCCGGCGATACCCTTGTGCGCGGCTGCGAGCGATGCCATGCCGCCCCAGGTCGAATACGGGACGCCATCCGCGGCGACGACAATCACTTCGCCGGGGCTGGCGGCATCGATCATGGCGCCGACCCGGAAATCATCCGAACTGAAGGTGCCGAAGGGGCCGGATTCTTCCAGTACCGTGAGCGCCGGGCCGGCGAACTTCATGCCCGGCGCGACCGGTTTCAGATTGACCATGGTGCAGCCGAAGCAGCCCGTGCGGTCGAGAGCGTTTGCAATGGTCGATGTGGCAAGCGCACTGAGTTTTCCGGCGAGTGCCGTTTGCTGCGAATTCATGGCGTCCCCCAAATGTCGTTGGCGTGAATAGTAGCCGCACAGATGCGCGCGGCAAGTGCCGTTGTTTGAAATTCCTGCCTTGTCCGGGGCGGGATCATGTTATGCACATAAAGCATGGCGGTGAGCGTAAAAGTGGGAGTAGGCTCGTGCCGTTCAAGGGGGGATCATGCGCCGTACCGTAGTGCCGTTATGGCTTTCCAGTGCACCAAAGCCACGTGCCGGGACCTTCATTTTGCTGTTTGCAATTGAGGCTTGGTCCCGCGCGACGCTGATCACACTGGTGCCTTTACAGGCGCACAAGCTGATGGGTGATGCGCAGTCCGTCAGTTTGATTTATTTCGCCGTTTCGATCATCGGCTTGCTCTCGACCATGGTGATCCCGATGGTGGTTCACTGGATCAGACGCCGTTGGGCCTTTACGCTCGGCGGGGCGCTGATGCTGGCCGCGCTTTGGGGGTATGGGACCGGCGATCCCGTAGTGTTCGCCTTTGCGCTGGCCTTGCAGGTCGTGGCCACGGCGTTCCTCGAAATCGTGATGAATTTGTTCGTTCTTGACCATGTGCCGCGGGCTGAGATCACGAAGTTTGAACCGCGCCGGCTTGTTTTCGTCGCAGCACCGTTCACTTTCGGTCCCTGGCTCGGCGTCTGGCTGGCGGAAACGATCTCGCCGCAAACGACATTTAGCTTGGTCGCGGCATTTGTCATCGTGCTGATGGCTTTTTTCTGGTTTCTCAGGGTTACGGACAACCCGGCTGTTACCATGCCGTTGCGGCTTCCGCCGAATCCGTTGCGGTATCTGCCGAGATTCTTCAAGCAGCCGCGTCTGAGATTGGCATGGGTTCTGGCGACGGGGCGGTCCGCATGGTGGATGATGTTTTTTGTTTATGCGCCGATCTATTTGACGACGAGCGGATACACCCCGGAGACGACAGGCATGATCATGTCGATTTCACTCGGCTCGCTTTTTCTGGCGGGAATCTGGGGAGCCGTCGGGCGTAAATACGGGATGCGGTTTATTCTGATCCTCGGCTATGCCCTGGCCGGGGTCACGACGATCTTAATTGCCGTGATGCAGGGCTGGCCTGAATTGATTCTTGTCCTGATCGTGCTGTCTGCATTTGCCGCGTCGCTGGTCGATGGTGCCGGCAATATCCCGTTTCTCCGCGCCGTACATCCTTATGAGCGCGCCGAGATGACATCCGTGTTCGTCACATACAGGCATACGGCGCAGTTGCTGACACCGGGCGTTTTCTCGTTGGTGCTTGGTTTTTTTGCGCTGCCGGCGGTATTTGTCGCCGGGGGCGCCTGCTTCCTCAGCATGGCATGGCTGGCGAAGTATCTGCCGAAAAAACTTTAGGGTCCTGACCCTAGTCCTCGGTTTTCGGGAAACGCCGCCTGGACCAGCGGAAATAAACGATCATGTAGGCGAGGGCGAAAAAGAACCAGATGACGCCCCACCAAAGGATGAAGAGGGCTGTCGCCGCAACAATGGCCCATGTTGCCAGCACCGGCACCACGAGCCAGCCGATGAAGGCAAGCCAGCGGATCGGATGCGGCGGTCCGGGATTCGGTTTACCTTGGATTTCAGACATGCCGTTGTTCAGTTGATGCGTGTTGAAATTGAACAGGGCTGACGACGCGTGTAGTCTTGTCTGCGAAACAAACCAACATTCGCCAGGGGCCTGCGAACATGCCGCAAAATGTAATCGGAACCGTCTTCAAGATACTGATCGCTTCGCTGGTGCTCGGGTTCATCCTAAAGTTCCTTGAAATCGATCCCAAGGACCTGTTGCTAAATTTCGGCGAGACGATCCAGTCCGCGTTCGCATGGGCCGGTGAATTCATCGCCGGCAGTGTCGAATACGTTCTGATCGGTGCCGTGATCGTGGTGCCGATCTGGTTGATCGTGTTCCTGATCGGCAGAATCAAAGGCAAATAATTTATTCGCCTAATTTATTCTCCTGCCAGCCTTTTCGCCGTCGTGTCGTCGCCGGTAAAGGATGGTGCGACCGATTGCGCCACGCTTTCGTCCAACGCCTCGAAATCATGATATCCGATGATGTCGTAGCTTTCGGCCCGGGTCATCATGCGATCCTCGAAACCGCCAGTGCCGTCATTTTCGCGAATGTGTTTATATAGATCGCGCATGGCAAAACCGGAAACCCGCATCGAGGTCGCCGGCCAGATAACGATCTTGTAGCCGAACTCCTCGAACTGCTGGCCGGTGAAATGCGGCGTACGCCCGAATTCGGTCATGTTGGCCATGCGATAGCCGGTGGTTTCCTCGGCGAAGCGGCGGAATTCAGCTTCCGAGGCGAGGCCGTCGGGGAATACCACATCGGCACCGGCCGCTTTATAGATATTGGCGCGCGCGATTGCGCCTTCCAATCCTTCAACGCCGGCGGCATCGGTCCGCGCGATGATTACCAGGTCGCGGGCGGCCTTCTTTGCCGCGGCGATCTTGGCGGCAGCCTCCTCGGCGGGGATCAGACGTTTGTCGTTCAGATGGCCGCACTTTTTCGGCAGGAGCTGGTCTTCGATATGCACCGCCGCAGCGCCCGCCTGTTCCAGTTCACGGACCGTGCGCATGGCATTCAGGGTGCCGCCGTAACCGACATCGCCGTCGACGATGAGTGGCAGGTCGGTGGCCCGGGCGATCATCCGGGTAATGAAGCAAAGCTCATCCAGCATCATGACGCCGAGGTCCGGCAAGCCGAGGCTGGTAGTGACGGCGCCGCCCGAGATGTAGAGCGTTTCGAACCCTTCACGCTGGGCAATCCGGGCCGCGAACGGGTTATGCGTGCCGGGAACTCGGAGGATCTCATCGCGTTCAAGCAATTCACGCAGGCGGATGCCGGCGGGTTTGTCGTTGCGGGTCGGGCCTTCGAGCCATGTCGTCATCTTTTCTCTCCCTGGATCAGTTCTTGTTTCCAGATATATAGGCATTGCGCATTCACTGGCAATGCATCGCATATTCATGCTTGCCGCAAGAAGGTCAGCGGTCGGGGACGGTCCAGTCGCTCGGCGGCGGCTTTTCCTTGTAGAGCCTGAGTGCAAGGCCGATGGACACGCCGACACCGATGGCGACGGTCAGGTCGACGAGTACAGTCAGTGCCAGCGTAACCAGTAGCAGTAAACGGTCGCTCACCGGTGCCGACATGTACTCCCGCCATTTGTGCGGTTCGCTCATGCGCCACGCGGTGATCAGCAGCAATGCCGCCAGCGCCGGCATGGCAAGATATCCGGCCGCCGACGCAAACAGCATCATCGCAAGAAGGATCGTTACCGCATGAACCAGACCAGATACCGGCGTCTTGCCGCCAGCATTGACGTTGGTTGCGGTTCTGGCAATGGCACCCGTTGCCGGCATGCCGCCGAATAGAGACGAAGCGACATTGGCCGCGCCCTGTGCCAGTAATTCGGCATTCGGGCGGTGCTGCCCCTGTATCATCCGGTCGGCGACCATGGCCGATAAAAGAGATTCTACACCGGCGAGGAAGGCAATGACGAAAGCCGACGGCAGAAGTTCCTTGAGCTTGAGGAGCGTGATGTCCGGCAGTTCAGGTATCGACAGGTGATCGGGCAAGGCGCCGAACCGTGAGCCGATTGTATCTACCGGAAGCGCCATCAAAGCCACGGCAGCAGAACCGATCCCGACGGCAAAGATCAGTCCCGGCAGTTTCGGTGCCATACGGCGTAACACGATGATCAGGAACATCGTCGCAAGGCCGATCATCAGCGCGGAGACATTGAGACTTTCTCGCACCTGCCAAAGGGCTGAGATCTTGTGAATGAATTCGGCGGGCACCTTGTCCAGATCGAAGCCGAAGAAATCCCGCAACTGACTGGTTGCGATGATAATGCCGATCCCGATGGTGAACCCGTTGACGACAGCTTCGGGGACATAAGCGATCAACCGGCCCATTCTTAGGAATCCTGCGACCAACAGAATGATGCCGGCCATCAGGGTGGCGAGGACAAGGCCATCATAACCGTGTTCGGCGATGACGCTGAATACGACGACAATGAAGGCGCCTGTGGGGCCGCCGATCTGCACCCGGCTGCCGCCCAGTAAGGATATGAAAAAACCGCCGATGATGGCGGTGATAAGTCCTTTCGCGGGGTCTGCCCCCGAGGCGATGGCAATCGCAAGGCTTAACGGGATCGCAACCATGGCCACGGTCACGCCGGCGACGGCATCCGATCTGAACAAAGGCCAACTGTAGGACTGGATGGTGGTTAGGATCTTCGGTCTGCGCATGCCTGTATTTAACACAAGGTGTTGTTGTGGAATTAACGTTCAATCGCTTATTTTTACGTGAAAGTCACGAAAAGAATGATGTTTTACCGTTCTTTACGTATTCGGCGATCAGGGGGGCGGGCTCAAACATCCAGCCATGCCTGTTGTGCAAGTGCTTCAATGTCTCATGGACTGCGTCCAGACCAAGCTCGCTTGCGACATGCATCGGACCTGTTTTCGTTTCCGGAAATCCGTAACCGTATCGCCAGATGGTATCGATATCCTCTGCGCTTTCCACCATCCCCATGCCGAGCAGACGGGCGCCTTCGTTAACAAGTGCATAGAGGCATCGCTCGCGGATTTCGTCCGCGGAGATATCACGGCGCGCTATGCCGAGATCGTGGGATGTTTGTTCGATCAACGCATTTGCTTCCGGGTTCGCCAGACGCTTTCCGTCTTCATACAGATACCAGCCGCGCCCGGTTTTCCGACCGAACCAACCACGCTCACACATTCTGTCGGCGATGACCGGGTAGGGGGCGCTCAAGTCGATAAAGCCGCTGGCGATCTGTCCCTGGCGTACCTGCCATGCCACGTCCTGTCCGGAAATATCGCCGACGGCGAGGCAGCCGAGGGGAAATCCGAAATCCTGCATGGCCTGGTCGACAACTTCCGGATAGGCGCCTTCCTGCAGCAGGAAATAAGCCTGCCAGGTATAGCGGTGGTACATGCGGTTGGCGACGAAGCCGGGACCGTTGCCGACGCAGACACCGACCTTGCCGATCCGCTTCGAGAGCGCGAGCAGTGTTGCGACCGTTTCGGCGGATGTTACTTTGCCGCGCACGATCTCCAGTAATTTCATGACCTGCGCCGGGGCGAAGAAGTGCGCGCCGGCAATGTTTTCCGGCCGTGACGTCGTCGCCGCTATTTTATCGATATCTAGACTGGACGTATTCGTCGTCAGAATCGCGTGTGCCGGGCAGACGGCATCCAGCTTGGCAAAAATACGCGTCTTGATATCCATGTCCTCAAGCGCGGCCTCGATAACCAGATCGCATTCCGAAAGTGCCTGGATCGACGTCGCGCCCTTGATCCTTTCAAGCTCGGACGCCATTGCTTCCGCGCTCATGCGGCCGCGTTTGACCCTGTCTTCCAATCCGGCTCTGAGGCTTGCCAGCCCCGCATCCAGCCGTGCTTGTTCGACTTCGACGGCGGTAACTTCGATGCCGGCGCGTGCAAGGACGAGTGCTATGCCCTGTCCCATGGTGCCGAATCCGACAACACCGGCCTTGGCAATATTCGATGCGGTTTTGACGGTGCCGTTTGCGGCATTTTCATTTTCGACCTTGATTGAAGTGCCCTCGGACATAATCTCTCCTTTAACATCATGAAGTGAAGAAAGTATGGGGGAGGCGTATGACACTCAAGCTGGCAATTCTGGATGATTATCAAAACGCGGCACTAGGTTCCGCCGACTGGTCGGTTCTGGGCGACACGGAAATCACGGTTTTCGACAAGCACCTGGGTTGGGACGAAGACGTTATCGCCGGGGCCCTGCAGCCCTTCGACATTCTGGTATGCATGCGCGAGCGGACGCGCTTTCCGGCTTCGCAGATCGATAAGCTGCCGAACCTGAAATTCATGGTAACCACCGGCATGCGAAACAATGCGATCGACATGGCCCATGCAAAAGGCAAGGGGATTGTCGTTGCCGGTACCGCCATGCTGCCCTATCCGGCGGCCGAGCACGCGGTCGCGCTGATCACCGATCTATACAAGAAAATTTCCAAGGAAAGCCGCGTCATGAAAGACGGCGGCTGGCAGGCCTATGTATCTGAATCCCTGAACGGACGAACACTTGGGGTGTTGGGACTCGGGAATCTCGGATCACGCGTCGCTAAGTTCGGTCAAGCAATGGAAATGGATGTCATCGCCTGGAGCCAGAACCTGACCCAGGAACGCTGCGATGAAGTCGGTGTGCGCCTCGTCGACCGCGAAACCCTGTTCGGGGAATCGGATGTCATCTCGATTCATCTTGTGCTGAGCGAGCGGACGACGGACCTCGTTGGAGACGAAGAATTCAGTCTGATGAAACCGACAAGCTATATCGTCAACACATCTCGCGGCCCCATTATCAACGAAGCGGCACTGGTCAAAGCGCTGTCCAGCGGGGCCATCGCCGGCGCCGGTATCGATGTTTACGATGTCGAGCCGCTGCCAGCGGATCATCCCTTGCGCGGCCTCGACAATGCCGTGTTGACAGGGCATACGGGTTACGTGGTCAAGGAACTGTACGAGATGGCCTACACGCAAGTGGCTGAAAACGTTAAATCTTGGATGGACGGTGCACCGACGCGTGTACTGAATGATAAATGAGCAACGATCCAATTCTGGTTGAACGCAAGGGCGATATCGCCTTTGTCACCCTTAACAATCCGGCGAAACGCAATGCCCTGACACTGGCGGCGTGGCACTGGCTGTCGGAAACGATAACCTTGCTCGACGCCGACGAGACGCTACGCTGCATCGTCTATCGCGGTGCCGGTGACAAGGCATTCGCCGCCGGGGCCGATATTTCCGAATTTCCGGAAAAGCGCAGCACCGCCGAGCAGGCGTATCTTTATGGTGAAGCGACGGACAAGGCGTTGAACCTTCTGCTCGCCTGCCGTCATCCGAGCATTGCCATGATCCGCGGTGCATGTACCGGCGGCGGCCTTGAGATCGCGGCCTGCTGCGACATGCGGATCGCGTCCGACACGTCGCGGTTCGGGGTGCCGATCAAACGCATCGGCCATGCCTTTGCCGGATCGGAAATGAAGCCGCTGCTGGATCTGGTCGGCAAGGCTTTGGTGCTTGAGTTCCTTTTGGAGGGCCAGGTGATCGATGCCGCAGAGGCGCTTCGACACCGACTTGTGAATCGCGTTGTTGCCGATGCGGATCTGGAAACCGAAGTCGTGGAAACGGCTAAACGGATCGCATCGGGTGCACCGTTGGCGGCGCGCATGACAAAGAAAGTGCTGAACAGGCTGCTGGATGACCCGTCGCCGGTTTCCGAGGCGGAAACGCGCGACAGTTACGCACCGTGCGACAGTGAGGATTACCGTGAAGGCTATCAGGCGTTTCTTGAAAAACGCACACCTGTCTTCAACGGGCGATAGAAATACTTTACAGGAGATACAACCATGACCGCAGCCGCCAACCTTCAGGACCTTTTGAACAAGCCTGAAATCATCACCGCGCCGGGTGTTTTCGATGCGATTTCGACACGGCTCACCGAACAGGCCGGTTTCAGCGCAGCTTTCATGAGCGGCTTCATGGTTTCCGCTGTCCGCATCGGTGAGCCGGATACGGGCCTCATCAGCTATGCGGAAATGGTCGATCAGGGACGCAACCTTTGCAGCGCGGTCGACATTCCGGTGATCGGTGACGGCGACACGGGCTTCGGCAATCCCATCAACGTCAAGCGCACCGTGCAGGGATATGCGCAGGCCGGCTTTGCGTGCGTGATGATCGAGGATCAGGTTTCGCCCAAGCGTTGCGGGCATACGATCGGCAAACGCGTCGTGCCGTTCAACGAAGCGAAACAGCACCTGCAGGCGGCCGTGGATGCACGCGAAGCCGTTCGCGATAAGGGCGGCGACATCCTGATCATGGCGCGCACCGACGCCAACGGGCCGGAAGGCATGGACGAGGCGATCCGCCGCTGCGAAATGTTCCGCAAGGTGGGTGTCGACATCACGTTTCTGGAAGCGCCCAAGAACGAAGACGAAATGCGCCGTTACTGCGCCGAGGTCGATGGACCGAAGATGGCCAACATGGTCGAGCAGGGAACGACCCCTTATCTGTCGCCGAAGGAACTGGAAGAAATCGGCTACAAGGTTGCGATCTATCCGGCGGCCCTGCTGATGAGCGCGATCAAGGCGATGCAGGAAACGTTGCAGATGATCAAGTCGGGCGAGCAGGACCTTTCGAACCGGATTACCTTTCAGGAACTGCAGGCGATTGTCGGGTTCCCCGAATACTACGCCGCTGAAAAACAGTACGCGGCGGAGTAACGCTCTAGGCTGCGCGCACCCATTCCGCGACAAACTCCGGCAGCATATCGGCGACGGCGCGGGCCGCCGGGGAAGGGTTATGCCCGCGCGACATCAATATCCCCATGCGCCGCTTCATTTCCGGTTCCTTGAGGGGGATGACGGCATACGAGCCGTCGCGCGCCGGCGGCACGGCGGTTTCCGGCAACACGGCAACACCGAGACCTGCATCGGCCATGCTGATCAGGGTCTGGTGGTGCAGCATTTCATATTTCGGTTCCAGGACGCGGCCGTGTTTTTCAAAAGCTTTTTCAAGCAGATCGCGCGTCGCCGAACGCCGCGGCATGGCGAGGATCGGCATCTCCATGATGTCGGTAAACTTTATGGCGGCCTTACGGGCCAGCGGGTGCCTGCCATTAAGGACGGCAACGAAACCGTCCGAAAGCAGATGCGTGAAGGCGATGTCCTTGTCGTCGCAATCCAGGGGGCCGATGCCGAAATCGACGCTGTCGGTCCTCAGCGCCTCGATGATTTCGCTGCCGTACGCTTCGCGGACCTGAATGAAGATTTCCGGATGGCGCGACTGAAAAGCCGCCAGGGCGGGCGGCAGGATCGACGAGGCGAAACTCGGTGCGCAGGCGACCAGCACCCGGCCCCGCGTCATCGCCGCTTCGTCGCGAAACGCGCGGATGGTGTCTTCCAGGCCGGTCACGGTCCGGCTGGCCCGGTCGAGTAATTCATTACCCGCATCCGTCAGACGCACCGAGCGGGTCGTGCGGTGAAACAGCGGCACCCCCAGTGTGGCTTCCAGTTGCTGCACATGCGCCGTTACCGCGGACTGCGACAGGTTCAGACGTTCCGAGGCGCGGCGGAAACCGCGCGCTTCGGCGACGGCAAGGAAGGTCTCCAATTGCTTCAGGGTGACCGGGAGCATGGCTGCCTCCTATTGATCTGATTTATAGATATATAGTGCATATATTTCTATTTGTTCAATCGAATGTTGTGTGATGGAATATTCCCTCAAGAGCCGGGGCTTCCCGGCGACAATCAACATGTTGGGAGACATCCGATGACCGGTATCAGCCGCCGTCTGGCGGAATTCGCAGTTAATCTCGGTTATGAAGATCTGCCTTCGGAAGTGATCGAGCGGACCAAGCTTTTGATCCTGGATACGGCGGGCAACATGGTGCGCGCCCGCAACGATGCGGAATCGACGCCGGCGATGGTACGCGCTATTGAAATTCTTGGTCTGGCGTCCGGCGACTGCGCCGTGCCGGGGGATGTGCAGTCTTATGTGCCATCGGCGGCGGCTTTGCTGAACGGAACGCTGGCCCACTCGCTCGATTTCGACGACACCCACGCCGAAGCCTCGCTGCATTCGTCGGCGCCGATCGTACCGGCAGCCCTGGCGGCGGCGGAAATGACAGGCGCGTCCGGCAAGGACCTGATCGCTGCCTGTGTCGCGGGCTATGAAATTCAAATCCGTCTCGCATTAGCCTTGGGGCCGTCCGATCACTACGACCGCGGCTATCATCCGACGGCGACCTGCGGCATCTTCGGTGCTGTGGCAGCGGCGGGCAAGCTGCTGGGCATGGACGCCGATCAGATCGAAAGCGCCTTTGGCATTGCACTCAGCCAGTCGGCAGGATCCATGCAGTTCCTTGCCGACGGTGCGTGGACCAAGCGTTCGCACGTCGGTCAGGCGGCGCAGAACGGTCTGATGTGCGCGGTCATGGCCAAGGAAGGGTTCAAGGGTCCGAAGCAGGCGTTCGAAGGCAAGTGGGGGTTCCTGCATGCCTATGCACCGAACGCCGATCCGTCCAAAGCGGATGCCGAACTGGGCGAACGCTGGGAGACCATGCGCCTCGCCGTCAAACCGTTCCCGAGCTGCCGCTATACCCACGCCGCCATGGATGCGCTGAAGCAGATCATCCGCGACGAAGGCGTCACGGCAGACGAGGTCGAGGCCGTCGAGATAGGCCTGCCGATGACCGGCATGAAGATCGTCAGCCTGCCAGAAGAGGCCAAGCATCATCCGCAAAGTGTTGTCGACGGCCAGTTCTCGATGCCGTTCTGCGCCGCTGTGGTGCTGCGTGAAGGCACCATGCTTTGGGATCATTACGCAACGCACCTGACGGACCCGGAAACGCTGGCGCTGACCAAAAAGGTCACCTGCGTCAACGATCCCGACGTCGAGGCGCTGTTCCCGGAGAATATGGCGGGCAAGGCGACGGTCAAGACGGCGCGCGGCACATTTTCGGTGCTGATCGACATGCCGAAGGGCGAGCCCGGCAACTTC
The DNA here is from genome assembly GCA_021555105.2 of Thalassospiraceae bacterium LMO-JJ14. Lineage (NCBI taxonomy): Bacteria > Pseudomonadati > Pseudomonadota > Alphaproteobacteria > Rhodospirillales > Thalassospiraceae > Thalassospiraceae bacterium LMO-JJ14. The sequence goes on from CP134604.1 coordinate 1,934,408, forward strand.
ATGACGGTCGAGGAATTCCGCGGCAAGTTCAACGGTCTTGCCGATCCTTATTTGGGTGCAGACGGCGCCACGTGGTTCGCCGACCTGATCCTCGGTCTCGAGGCGCAGAATTCGGTTTCGTCGGTGCTGGCCGCCGGCAAGCCGCAGATGCAGGCGGCGGAATAAAGCGGAAATATAGAAATCTGGAGGGCTGTTTACTCATGCGAGGGTTTGCAAGGGATTGTCGTTCCACGAACCGCAATAAAATAAACGATGATCCCCCCAATAGTGAAATCGACTAAAGCCAGGAAACCTGTAGCGTAAATGAATAGCTTGTCGTGATACGAGGCTGAGTCGACATAGAGCATCATCCACCAAGTGAGGGTGTAAATGCCTCCTGTAGATAAGCCGCCGGTCATGTAATGGCTGAAATTGGTCTTGTTGGCATGCCAGAGAAGAAGATGCATTGGCAAGCCGATGATTAGGGAGAATGGAACAGCGGAAGTTACAAATAAAGCAGTGGATTGTAGTTCTGGACCAACAAGTTGAGCGAAATGGGCAAGCCCACCTGAAATCTGAGTATAAAGATAGAGAAATGCGAGATTGGATGCGTAGATCGCCCCCCAAGATATTGGAAAGGCAAGTATAGTCCTTGCAATGAATAGAGCTATCGTGAGCCGGCGATTTGTTTGAACGTCCACTTGAGTTCGCCTTGTGCCAAGTAAGTGACGAGGTTTGCCTGAGCTATCTATGCAAGGACGAAAGCGTTTTTTGGGAATGGAATGAATAAATGGTAGCAAATGCGAAGGAAGTCGGTCCGAACCGGTATCGCGAGTCCTACGGACGGTATCTCGAGGATTTCAAGGTCGGCGATGTCTATGAGCACCGGCCGGGCCGGACGGTGACGGAAAACGACAATACCTGGTTCACGCTGTTGACCATGAACCAGCATCCGCTGCACTTCGACCGGGAATACGCCAAGCATTCCGAGTTCGGGCAGCCGCTGGTGAATTCCTGCCTGACGCTGGCCATCGTCGCCGGCATGAGCGTATCGGACGTCAGCCAGAAGACCATTGCCAACCTGGGCTGGGACAAGGTCAAGATGCCGGCCCCGGTGTTCAACGGCGATACGCTGTATGCCGAAAGCGAGGTGCTGGCGGTGCGCGAAAGCAAGTCGCGCCCGACGCAGGGCATCGTCACCATCAAGACCACTGGCTTCAAGCAGGGCGGCGTCGAGGTGATCTCGTTCGAACGCAACATGCTGATCCCGAAACGTGGCCATGCGGTCGACGACAAGCTGGATTATTGAGGAAGCGAAAATGCCCGACGCACTGAACGACAGTGAAAACACCCTGATCCTTGATGCCATCGATAAGTTCCTCGAAAAGGACGTTGCACCGTATGTGAGGGAATTCGAGTCCGCCGACAAATATCCCCACGACATCGCTGACAAGTTGGCCGATCTGGGGATGTACGGGGCGACGATCTCGCCGGAATACGGTGGCCTCGGTCTCGATATCCGCACCTATTCGCAAATCGTCGAGCGGGTCTCGGCCGTCTGGATGTCGGTGTCCGGCCTGTTCAATTCGCACCTGATCATGGCCGCCGCCGTGGAACGGTTCGGCACTGAAGAGCTGAAGCGGGAATACCTGCCGAAGTTCGCCAGCGGCGAAATCCGGGGCGGCATCGCGCTTACCGAACCGGACGCCGGGACGGACCTGCAAGGCATCCGTACCAAGGCAATCAAAGACGGCGACGATTACGTCATCGACGGCACCAAGACGTGGATCACCAATTCGGTTCAGGGCGAGATGCTGGCGGTGCTCGTCAAGACCGACCCGGATGCCGAACCGGCGCATCGGGGTATGAGTCTTTTGCTGGTTGCGAAATCGGCGGGCTTCAAGGCGAGCAAGTTGAAAAAACTCGGCTACAAGGGCATCGATACCGGCGAGGTACAGTTTTCCGGCGTGCGTGTGCCGCAATCTCATCTGATCGGTGAGAAAGAGGGCAGAGGCCTGCAGCAGATTCTCGGCGGGCTGGAGCTTGGCCGTATCAATGTCGCCGCCAGGGGGGTCGGCGTCGCCCGCGCCGCGCTGGAAGATTCCATATCCTATGCGAAACAGCGCAAGACATTCGGCAAGCCGATTTGCGAGCATCAGGCGATCCAGATCAAACTCGCCGATATGGCGACACGGGTGCAGGCCGCGCGCAAGCTGGTCGAGGACGCCGCCGTTGCCTATGACACCGGCGAGCGCTGCGACATGGAAGCCGGCATGGCCAAGCTGTTCGCCACCGAAGCCGCCATGGAAAACGCCGCAGAGGCGATGCGCATTCACGGTGCCTACGGTTACTCGCCGGAATACAATATCGAACGGTATTACCGCGATGCGCCTTTGCTGTGTATCGGTGAAGGGACCAACGAGCTGCAGCGCATCATCATTGCGAAGCAATTGGTGGAGCGCAGTTCGTGACCAGCGCTCACTGTTCTTACCGTCGTCCTGAACTTGATTCAGGACCCATGAAGCGGCAATACCATCCGGGCCAGGATGGAAATAAGATATGGACCCTGAAACGCGGCGCGACTGAACCGCGCCTTGTTCGGGATGACGGGAGAAACAGAAGTGCAGAATAATCCTCTTCCCCTCGCGGGGGTCAGGGTCCTCGCCGTTGAACAATATGGCGCCGGTCCGTTCGGTACCATGTTCCTGGCCGATCAGGGCGCCGAGGTCGTCAAGATCGAAAACCCCGAGGGTGGGGATTTCGCCCGCGACATCGGTCCGTACTGGTTCGGTGACGGCTCATCCGAATTTTTTCACGCCTATAACCGCAACAAGCGTAGCGTCACGCTCGACCTGACCAGCGAAGAGGGGCGCAAGGTGTTTCTGGATCTTGTCCGCAACGCGGATGCGGTGTCGTCGAACCTGCGAGGCGACGTCCCCGACAAGCTAGGCCTGAACTATGCCGATCTGAAACACGTTAATCCGAACATCGTCTGCGCGCACCTGTCGGCCTACGGGCGAACCGGCCCCCGCAAAGCATGGCCCGGGTTCGACTACCTGATGCAGGCGGAGGCCGGATGGTTTTCGTTGACCGGCGAGCCGGAAAATCCACCGACCCGTTTCGGGCTTTCGGTGGTCGATCAGATGACCGGTCTGGCACTGGCCTATGCGGTGCTGGCCGGCATTACCGGGGCGCGGGCCACGGGCATCGGGCGCGATATGGATGTCAGTCTTTTCGACATCGCACTCAGCAATCTGGGCTACCCGGGCATCTGGTATCTGAACGAAGGTCACGTGCAGGGGCGCCTGCCGCGCTCGGCGCATCCGGCATTAACGCCGTGCGCGCTCTATCAGACGAAAGACGGCTGGATTTATCTGATGTGCAACAAGGAAAAATTCTGGCCGGCACTGTGCGGCAAGCTGGGACGCCCCGAATGGGGCGATGATCCGCGCTTCAAGACCTTCAAGGATCGGTTCGAGAACCGCCCGTTGGTCGAGGAGATCCTCGACGAAGCCTTGTCGGCGAAAACCACGGCCGAGTGGCTTGAAGTGTTTGCCGGTGTCGTTCCGGCGGCGGCCATCAACGATGTGAAGCAGGCCCTCGACAATCCGTTCGTGACCGACGAAGGAAGAATTCAAGAGATCGAGTTGGAAGGCCATGGTACGTATAAGTACATGGCACCTGCCGTGCGTTCGGGCGGCTCGCCGGCACCCGCGAACCCTGCGCCGAAGCTGGGCGCGGATACGGACGACTTGTTACGGGACGCCGGATACGACGATGCGGCGATTGCTGCGCTCAGAAATAAAAAAGTCATCTGACGGGGATAGGGAACATCAATATGGCGCAAACGCTCGCCGAAAAAATCATTGCCAGGGCTGCCGGTGTCGGCAGTGTATCACCAGGAGAGATCGTGACCTGCCAGGTCGATCTGGCCATGATGCACGACAGTTCGGGGCCGCGCATGGCCGGCAAGAAACTGGATGAGCTTGGGGTGCCGGTCTGGAACCTGGATAAGCTCGTCGTTATCACCGACCACTACATCAACGACGACAATCCGGGCCACCAGGACATTCAGAAACATGCACATGCATGGATCGCTGAACACGACATAAAGCACTTCATCAACGAGCAGGGCATTTGCCACATCGTTCTGCCCGAGGGCGGACATGTGAAGCCCGGTATGTTCATCGTCGGCGGCGACAGCCATTCCGTCACCGGTGGGGCTTTCGGCACGATCATGGTTGGTATCGGCGCAACGGAACTGACTGGCGTTCTGGCGACCGGTGAAATCTGGGTGCGCGTTCCGGAAACCGTGAAGATCGATGTGACCGGGACTCTGAAACCGGGGGTCGCCGCCAAGGATGTGATCCTCAAGCTGTGTGGCGATCACGGTATCATGGGCTTCAACTATCAGGCGCTTGAATATGCGGGGACGGCTGTCACGGCGATGTCGGTCGAGGAACGTATGACGCTATGTAACATGGCGGCTGAACTGGGCGCCAAGGCCGGGTACTGCGAACCGGACGGTAAAACCGAAACCGTCCTGAAGAAGTGGGGCGCAACGGGGATTGAGGTTGATCCCTGGCAGTCGGATGCGGACGCGGCATACGCAAGGACGGTCACGGTCGACGGTGATGCGCTGTCGCCGTATGTTGCGGCCCCTTCGAGCCCGGAAAATGCTGCCCCTGTCGAGGAACATGCCGGCACCAAACTCGATCAGGCCTATCTTGGGGCCTGCACGGGCGCGAAACTGGATGATTTGCGCATGGCGGCGCAGGTGCTCAAAGGGCGGAAAATTCAGAGCGGCTTCAAATTCATGGTCTCACCTTCGTCGCTGTCGATGCAGGCCGAGGCGAAGGCCGATGGCACCTTGCAGATTATCGAGGATGCGGGCGGGGTGATCCTGCCCATGGGGTGCAGCGGCTGTATCGGTATCGGGCCGTCCAGGCTGGAGGAGAATGCCGTCGGTATTTCGTCGACGAACCGTAATTTCGTCGGTCGCGCCGGACCCAAGTCTTCGAAGTTGTTTCTGGCGTCACCCTATACCGTGGCGGCTTCCGCTATTAAGGGCTCAATCTCGGATCCGAGGGAATTCCTATGAAAACGATCAATGGCAGCGCCTGGACGTATGGCGCGAATATCGACACCGATGCCCTGTCGCCGATCGGTTCGTATCAGGGAACAAACGATCTTGCCGCCGGGGCCGTGCACTGCATGCGTGACATCGACCCGAATTTTGCCAAACAGGTAAAACAAGGGGATGTCTTTGTCGCCACCGATAATCTCGGCATCGGGTCATCGCGCGAAACGGCGCCGCTGTTTTTGAAGACGCTGGGCATTCGGGCCGTCGTTGCAAAGTCCTTCGCACGTATTTTCTATCGGAACTGTTTCAATATCGGATTGCCGGCGCTGGTCTGCCCCGAAGCCGCAGAGATAAATATGGGCGACGCACTGGTCGTTGACCCGCAGAGCGGCGAAATTGTTAACGAAACACAGGGGAAGACGTATCACTGCCAGCCGATCCCCGATCATCTGATGGCAATCGTCGATGCCGGGGGATTGATGCCGCATTTGCAGAAGAAGCTCGCCAAAACAGGCTGAATCCGGATTTCCGAAAAAAATATATTAGAAAATTATTATACTTCCGTATGACATCACGCGGGCGAGTTGTCGCGACCTCCCTCGTCATGGATTTATTCTTCATCCATATGTAGGCTAAATCACCGTGCCTCAGCTACTATAAATGGTGCATGCATTCCTTCATGGTTAATGTCCAGCGGCTTTTCATTCTGGATTCAGCAATGATTCCAATAGTCTATCAATGCCGTTAACCATATTGCATTGCACCATTTTTGTAGACACGCGATTCAAACCCCCGCTAAGATCAAAGAAAAAATAAACCGTTAACAGAAACGTTAACGCGAGGGAAAGTGATTGGGCGATGGGTAGCAACAGAATGCGCTCCCATGATTTTGTGGAGGCCTTACGGGCGCACGCACGGTACATACGTTCGCGACCGGGCGGCAAGCGGTTGCAGATGCACCTTGCCGCGCTCGGTGGCATCAAGCTCCCGGGCATTGATCTTCGCGATGCCATTCTCGCCGGTGCCGATTTTACGGACAGCTATCTCGCCGAAGCGACGTTCGACCGCGCAGATCTCTATGCCGCCGATTTCTCAAGTGCCGACCTCACCAGAGCAAGGTTTTGTCATGCCGATATAAGAGGTGCCGTATTCCGGGGCGCATCCATGGCCGGTGCGAACCTGAGCGGTGCCGATCTTCGGCCGGGGGCATATGCTGACACATCGTTTAAACTGGTTGGTGCACACAAGACGTATCGCCAGCGTGCCCGTGCAAGCCGTTTGCGGTTGAGCGTGGGCGCGACGGTTTTTGAAACGGCAGACCTCGAAGGCGCCAATTTCAAGGATACGGACCTGCATTGCAGCGATCTGTCGAACGCCATTCTATGCAACGCGGATTTATCCAGGTGTCGTATCCGTAAAGCCAGGTTTGTGAATGCGAACCTGACAGGGGCCGACTTTTCCGATGCACAGCTTGAAGGCGTGGACTTCAGGGGCGCGCTTCTCGCCGGCGCTAATTTCTCAAACGCGCAATTGGTCGATGTTCAATTGCCGGCGGACATCGGTTCATTGAGCGGTGAAATTCGAGACGGACTGGATAGACACCAACTCTGGCTTGGCACCTTGGGCCGCAAGGGGAAGCGTGCAGATTTTGCAGGGAAGAATCTGTCGGGGCTTGATTTGCGGGGCACAAACCTGACAGGCGCTGATTTCACTTCGGCGACCTTGAACGGCACGATGCTGGACGATGCCATCATGGATTTCGCGGTGTTTCGTAATGCCGATCTTTGCTTTGCGAGCCTTGATCGGGCGCGGCTTGATGGGGCATTTATGCCCGGCGCCGTCATGCGCATGGTGTCCCTGCGTGATGCGTCGTTCGGCCGCACCCGGCTTTTTCGACATAACCTCGAGAAGAAACCGGGCCGTCCGTGGCCGGCATCGCTGAAAGGGGCGGACCTGAAAGGTGCGGATCTGCGCCATTCCAGTTTTGAGAGTACGGATCTCAAGGATGTTAATCTTGTTGGCGCGTTGGTCGACAATGCCGAATTTCGCGGCTGCAAACTGAGCAGCGATGTCCGCTCCTTATTGCGGAAGCGTGGTGCGAAGGTGAGTGCGGCTGCGTACTGATTTAAAGCAACAAAAACGGAAAACCGAGCGGGCAGGTCCCCGCGCCAGCTATGCCTTAGTTGATGGCGGACGTGCGGTCTGCTGAAAGCCTTTGTTCGATGATTGCATCGATTTCTCTGTCTTTGCGCCAGTCATTTTCGTCGATCATGAGCGCCCAAGCTTTCGGATACCCATGCTTGGCAGCTGTTTTCAGTGCGCCCGGGTATTGGCTGCGCGTGACGGGGCCAACAATGACGTGATAGATAACGCGTCGTCCTCCTGCCGGCATGGCAAATACCTGCGGCGCGGTCGCGCCACTCTGCACGCCAATATTGTGCGCCGTTACACGGTCGCGGGTGCTCGCCAGCACCATGTAAACGCCAGGGACCGGGTCGGCGACTGAATCCAGACGAGACCCGGTATGGTTTTTCGGCGTCGCCACTGTATTGCGGAATTCGGGTTGTTGCAGCTGGCGGGTCGGTGATGGCACCGTGTCGTTGACGGCTGCGACGGCTGCGACGGCTGTGGTGCCGTATGCGGAATCCCGGCACATGGCACCTTCAGTCAGCACCCGGTGCATCGCGCAATCCTGATCAGACAACGCAGAAAGCCCGTGGTCCGTCAGCGATTTTTCAGTGGTCGCGTATGACACACCATCGGCAAACAGCGTCGCAACCGTTAACGGAAGCGGTGCGGCGCAACCGGCACACATAAAAGCCGTCAGGGAAATCGTCGCGAGCGTTTTCATCTCTATACACTCAGGGGGCTGGTTTGTTTTTTTATGGTTTGTTCTATCGCCGCGAGACAATCTGCTGCCCGACCCCAGTGACACGATCAATCTTCGCAATTGCACTATTGCGCGTTATGACATGCGGATGCAACAGGAATGACATTTTTCAGAATCTTTTATTTATCTGAAAAACAACGATAATTTCGATGCAATTTTAATAAATGTTGATGCTGCACTGCGATACCAACGGTAGCAATCGCTGATCTTTTTTCGACTTTTCCTGTCACAATGGGGTGGCTGCTTTGGTGGGTCAGTTTGCCGAAATCGCACCGCTGCCCGCTTGTGTGTTAAACGTGCGACGCGTCGGCGCGAGGCTGGATCGGGCAAGTTGATCGGAGATCATGTCTCCCATGGCGTCAGCCGCAGCGTTCTTGCTCTTGCCGGATCGGTACAGCACGAGATCGACACTCGGGAGTGCAGGGTAACTGTCGGCCTCTCCCAGGATGCGCATGCCAGCGATGACTGAACTTTTGGCAATGGCGCTGACGGCACACCCGCTGAGAATGGCTGCGTGAAGCCCGCTGATGCTGGGGCTGACCAACGCGATCTTCCACTTTCGCCCGACAAGATCCAAGCCTGTCAGCGCGATGTCGCGAAAGACGTTACCGGTCGGTAGCGACGCCAATGGCACCGGATTGCTGTCATGCATCGAGCGGTCGAGCCCGGTTGCCCAAACCAACGGCTCTTGTGCAACGATCTGGCCGTCACGGAAAGCGCGCATGCCTGTAACAAGGGCCAGATCGATCTCACCTTTTTCGAGAGAGCCGATCAATGGGCTGGATAATTCCGTTCGAAGCTCGACCTCAACGTCGGGAAAAGCCGTAAAAAAGCGCGATAAAATCTCCGGCATAACATATGCCGCATAGAGATCGGGGACGCCGATTACGACCCGGCCGCTCAATTTCGGGGCAGCCAAACGGACCGTCACTTCGTCCTGCAAGCTCATGATCGTGCGCGCATAACCGAGCAGCAATTCGCCGTCGTTGGTAAGCACGAGCTTGCGGCCGATGTTGTTGAACAGGTTTGCGTTTACGGCTTCCTCGAGGCGTTTCAGTTGCAGACTAACCGCTGGTTGTGTGCGACCGATCCGCCGCGCGGTCTCCGATACGCTGCCTGTCTCAACGAGGATAATAAATGCCTGAAGGAGGCGGAGGTCTATGGGCTGTTTCATGTGAAGTATTTATACAATTTATACAACCGATTTAAACAATAAATTTTATTAAATTGTGCATTGCGGCATAAAGTGAGGGTACATCGAACGTCAATACGTTCACCCCTTAATCTAGGAGTTTGATATGTCAGGGAAAAATCGCCGCGCATTTATGCGTATCGCACTTATGGGGGTCATTTGCGCTTTTGCTGCACATGCACCCTCGCCGGTGCAAGCCGCGGACAAGACCATCAAGGTCGGTACACTGAAACTGATCCATGGCGTGACGCCGTATTTCTATCAAAAGTTCGCACCGGCGGGCTACAAGATCGAGGTAATCCCCTTCGAAAGCCCGACTGACGGTAAGAACGCCGTCGTCACCGGCACCGTCGATTTCGGTATCTACGGCCTTGCGGCCGCAACCCTCGGCGCCGCCGGCGGTGAGCCGGTCGTCGTCGTTGGCGCCGCATGTAATCGCGGTATGGCCGTGGTGTCCGGCATCAAGTCCGACATCAACACGATTAAGGACCTCGCCGGGAAGAAAGTCGCCATTTGGCCGGGGTCGACCCAGGAAGTGGTCATCCTCGACCGTCTCAGCGCCGAAGGCATGACGATCAAGGACATCAAACCGATCCGTGTTTCCTTCAGCGACATGGCGCCGGCACTGGAACGTGGCGATATCGACGCATATGTCGGCGCCGAGCCGGGGCCGGGCATCAGCCTCGCCAAGGGTGTCGGCAAAATTGTCGAGTATCCGTATTCGACGCCGACCGGTTCGCTGAACATGGTGCTGACGACAAGCCAGGAAAAAATCGAGAAAGATCCCGAACAGGTGGCACTGTTGCTCAGCATCCACAAGCAGGCGACCGAGTATGCGATGGGAACGCGTGAAGCCTTCATCGAGATCGCGATGCAGAAGTTGGGGCAGCCTCGGCCGTCCATCGAAAAAGCCGCGCCGAACGTGGAACTGACCTGGAACATCGACGACCTGTTCCAAACGCAGGCGAAGTACTACGGCAAGCAGATGCTCGCTAAGAAGCAGATCCGTCAACTGCCGGACTATCCCACCTTCATCGATCCGAGATTCGTGAAGAAACTCGTGGGGATGTGAGTGGACGATGAGCAAGCTTGCTGAACTCGCGCCGCAAGCAATAAGCGATGCGCCGGGGGACATTTCCCCGGCGCAATCCGCCTTTGCCAAGTCGGCCATGATGAGCGCCCGCAAATTCGCCCTTGGCCTCATCTTTCCCCTCACATTGATCGGGTTCTGGGAATTCATGGTACGGTGGACGGGGACGCGTCTGATCCCGCCGCCATATGAAGTCATCCTGATGATGTGGGACTTTGCATTCGGCGGCATTTACGATGATGCATTCAGCGCCAGTCTGCCGACCCATTTGTGGGTGTCGCTGCAGCGGGTTTACGGCGGTTTCTTTCTTGCCGCGGTGATCGCCATTCCGCTGGGTATCATGCTCGGTCGGTTTAAGCTTCTGCGTGAAATGCTTGACCCGACGTTGTCTTTGTTGCGCCCGGTGCCCGTCACCGCTTGGCTGCCGCTTTCGATGATCTTCTTCGGATTGGGCCCTCGCTCGGCAATATTTCTGGTTTTCCTCGGCGCCTTCTATCCGATCCTTCTGAACACGGTGTTTGGTGTGAAGTCCGTTGACGCCAAACTGTTCGAGGCCGCGTCGATGCTTGGTTGTGAAGGATCGCAGCTTTTTCGCGCCGTCGTCCTGCCGGCCGCCACGCCGAACATTTTTAACGGCCTGCGCCTGGGACACGGCTTTGCCTGGATCCTCATCGTCGTCGGCGAAATGACCGGCGTGCCCGAGGGATTGGGTGCCGTCATCATGGACGGCAGGACGCTGTCGCGAACCGACCTCGTCATCACCGGTATGATCGTCATCGGGATTACCGGGTATTTTTCCGACCGCTTGATCATCATGCTGAACAACCGGTTACTGAGATGGAGCCCGCAACATCATGTCTGAGACACATTCCAATCGTATCAAGGGGTCGCAACCGATCCTGCGTGTCAGCAAGTTGGACAAGGTATTTCCGTCCGACAACGGCGATACGGTGGCATTAAGCAATATCGACCTGAATATCGAGAAGGGCGAGTTCATTTGCCTTCTGGGTGCGTCCGGTTGCGGCAAGTCGACGCTGCTCAGGATCATCGCCGGGTTCGAGAATGCGACCGCCGGTGAGGCGGCACTGTATGGCCGTGTCATCGACAAACCGGGGCCGGACAGAGGGATCGTTTTCCAGGACTATGCGTTGTTTCCCTGGCTGACGGTCTACGACAACATTTCCTTCGGCCCGCACCACCGTGGCCACGCCAGCAAGGAAGTTAAGAAGATCACCGACAAGTTTATCGACATGGTTGGTCTGTCGGCGTTTGCAAACCACTACCCAAGCCAGTTGTCGGGCGGGATGAAGCAACGGGTTGCCATCGCCCGGGTGCTGGCCAACGATACGGATCTTTTGCTGATGGACGAGCCGTTCGGTGCCTTGGATGCGCTGACCCGCGCCAAATTGCAGGAAGAGTTGCTCGATATCTGGGCGCAAACCAACCTGACTGTCATTTTCGTTACGCATTCCGTGGAAGAGGCCGTCGTCCTGGCTGACCGGATCGTCGTCATGAGTGCATCGCCTGGCCGTATCGATAGCGATATCGCCGTCGATCTGCCGCGTCCGCGCGATGTGTCGTCGGAAGAGTTCAATGCGGTGCGTCGTTCGATCACGAAAAAATTGAGCAGTAATATCGGGCCCGTCCGCGCGAAAATGTCGATATCCGGCGAATAACAAAAAGAAGGGGGGCGGCATGCCTGAAGGTGAAGTGTATCGGAGGTTGGACAAGGTCTCCCTTGATGCGGCGTACAATAACTCCGCAGCTGTCAAAGACAGTGCTGATCGGGTAGAGGATTGGGAGCGGATCGGGAAAACGGTTCGTGCGAAACCGAACGCCCGTCTCGATCTTGCCTACGGTCCGCTGCCCAGGAACAAGATCGATTATTTTCAGGCGGCGCCGCAGAACGCACCGCTCCTTGTTTTCATCCACGGCGGATACTGGCAGCGCAACAGCAAGGAGACGTTCTCCTATGTCGCTGATGGCCTGGTGCCGCTCGGGATCAACGTGGCGGTCATCGGGTATACGCTGGCCCCCGAGGCCTCTCTCACGCAGATCGTCGGCGAGACCATGCAGGCGCTCGATTTTCTGTACGATGCAGCAAACGATCTCGGTTTCGACCCAACGGGGATATTTGTCAGCGGCTGGTCGGCCGGCGGGCATCTGGCTGCCGCTGCCGCGGCGCATCCGCATGTCGCAGGTGTCCTGTCGGTCAGCGGAGTTTTCGACCTGGAACCGATTGAGAAGACCTACATCAACGACATTCTCAACTTAAGCCAGTCCGAGATCGTGCCGCTCAGTCCTATCCACAACATCCCTGCGCGGCGCATTCCTTATCTGCTGTATGTCGGTGGCGACGAATTGAGCGAACTGCAGCGGCAATCGGCGGCGTATGCCGACGCATTGCAGCAGGCCGGCCTGACGGCGGAATTGTCAGTGCCGCCCGGCTATAATCATTTCACGCTTGTCGAAGAGATGGGACGTCCGGATGGATTGCTGGTGCAAGGCGTGCGTCGGCTGATTGAACTCGCCGAGTAAGGGCTACCGGAAGAAACGGCGGTGCTCAGTCTTCCGCAGGCGCGGGACCAACTTTTTTCGCCTTCGGCATGTCCAGCTTGATCGACAGTTCCTTCAGGCGTCGGGCTTCCACTTCCGTGGGCGCGCCCATCAGAAGATCTTCGGCCTGCTGGTTCATGGGGAAGGCGATCACTTCGCGGATGTTCTGCTCGTCGGCCAAAAGCATGACGATACGGTCGATGCCGGGGGCCGAGCCACCGTGCGGCGGCGCGCCGTACTGGAACGCGCGCAGCATGCCGCCGAACTTGTCCTCGATGACATCCATGCCATAACCGGCGATCTCAAAAGCTTTGACCATGATGTCGGCGCGGTGGTTCCGGATCGCGCCCGACGACAGCTCTACGCCGTTGCAAACGATGTCGTACTGGTAGGCCAAGATATCGAGCGGGTCTTTGGTTTCCAGCGCCTCAAGGCCACCCTGCGGCATCGAGAACGGGTTGTGCGAGAACTCGACCTTGCCGTCGTCGTCCAGTTCGTACATCGGGTAGTCGACGATCCAGCAGAAGCGGAACACGTCCTTTTCGCACAGATCGAGGTCGGTACCGGCCTTCATGCGGGCGGCGCCAGCAAAGGCAGAGGTTTCCTTGGGATCGCCGCAGACGAAGAACACGGCATCGCCGTCCGCGAGGTCGAGCTGGCTGCGCACGGCTTCGGTGCGTTCTTCGCCGATATTCTTGGCGATCGGTCCGGCACCTTCGCCGTCACGGAAGAAGATGTAGCCCAGGCCGGGCTGGCCTTCGCTCTGCGCCCACGAATTCATACGGTCGCAAAAGGCGCGGCTGCCGCCGGTCTTGGCCGGAATGGCGATAACGCGGACGGCGTCGTTCTTTTCGATCATGCCGGCGAAGACCTTGAACCCGGAACCGCGGAAATGCTCGGTCACGTCCTGCATCTCGATCGGGTTTCTGAGGTCCGGCTTGTCGGAGCCGTACTTGGCCATTGATTCCGCATAGGGAATTTCCGGGAACGGCGTCGGCGTCACCTTACGGCCGTCGGCGAATTCCTCGAACACACCGGCCATGACCGGCTCGATGGTGCGGAAAACGTCTTCCTGTGTGACGAAGGCCATTTCGAAATCGAGTTGATAGAACTCGCCCGGCGAGCGGTCGGCACGCGCGTCTTCGTCACGGAAGCACGGTGCGATCTGGAAGTACTTGTCGAAGCCGGACACCATCAGCAACTGCTTGAACTGCTGCGGCGCCTGCGGCAGGGCATAGAACTTACCGGGATGGTTACGGGCCGGCACCAGATAGTCGCGCGCACCTTCGGGCGACGACGCGGTCAGGATCGGCGTTTGAAATTCGAGGAAGCCCAAGTCCGTCATGCGGCGGCGGATCGAGGCGATGACCCCGTTCCGGAGCTTGATGTTCCGCTGCATTTTCTCGCGCCGCAGATCGAGGAAACGATAACGCAGACGTATGTCCTCACCATATTCCTGATCGCCCGCAACCTGCAACGGCAACACTTCCGCCGGGCCTTCGACATTTACCGCGCGAATGCGGATTTCGACATGTCCGGTCGGGATGTTCGCGTTGATGGTTTCCGCTGAACGCTCGACGACCTCGCCGGTGATGGTCAGCACGCTTTCCGGGCGTGCTTCTTCGACGATCGGGAACAGATCGCTCGAGGTGTCGATAACGCACTGGGTCAGCCCGAAGTGATCGCGCAGGTCGACAAACAGCAGGTTGCCGTGGTCGCGCTTGCGGTGAACCCAGCCGGACAGACGGACCGTCTCGCCAACGTGCTCGGGACGCATTGCGTCGCAGGTATGCGTACGGAAAGGATGCATGGTGTCGGTCACGGCGGCGATCTCCGGGCGTATGGCAGTTATTGTGAATTCAGGCGCGAGGTTTAAGCGCCAAACCCCGGATATGCAAGGGGGAAGGGCATCACCACAGCGACTTTGCCGCCCGTCCGGGCCATTCGGCGTCGTAGGCTTCGCCGTCAATGCCACCGTCGTCGCGGGTTTTGGTCTGCGCCGCCAAAATATCGCCGGGTGACGGCAGGGATTTCGGGTCCTCATGCTCGGCCGGATCCCACAGTTTCGCGCGCAGGATGGCACGCGCGCACTGGAAATAAATGACGTCGATATCGATGACGATGACGGAGCGCGGCGGTTTGCCCTGCTCGGTGAAGCTTTCCAGCAGTTCGGGGTCGATGCTGAGCTTTGCGCGGCCGTTAATCCGAAGTGTCGTGCCGGCCCCCGGGATCAGGAACAGGAGTGCGACGCGCGGGTCGCGGACGATATTGCGCAACGTATCGACACGGTTATTGCCGCGCCGGTCGGGGATCATCAGGGTCTTTTCGTCGTGAATGCGGACAAACCCCTTGAGATCGCCCCGCGGCGAACAGTCGATGCCTTCGTCGGCGACGGAAGCCAGGGCGACAAACGGCGAGGCCTCGATCAGGCGGCGGTACTCTTCGGTCACATAGGTACTCTCCTTGACCAGCGAAGCTTCGGCGGGGCTGTGATAAATCTCTTCGAGGGCCTCGATGCTCTCGATCAGGTGCGCGCTCATGCTTTGGATTCTCCGATCCGTTCATCGAAAAAGGTTTGGGCGTCAGGAAAACCGTCCGGGTTTGCGGCGAACTTGTCGCGGCAGCCGGGATTACAGAAACCGACCGTATGGCCGCGATAGAATGTCAGGCTGTCCGGCTCGACCGGCTTACCGGAGAACGGGCAGACCGGATTGACGCATTCGTTCAGGATCGGATCTGGCATGGTCTCGCTCCTTGCGTTTCGTGGCTTCAGGTGCCGCCGACGTAGGGATTGGTCTTTCGTTCCTGGCCAAAGGTCGACATCGGACCGTGTCCCGGTACGAATGCCGTATCATCGCCGAGCGGCCACAACTGCGTGGTGATCGAGTTTATCAACTGATCGTGGTCCCCCTTCGGGAAGTCGGTTCGCCCGATCGATCCCTGAAACAATACATCGCCGACAAAGGCAACTGAACTCTCCGGCTGGTGAAACACCACATGACCCGGTGTATGGCCGGGACAATGATACACATCGAATGTGACATTTCCGAGTGACACCGTATCGCCGCCTTCGAGCCAGCGGTCGGATTCAAACGCTCGCCCACCCGGAAACCCGTACTTGGCGGACGACGTCGGGATATCCTTGATCCAGAACTTGTCATCGATGTGCGGCCCTTCGATCGGCACACCCAGCCGTTCGCGCAATTCGTCGGCGGCACCCGCATGATCGGCATGGCCGTGCGTCAGCATGATCTTTTCGATTTCGCAGCCGGTTTCGCGGGCGGCTGCCAAAAGCCTGTCTATATCGCCGCCGGGATCGATGAACGCGCCCTTGTTGGTTTCAATACACCAGACAAGGCTGCAATTCTGCTGTAGCGGGGTCACCGGGACGATGGCAGCGCGGATCGGTGGTTCGGAATTCGGATTTGTTTCTGTCATGGTAGCGGCATCCTAAGCGCCGCTGTGGGGACGCTCAAGAAAGATGCGCACGGAGCCATTCAAGTGTCCGGGAAATCGCCTTGGCGCGCGCCGCGGGATTGCTGCCTACGTGGACTTGCTTCTGCCCAGCGGCATAGCCGGCGCTTTTTGTAATGATCGTTTTGAGCTTCGAACTCGGATGATCGAAGTTATGATAGGCGCCCGGATAGATATCGATAAACATCGGTGGGGCGTTGCCGGCGCCATTCACGCGCTGAACCAGTTCTCTGCACGGCGCGGCAATGGTCCAGTCATCAAGTGCCCCGTGCTGGATCAGGGCCGGGACACGCGGCCGGTAGTCCGGGAATGATTTCTTGAGCGCAATGCATCCCGGATAAAACAGGACGGCTGTCCGGAAGTCGGACTTTCCGTTCCCTTTTGCGGCAGGGGCGCCGGCGCGGATCGTGTGCAGGCCGGCCATGGCGCCGTTGGACCAACCGAGCAGGGCGATCTTGTTCGGATCGATACCCGCTCGCCCGGACAAATACCGCAGCGCCGCCATGGCATCGTATGGACGTTGAAGATCCGGCTTCACCGGTCTTTCCCGGGTCTGGCACAGACTGCCGAAACCGCGTGAGCCAAAACTGTCAGGAAGCAGCAGGGCCCAGCCTTCTTTTTGCAGGATGTCGGCCCAGGCACGTTCGCGTGCCCGCACTTTGCCGGATTTGGTGAATAGCCCGGCACAACCGTGCAGTATGACGACGGCTGGTGACGGTGTGGCACTTCCGGCCGGTGCGGGCAGAAAGACCGCGTTGATTGCCTCGCCCTGTTCGTTGCGAAAACTTATCCGCTCTTCAGCACGAACCGGGGAAAGGGGGAGCAGGAAACTCAGCCAAACGATCAGCCCCCATAGAGCGGCTGATCGAAAGCCGGCGTTCAACCCGCGATTTTCCAGGTGCCGTCCGCTTGGCGGCAAGCCGTGCCGACGCCTTTTTCCTGCTTGCCGTCAACGTAGATCGAAGTTTCGAACTCGCGGCAATCCGAACCTTCAGTGGTACGGTAGGTGCTGACGGGGGTTACAGTGCCGGAATGGCCCGAGTCGGGATTCCGCCATGTGGATGCCTGTCCGACCTTGTTGTATTCAAGGGCATCCTGCGCCGTGCGTTGGGCATACTGCTTGTCGGCCTTGTCCAGCGACTTGCCGATTTCGCTCCCGGCCCATGCACCGGCCAATGTGCCGACAGCAATAGCTGCCATAGCCCCTTTGCCGCCACCGATTTGCGAACCCAAAAGCGCGCCCAGACCGGCACCGGCCAAGGTGCCGATGGTTTCTTTTTCACGGCCTTGTTCACAGGCGGCCAGGGCCAGACATAAAACGATGGCGATCAGTGGTTTTGTCGTCTTCATTGCGGGAAAGTGCCTCTGTCATGTTAGTGTTGGCGATCTTTAGAGCAGTTACCGTGAACATCCATCAAAAGCACGGCAAATATCTTGGCGATCGAATGTCGACTTTCACCACATATCCCTATATCAACGGGTTATGGCGAAAATGCGGCAGCATTATAGCGCACAATTAAATTGAATTCAGTGACAGAAATCACGGAACGCGACATGGCAGACTTAAAAGAACCTTTTGAGCTTTTCGGAAGCTGGTTCGAAAAGGCCAAAGAAAGCGAACTGAACGACCCGAATGCGATGAATCTGGCAACGGCAACGCCGGATGGCCACCCGTCGTCGCGGATGGTGCTGTTGAAGGACTTCGATACAGCCGGTTTTGTTTTCTATACCAACCTTGAAAGCAACAAGGGCCGCCAACTCGCGGATAACCCGCATGTTGCCCTTAATTTTCATTGGAAAAGCCTGCGCAAACAGGTGCGCGTTGAAGGTAAGGCATCGCCTGTCAGCGACGAGGAAGCCGATACTTACTTCCAGTCCCGTGCGCGTGGCAGCCGGATTGGCGCATGGGCGTCGAAACAGTCCCGTCCAATGGAAGGCATGTTCATCCTTGAGCGCCGGGTCGCCGAGTACACGGCCAAATTCAATATTGGCGAAGTGCCGCGCCCGGAATTCTGGTCCGGTTTTCGGGTCATACCGCAATTGATCGAATTCTGGTCGGACGGAAAATTCCGACTGCACGAACGAATCGTATATCATCGTGATGGCGAAGGCTGGACGACGGAGCGCCTGTTCCCGTGAGCGTGACGCACGAACCTCCGACAAACGGCAATGTAAATGCCCCGCATCCCGTGATTCGGGGCGGCAGCCTTATGCGTGCGGCTGCCATTGCGTCAGTAAGCGTGGCATCGATTTTGATCGTCACGAAATTCGTCGCCTGGCTGATGACGGATTCGGTAAGCCTGTTGTCGACGCTGATCGATTCCATCCTTGATGCAGCGGCATCGCTGGTCAATTTGCTTGCCGTTCACCATGCCTTGCAGCCGGCTGATCGCGAACACCGTTTTGGACACGGCAAGGCCGAGCCGCTGGCGAGTCTCGCACAGGCTGCCTTTATCTGCGGCTCGGCAGCATTCCTGCTGGTTCAGGCCGGCGAGAGGGTGGTGCACCCAAGAGACGTCGTGAATGCCGATATCGGCTATGCGGTCATGGTGTTTTCTATTGCCCTTACGATACTGCTGGTCGGATTCCAGCGTTACGTGGTCAGCAAATCCGGTTCGGTCGCAATCAATGCCGATAGTTTGCACTATAAAACGGACGTGCTGATCAATCTCGGCGTTATGGGGTCGTTGTTTCTGTCCAGCTATTTCGGTTGGAAATATGCCGACCCGTTGATCGCGATCCTGATTGCTTTGTATATCGTCAAGGGGGCATGGGGGATCGGCAAGACATCACTGGCGATCCTCATGGACCGTGAACTGGAAGACGATGACCGCCAGAAAATCCGCAACATCGTCATGGCGCATGAAGAAGTAAAAGGGCTTCATGATCTCAGAACCCGGTCATCCGGCGTGCACGTCTTTATCCAGTTTCACCTGGAACTGGATGGAGACATGATGCTGAAGCAGGCGCACGATATCTCGGAAGAAGTTGAGCGCGAACTGATGGAGGCATTTCCCAATGCCGAAGTTATCATTCACGAAGATCCGGAGGGCGTCGAAGAGATGCGCATGACTTTTCGCTGAATCATGGCTGAAACGGAACAGCAGCAGGTTATTGAATTCCTGTCGGCCACATTGGCGATGGATGGTGCGCCACCGAATATCATCACCACGCATATCTCGGTCATTTTCCTGAGCGGTACGCGTGCTTTCAAACTGAAGCGCGCCGTCAAATTCCCGTTTCTTGATTTTACGACCCTTGAGGCCCGCCACCAGGCCTGCCTGCAGGAGGTAGAGATCAACCGGCGTACAGCGCCGAGTATTTACAAAGGCGTCGTTCCCATAACCGAACAGAACGGGACGCTGGCCATGAACGGCCGGGGGAAAACAATCGAATGGTTGGTCGAGATGGTGCGCTTCGATGAAGCCACACTGTTCGACCGTCTGGCAGGGATTGAAAAGGGGCTGAGGCGGCCGTTGATTGAAAATCTGGCGGACACGATTGCAACCTTTCATGCCAAGGCTGAAATCAAACGCCACGCAGGCGGTGCGCCCGGTATACGCAAGATTGCCGAAAACAATATCCGGGCCTTCAAGCTGCATCAGGCAAGCGGCATTCTCGATCCCGCGCAGGCCGAAGCCGTTACGGCAAAGACGCTCGGTATGATCGATAAACTGGCCGGCGTGCTGGACAAGCGCCGGGATGTTGGCCGTGTGCGTGCCTGTCATGGCGATTTGCACCTCAGAAACATATGCCTGGTGGATGGGCAGCCGACGCTTTTCGACGCCATTGAGTTTTCGAGCGAGTTCTCGGAAATAGATGTGCTTTATGATCTCGCCTTTTTGCTGATGGATCTCGATTTTCACGGCAAGCGCAGGTTATCGGCCTTCCTGTTTAACCGTTATCTCGATGTCGGGGACGAACAGGCGGATACCTTTAATGTGCTGCCTGTCTTTCTGACGATGCGCGCGCAAATCCGCGCCCATGTCGGCGCAGCGATCGCGGCTTCGCAATCAGACCCCGAAGGAGTGGCTCGCGAGGCAACTACGGCACAGCGTTATCTGGACCTGGCGGAAACCTATTTGAACGATCACAGTCCCCAGATGGTTGCCGTCGGCGGCTTGTCCGGGTCGGGGAAATCACGTCTGGCACGTGAAATCGCCCCCTATATCGGGCGTGCGCCTGGGGCGCGAGTGGTCCGCACGGATGTCGTCAGAAAACGCCTAAGCGGCACGCATCCCAATGAAAGCCTCGGAGCGGAGGGATATACCCCGGAAATGACAGTCCGGACGTATCAAACATTCATCGAACAAGCACGCGATGCGATCAACAACGGGCAGAGTGTCGTGCTGGATGCCGTCTTTGCCAAACGCGAGCAGCGGCTGGACGCCGAAGCACTGGCCGATGAATGTAAAATCCCGTTTACGGGTATTTGGGTAGACGCGCCGGAGGAGGTACGCATCCAAAGGGTCTCGACACGCAAACGTAACGTTTCCGATGTTACGGTCGAGGTCGCGCAGCAGCAGTCAGGTTATAATCTGGGTGATATGACCTGGGCGCGCATTGATAGTTCCGGAAAGAAAAGCGAAACAGTCAAGCAGGCCATTAAGGTTCTGAAAATTTAACCGACGCTTTGCGAATTGCCGCGAAAAAGCGCATGATATTAGACAACAATAATTCAAGACAGGTAGAGGTGCTCAATGGTCAATACGATCCTGTGTCCCCTGAGTGGAGCTCCGGAAAACGAACAAGTTCTGGATAAGGCATATTCGGTCGCCAAAGATCTGAAAAGCCATCTTGAGGTTCTTCATGTCGAGCCGGAAGCCAAGGAATCCATCCCGTTATTGGGGGAGGGGATGTCGGTCGCCATGGTCGAAGACATGATCAATATGGCGGAGAAGGAAGCCTCTGAGCGGGTTTCGCGTGCCCGAAAACTCTTCGATGAAAGTGTCAAACGTCATAACGCGAAGGTTGCTGACAAACCCAGTGGCGAGAAAATGATGACGGTCTCGTGGCGTCATGAGCATGGCCGCGAGGATGAGGTGGTTGCTCGCATTGGCCGCCTTAACGACCTGATCGTTGTTGCCCGGCCCGGCGACAGTGACGATGTCCTGACGCCGATGACCCTCAACGCCGCGATTTTTGAAAGTGGCCGTCCGGTTCTCGTCGTGCCGCCGGGGGCATCGGAATCCAAGCGCAAACGCATAGCGATTTCGTGGAACGGCAGCGTACAATCGGCACGGGCAGTATCGACTGCAGTGCGCCTTCTGGAGCAGGCGGACGCGGTGATGGTGCTGACCGCCGACAGCTTCAGAACATCGGGTGCACGTGGTCCTGAACTGGCGCAATATCTTGAATGGCACGGGATCGTCCCGGACACCAAGATTTTTGAAGCTCCTGCTGGAAGTGTGGGGCCGCGGCTTCTGGAAGAATGCGAGAAATTCGGTGCTGATCTGTTGGTGAGCGGGGCATACACGCACAGCCGCATGCGGCAGTTGATCCTGGGCGGCGTGACCAAGCATGTGCTCGGCCATTCCAAGATACCGATGCTGATGGCGCACTAGAAGCCAGTAAACCTTCGTTGATGAAGCCCCCGGTTCGGTTGCTTGTGGTCGCGGATTAGGTTTTCGGCCGCAATACCCGGGCCATGAATTCTGCCGGCTCGGCGCTGTTATAAGAAGCGGCAAAAGCCTCCATGCTCTCAGCGATGGCCTCGTCAATGGGCAGTTCATCCCATGACTGGTTGAGGCGTTTTTGCGTTCTGACGGCGCCGGGTGCAGAGGCGAGAATCGCCGCAACCGCCGTATCGACAGCGCCATCCAGAGCTTCCGGTTTCACCAGTTTCTCGACGAAGCCCCAGTCATAGGCGGTTTTCGCATCGATGACCTCACCGGACAGCACCAGCCAGCCGGCCCGGCCCCGGCCCATCAGGCGGGGCAGCAGCACCGCCTGAATGACGGAGGGAATGCCGACGCGAACTTCCGGCATGCAGAAGCTGGCGTTCTCACTGGCAACCCGAAGATCGCATGCCGCCGCCAGTTCCATGGCGCCGCCGATACAAGCACCCTGCAGCCGGCAGATTACCGGCACGGGGATGTCGAAGACGGCCTGAATGGCACGGCGCAGGTTATCGATGAAGGCGAATGCGGTGTCTTTGGTCAGGGACGACAGTTCGGTTATATCGGCACCGGCGGAGAAGACCTTGTCGCCCTCGCTTCTCAAAACCACAACCCTGAGATCCTTATCGGCAGCAAGGGAAGCCGCAGATGCGGCAATGCCGTTGACGATTTCCGTGTTGAAGGCATGACGCTTTTCAAAGCGCGATATGACGATTTCGGCAACGCCGTTTGGTTTCTTTTCAATCTTAACGCTCATGGATGTTCACTACTTTCTATTCGTTCGGCCATAACCAGGCGGCGCCTCTGACACCGGAACTGTCGCCGTGCCGGTTCTTGACGATGGGGGTCTCGCAGACATCCGAGAAGACATATTGCCCGAGTGCCTTCGGCAGGACGTCGTAGATGATTTCAAGGTGCGACAGGCCGCCGCCGAACACAATGATGTCCGGGTCGAGGATGTTGATGACGCCGGAAACGGCCCGGGCCAGACGGTCGACATAGCGCTGCAGGCTTTCATGGGCGAGTGAGTCACCCCTTGCGGCAAGGGCGACGATGTCATTTGCCGGCATGTCGCCGCCGCCGCCGGCCTTGTGGTCGCTGCTAAATCCGGGGCCGGACAGAAAGGTTTCGATGCAGCCGTTCTTGCCGCAATAACACTTCGGCCCCGGATGTTCGGAGAGCCCGCCAATGGCTTGCGTCCAGGGCAGGGGATTGTGTCCCCATTCGCCGGCTATGGCATTCATCCCGGCATGGGCCTGTCCGTTGATCGCCAGCCCCCCGCCGACGCCCGTTCCGAGAATGATCCCGAAGACCATCGCGCAGCCCTGTCCGGCGCCGTCGACGGCTTCGGACACGGCGAAACAGTTGGCATCGTTGGCAATGCGGACGGGTCGTTTGAGGGCGCTTTCAAGGTCGCGGTCCAGCGCATGCCCGATCAACCATGTCGAGTTGGCGTTCTTGACCAGACCCGTCCTGGGTGACGTCGCGCCGGGAATGCCGACGCCAACCGGTGTTTCCGGTGCACAGCCGGCGTCTTCGGCGACAACCTCGACAAGACCGGCAATGGCCCGGACGGTCGCGTCATAATCATCGCGCGGGCTTGCTATCCGTTGGCGCGCGCGTTCGCGGCCATCGCCGCCGAGGACGATGGCTTCAATCTTTGTGCCGCCGAGGTCAATGCCAATTCTCACCTGAAAACACTACCTCATGGAAAAGTCGGAGGGGAGACCCGGAATTGTATCAAAACCCTATATTTTGTTGGTTGTACGAGATGTGGGTTTTTTGTTAACCATTATATACAAAGATTAGTTAAAGCGGATTCGGCTTTGGCGATAACTGGGCATTCAAATGGGTATTCTGGGGTTTTCGATATGATGGACGACGTGATGCGGGCTGCGACGCCGGAAACAGACGTTCCTGCAGCCTGGGCGGCTGACATGGTTGACGTCCGGCCTGTTTTCAGAGGGCTTACGGACGGTGGCATAGCAGGTAAGGATATCGCCCGGATGTTGGGGGTTGCGCCTTCGACCGTCAGCAAATGGCGCCGTGGTACGGCCCGCCCAAACGAAGACGCCATTCAGTTTCTGACCCTGATCCTGGCGGATGTTATCGGCGCCAAGGAGCGTACCCTCGATGCCATGGACGGGGTCCCCCTGGCTTGGCGTCTTGGGCGCGAGAGCGAACTGGCTGCCATGCGTCAGTCGCTTTTGCAGCAGGAAGCCATCAATCGTGCGCTTAAACCGATTTCGCTTCGCGACGGTGCACGGATGTTCAAGGAATGGCTGGAGCGCGCGAGCACGCCCATGCGCCCGATGCGCCCGCAAAATGTGAGGGTCGTGGCGTGAGTTCATCCGCTTTCAATGCGCTTGGCCTCTCGCAGGAAGGGCTGCAGACGGCGCTCGGTATCAAGCAGAGTTACAAAAATCGAGAACCGCTGATTATCCCGGGCGATGAAGACCGGCTATTGGTGCCGGAAAATCTGCTGAACAGGGACATAGATTTGTCGGGCCTGGAAGATCCGCTGGCTTTGGCGATGGTCTGTTCGCGTGATCCGGAAGGATCAATGGCGCTGGCGGCGACGGCAAGGCTTTGCCCGCTCGGCAATTCCACGAAACTTGTCCGCGGCGTGGTCGAGATCATCGGCGAGACGTCCCGTCACGAGCTTGTGCGCGAATGCCTGAAGTATGTCACCGACCATGCGTTTGAGCCCGACAGCATCGGCAAAGTCAGGCAACATGCGTCGAAGATCGTCACGGAAAGCCGTCAGCAATATACGGCGGCATTGCGCGAAAACCTCAAATCGCTGCTGGATGGTGAAATCGCGCCCCGGCAATTCGTTCGTGAATTCTTTGAACTCACCGAAGCCGGAAATTTACGGCACGATATCCGCAAAAAACTGATTCTCAGCTTGCTGCTGTCGTCATCTGTCCGGCCGTCCATCAAGTTCCTGATGCTTGAGAATTTCGAGCGCATTCCGAAACAGGTCAAACTCGGTATAGTGTCAGCCGTACTCAAGGCAGAACCGACACGTCATACAGAGATTATCAAGGAAGAGCTGAAATACATCATCAATCAGGAACGGATCATCCGTGAAGGACATGACATTAACGGCCGTCCGGCGCCGGATTCTGTCATTTTAGCGCATAAGACCAGAGCCGCCGATTATGTGCCGGAAGAATTTCCGATGCCGTTTCCAGGCGAGCAGCATCCCGAGCGTCCCCGTCCGGCATTTGCGATGAAATCCTGACGGGACTGCCTTAACGTCTATTGCAAATCACGCTTGAGACGCTACAAACGCGCCATGACTTATGTACCCGATTACGTCTTTGACGGCGAGCCGGCACTTGGTGAAACCATCGAGGTCCTGCCGGGCATTCACTGGCTGCGCATGCCGCTGCCCTTCAAACTGGATCACATCAATCTTTGGCTGCTCGAAGATGGTGACGGCTGGGTCGTCGTCGATACCGGCATTTGCCGCGACGAAGTCAAGGCCGCCTGGGAGATTCTGTTCAGCGGAGTTATGCGCGAACGGCCGGTCACGCGCATTGTCGTGACGCATTTTCACCCGGATCATGCCGGCCTTGCCGGGTGGTTTTCAGCGCGGTTCAATGCGCCGCTGATCATGCCGCTGACGGAATGGACATTCGGCCGGATGCTGTCGATGGACAGTGAAGAGCATTCCGCGGACGCATTCGGAACCTTTTATAAACGGGCTGGCTTTACCCCGGAAATGATGAACTCGGTTGCGCGCCGTGCCAGTGGATACAAACATAACATTGCGCCGTTACCATCGTCCTTTCACCGCATTTCCGATGGGGAAAGCATTAATATTGGCGGCCGAAAATGGCGTATGATCGTCGGCCGCGGCCATTCGCCGGAACATGCCTGTCTTTATTGCGAAGAAGCGGATGTCCTGATTTCCGGGGATCAGGTGCTGCCGAAGATCAGCCCTAATGTCAGTGTCTGGCCTCAGGAACCGGAAGGCCGTCCGCTTGAACTGTATATTGATTCGATCGCCCGTCTGCGGTCCGAAGTGAGCGGCGACCCCTTGGTGCTGCCAAGTCACAACTGGCCGTTCAGGGGGGTCCATGCGCGTCTGGACGACCTGGACGCGCATCATGTGGAGCGATTGAACGAAACGGTCGATGCCCTGCATGTACCGAGCACCGGTGTCGAAGTTCTTTATCGTCTTTTCAAGCGTGAACTGGACGAGCACCAGACGTTCTTTGCCATTGGCGAGACGCTGGCGCATCTGCATCACCTTGTCGACGATGGCCGCGTCACACGTATCTGCGGGGAGGATGGCGTGGATGTTTTCTCGCGGGCGGCCTGAGCTTCGCGGGGGTTAAGCGGATTAGATAAGCTTTGCGTCCCGGAGCGCCTTCAGGACCTGCATCGCGACATTGCCATAAAGTGAATAATAGATTGTCTGTGCATGGCGGCGGGTCTTTACCAGCCCTTCCTGGCGCAATCTGGCCAGATGCTGGGATAGCGCAGACTGGCTGAGGCCGGTTACATCTTCCAATGCCGAAACGGAGGCTTCTCCACGCGACAAGTGGCAAAGGATTTTGAGGCGGTGTGGGTTGCCCATTGCCTTGAGGACGTTGCTGGCACGTTCTCGCGGATTGAAATTCAAAAATTCAGGTGATTGACGTGTCGCTAGAGTGGGCATGGTCTTCATCTTGTTGCTGTATCGACTTCATGTCGGCATTGCGAATGACTACACTGGCGGATACGTATTTGGCCAAACACAGTTTCGTGACCTGCGCGACTCAATTTTTGCCGTGCTCTTGTAAATCCCTGTGAATTAATCGAATTTACGTCTAATGGAAATTGCTCTGGGGCCGATAAATGAACACCATTCACCTTGACCTGAAAGGGCTCAATTGCCCGCTGCCGGTCCTTCGTGCGAACAAGAAAATGAAGGATCTCATGCCCGGCGATGTTCTGGAACTCGAGGTGACCGATCCTGCAGCGCCAAAGGATTTCGAGATATATAGTGCGACGACAGGCCATGAGTTGGTGAGCAATAATGAAGATGGCGGCGTATTTTTTATTGCCCTGAAAAAGCGAAGCTAGATCCAGCCAGCATCAAGTACTTCACTTCACCAGCCTCGCCGGTGATATCACGCTGAGATCGACACCTTTGTCGATTACCTCGCCAGGGTCGGGGATGTTCAAAATCCGGTGCGTTGCAAGCCTGGCCATTGCGTCCGATGTCGTGATGCCGTAACCGCCTTGCCCAGCGAGCCAGAAGAATCCCTTGGCCCGCGGGTCGAAGCCCAGCGCCGGGACGCCGTCATCGAAGAAGCTCCGCAGCCCCGCCCACTTGTTGTCGATCCGCCGTATTTGCATCGTCGTCGCGTTTTCGATGCGATCGACAGTGACGGCGATATCGTACTCGTCAGGTTGTACATCGCATGGCGGCATCGGTGTCGCTTCTTCCGGCGAAGCAAGAATGCGCCCGGCATCCGGTTTGAAATAAAAGGTTTCGTCGATGTCGTTGATCATCGGCCATGTTGAAGTGTCGTGTTCGCTCGGTGCCTGAAAAACAAGCGCCGTGCGCCGCTTCGGCTGGATCCCCAGCGGCGACAACCCGGCCATCTGGGCAATCTCGTCGGCCCAGGCCCCGGATGCATTGATGACGACTTCGGCATTCACGGTGCTGTTTCTCGTTTCGAGGCGCCATAGGCCTGAAGTGCAATCTGCAGCAAGGACGCCCGCATCCGTTAGGATGACGCCGTCTCTGGATTTGAAGCCTCTCAGATAGCCTTCGTGTATCGCCGCGACGTCCATGGACATGGCGTCAGGCTCGAGAACACCGACGGCAGCCCATTCCGGTTTCAATACAGGGACGAGGTTACTGACGGCATCACCTTCAAGATATTGAATAGTGGGAGTTAAGGCGCGGCATTGCTCGAAAAGATTGTCTGCCTTTTCGCGCCGGTGTTCGCCGCCGATCAGCATGAGCCCCAAGGGATGTAGCAGCGGATTGTCGGCAAACCCGGACGGCGGAGCATCGAAGAACGACCGCGAAGCCGCCGTCAGCGCACGGATCACCGGTGGCCCGTATGTCTCGGTATAAACGGCGGCCGAGCGGCCCGTTGAATGGTACCCGGGACGGTCTTCGCGTTCGAGCAGAAGAATATCCCTGCCGCTGCCCAGTTGTTCTGACAAGCGATAGGCGAGCGAAGCGCCGGCAATGCCCGCGCCGATGATGGCAAACCTTACATTATGTATAAGCACGTTTATTCCGCAGCGTTGGGTTCAGCCTGGGGCTTGTTCGGTGTCGGAGAGGTAATCGTCGTGCTATCGGCTGATTTGTCCTCGATAGCCGGAAGGCCGCTCTTGCGGTCATCGGCGTCCTGATCGGCCTTTCGCTGCATGCGCTCATCACGGTTGCGCTCGACAGCGGCACAGAAAAGCGACATCAACGGCGGAATGATTGCCAGTGTCAGAATTGCGGAAAGCGACAAGCCGCCAAGGACCACCGACCCAAGGCCGCGATACAATTCCGATCCGGCACCCGGGAATAACACCAGCGGCATCATGCCGAAGACACTTGTCGTCGTCGACATGAAGATCGGCCTGATCCTGTTCGAGGTGGATTCCATGATGGCGTCGGTAACGAACATACCTTCCTCGCGCATATGATAAAGCGTCTGGTGTACAAGAAGAATGGCGTTGTTGACGACAATCCCGATCAGGATCACGAAACCCAATAGCGTAAGCATGTCGAGCGGCTGGAACGTGAACTGGTTCATCACCGCCAGCCCCAGTACACCGCCGGCTGTCGCCAGTGGCACCGACAGCATGATGACCATCGGATAGACGAAACTTTCAAACAGGAC
The DNA here is from genome assembly GCA_021555105.2 of Thalassospiraceae bacterium LMO-JJ14. Lineage (NCBI taxonomy): Bacteria > Pseudomonadati > Pseudomonadota > Alphaproteobacteria > Rhodospirillales > Thalassospiraceae > Thalassospiraceae bacterium LMO-JJ14. The sequence continues at coordinate 1,963,141 of CP134604.1, forward strand.
GGCCATCACCAGATAGACAATAACGACGGCAATCAACAGATCGAATTTCATATGCGCCCAGGTCTGGTTCAGGCTGTCGGCCGTTCCCGTCATGCGCAACTGGACACCCGGCGGCAGTCCTTGTGCCTGCAATTTATCAATGACGCCTGTTTGCAGTGTGTCGAGAGCCGTTTCCAGCGGGACTGAATCCGGCGGTCGAATTTCAAGCGTCACGGTCCGGAGTCTTTCCAGGTGATTTATCTGCGTAGGGCCCGACGTGACAACGATATCGGCAAGCTCACTCGCAGGCAGAATGATGCCCGAAGGGGTGGAAACGGGCAGGTAGTTGATGCCCTGAGTCTCCGTTACCTGATTATCTGGCCCCTTGATCTTCAGATCGATGCGTTTGTTGCCGACGGTAATCTCGGCAACGCGCAGACCGTCGTTGAATGCATCCAGTGTATCGGAAAGTTGCCGCGCGGTAACGCCGTTATCCGCCAGTTTTACCCGGTTCGGATAAACCCGTACTTCAGGCGCGCCCAGTTCAAGTCCGGGTTTCGGTCGCAATTGCGTCCCTTCGTTTCTGGGCAGGACCTGCTCCACCAGACCGACAGCCTGTACGGCAGTGCCGAGGATGGTTTCAAGGTCTTCACCCATCACATTCAATTCAATAGAGCGCGAACCGCCGATGCCGCGCCCGAACAGCGAACGCTGGGAAATAAGGCCGAACGTGCCCGGCTCCTTGAGGGCCGCCGACTTGAGGATCGGGATCAGATCCTTGACCCGATCCGGATCGTAAGCCGATGCACCCAGGAATGTGATGCCGCGCGTGGCGACAAAGAAGAACCGGTCAACCAGCGGTGCGCCATCGGCACGTTTTCCTTCCGGGTTATTCTCGGCCAGCAACGGAATCATTTCGGCCTCGAATTTGGAGGCAATGTCTTCCGTGGTGTCGAGGTTGTAGCCTGGTGGCGGTGCAACGACGCCGAAGATCAGGTTCCGATTGCCGTCCGGCAAGTATTCGAGCTTCGGAAGCAGGGCATATGTGGTAAAGGCGCCTGCACTGCAAAGGACCAGCACGGTTGCGATCGAAAGCATTTTGCTGGCGATGACGCGGCGGGTAAACCCAATCACGAATGCATGGAAGCCCTCGGCAATATTATCGATGCCGGGGATGCGACGGCGCGTAATGCTGTGTTCGTCCGGACCGCCGAGCAGCTTTTTCGACAGTGCCGGAATGACCGTGATAGCCACCAACAGCGATAGCATCACCGACACCGAAAGTGCCACGGCGATATCGCGGAACAACTGCCCGACCTCGAGATCCATGACAAGAATGGGGATGAATACCATGACGGTTGTCAGCGCGGACACCAGGACCGCGACCCAGACCTGTTTGGCCCCGAGGTATGACGCCTCGACACGGCTATAGCCTTTTTCGCGCAATCTGAAGATATTCTCGAGCACGACAATCGCAGCATCGACGACCATGCCGACGGCAAATGCAATGCCGGCCATCGAGATCACGTTGAGTGAACGGCCAAGGAAAGCCATGGCGACAAAAGCACCAATGACGGATACCGGGATGGCCATCGAGACAATCAGCGTTGCGCCGCCCGAGCGCAGGAAAATCAAAAGGACAAACGCGGCCAGCAGGCCGCCGATGACGATGTTCTGCTGCACCAGACTGATCGAGGAATCGATGTACACCGTCTCGTCATAGACCTGGATGAGCTGAAGTTGCTGGCTCGGCAGAAGTTTATCGTTCAACTCAGTTATGGCGGCGCGGATGCCGTCCATTGTTTCAATCACGTTGGCGCCGGTTTCACGCACGGTGTTGATGGCAATTGCAGGGCGTCCGTTCACACGAATACGTGCACTCGGATCGGAGTAATCAAAAAGCACCTGCGCGATGTCGCCGACGGTGACACGGGCAACACCGACACCGGTGCCGTCGCTTTGCGAGCGAATGACGACATTTTTGACATCCTCGAGCGACGTGAATTCGCCTTCGGTGCGGACAATATAGCGGCGCTTGCCTTCATCGACGTCACCGGCGGAAACAGATGAGTTTGCGGCACGCATGGTGTCGACGACGTCGGACACCGTGAGTCGATAACGCGCCATGGCATTGGGGTCGACACGGACGACCATCTCGCGATTGGCGGCGCCATACATGTTCACACGTGAAACACCGGTTACCCGTTCAAGGCGGTCCTGAATGACATCTTCGGCATAATCGCCGAACGTGTGGATAGCCTGTTCATTGTCTCCGGTCCGTACCAACACGAACCAGGCAATCGGATTGTCTTCCGAACTGGCGGTGCGGATCGACGGCTGATCGGCTTCATCGGGATAATTGCTGACGCGGTCGAGACGGTTTGCAGTCAGCAAAAGTGCCCGGCTCATATCCTGACCGACGGTGAACTCCATCGTAATGCGCGAGCGGCCGTCCTGGCTTTCCGAGGATATCTCCTCAAGCCCTTCAATCCCCTTGAGGACCTCTTCCTGCTCGTTGGTGATTTCGCGTTCGATTTCAGCAGGTGCGGCGCCCGGCCAGATCGTTTCCAGACTGATGATCGGTTTGCGGACGTCAGGTGTCAGCTGAATCGGAATTTTGGCAAGTGCAACAGCACCGAACATGACGACCATCAGAACCGCCGCCAGAACGGCGATGGGCCGCTCAATCGATAAGCGGATCAAGCCGTTCATGATGCTTTGTCCTTTGCCGCCGGGGTATTGCTGTTTTTGATCGGCTCGCCGGGGAACAGCCGCTCGTTACCCCGAATGACGACTTCGTCGCCCTCCTTAAGGCCATTCTCAACGACAAACCGCTGGCCGATCGCCTGGCCAAGCTTGACCGGTGTAAAGGTTGCCTTGCCGTCGGCATTGAGCACGACAAGCTGTGTGCCACCGCGATTCAGGATGGCGTCCTTGCTGACGGTCACGACATCACGGATTTCGCCGGCCGGAACATAAACGGTCACGGTCTGATTGGCTGCCTTGGAGCGGACAGGGCCGGTGAAATCGGAAACAAAGCGGACGCGGCGGGTCCGTGTGCGCGGGTTTTCGTCGGGGATCACGGCGCGGACGATGGCTTTCAGTTCAGAGCCGTCTTCCATGACCGCCTTCAGTTCGCGACCCCGGTCAAGACCGTCGATCCGGATTGCCGGGACATCTGCCTCGATTTCAAGATTGTTGTCGTCAAGCAGGGTGACGGTGGGATCTCCGACGCGAAGATACGCCCCAGCCTCGGAATGACGCTCCGTGATGATCCCGTCATAGGGGGCATGAATAACGGTGTTGGCGAGGGCGATCTCGCCCAGTTCCAACTCGGCCTGGGCGGATTTCAATTTGGCACTGGCTTCGCCGACCTCGCTCTTGGCACGGATGGTTTCCTGCTTTTTGTCGCTGAGACGTGCCGGCGAGAAGGCAGGGGAATCCTTCAGACCCTCAAGCCGTTTCAATTCCTGCTCCAAAAGCTGCATACTGGCGCGGCTGGTTTCCAGGCTGGCCTGGGCGCTGGCGACATCGGCTTTGCGGCGAT